>JAAYZQ010000013.1 GCA_012514775.1 Anaerolineaceae bacterium
ATGTACGTGGCGGGGTTGGCCCACAGCCCGCGGTTCCTGGAGGAGGCGATGGCCCAGGGACAGGGAGCGGCGATGCGAGCGGCGGCGTACCTGGCGGGGGAGCCGGGGGAGGCCGGGACGTCGGTGTGGGTGAACGAGCGATTGTGCAGCTATTGTGGCCTGTGCGTGGCGGCCTGCCCGTACGGTGCGCGGGTGCTGGACGAGGAGGCGCGGGTGGCGCAGGTGGATTATGAGCTGTGCAAGGGCTGCGGGGTGTGCGCCGTGGTGTGCCCCAACAAGGCCACCTTGCAGAAGACCTTCGAGCACGGCCAATTGCTGGCTGCCCTCGATATGGCGCTCGTATAAGGAGGTAGTACCATGTTGGTTATCGAACGGATGACCGCACAACCTGTAATCGTTACAGGCGACATGACAGTTCGAAGTGCCTTGGAGACCATCCAGGTACGGCAAGTGCACCACCTGCCCGTGGTGGACAACGACGACAACCTCGTCGGCATTGTCGCGGAAAAGGACCTGTTACGGGCCAGGGACGATGACCTGTTGCAGGACATCATGACGCGCGACGTCGTGACAGTAACCGAATATACCGCCCTGGAAGAAGCGGCGCGCATCATGGTCGACCACAAGATCAGCAGTCTGCCCGTCATGCGCGACGGCAAGCTGGTGGGCATTGTCACCGAGACCGACCTCTTTGGCATTTTCCTGGAACTGCTCGGCGCCCGCGAGCACGGCGTGAGGCTCACTATGCTCATTCCCGAGGAGAAGGGCATGCTGGCCAGCCTCACCTCCGAGATTGCCCACATGGGCGGCAACATCCTGGCCCTGGGCACCTTCCTGGGCGAGGACCCCACGAACCGCATGGTGACCGTCAAGGTGGAGGGCGTGCCCCGGGAAAAACTGGTCGCCATCATGGAGGCCCTGGGCATGGAGATCGTGGACGTGCGGGAAAGCTGAGATGCTGGTCGCTGAACGTATGTCCACCAGCCCGGTGACCGTCACCGAGGATACGACCATGAACGTGGCGCTGCGCGTCATGCGCCAGGCCCACGTTCGCCGGTTGCCCGTCCTGGACGAGGAGGGCAATATGGTGGGCATCGTGTCGGAGAAGGATCTCCTCTACGCCTCGCCCTCCATTGCCACCTCGTTGAGCATCTACGAGATGCACGACGTGCTCACCCGCCTGAAGGTCTCGGAGTTGATGACGAGGGAGGTCATCACCGTCACCCCCAACACGCTGCTGGAAGACGCCGCCCGGATCATGGTCGACAATGTCATCGGCGGCCTGCCGGTCGTGCAGGGCGGCAGGCTGGTGGGCATCATCACCCAGACCGACATCTTCAAGGTGTTCCTGGAACTTCTGGGGGCCCGGGAGGAGGGTCTGCGGCTGACCCTCGAAATCCCCGAGCGCAAGGGCGAAATGGCGCGCATCACGACGGCCATTGCCCGCCTGGGGGGCAACATCCTGGCCCTGAGCACCTTCCTGGGCGACGACCCCACCACGGCCGTGGTCACGGTCAAGGTCGAGGACGCGCCCATGGACGAGTTGATCGCGGCAATGAAAGAGTTGGGCTTCAAGATCCGGGATGCCCGCGAAACGCCACCCTGGCCCGCCGCCGACATCGGGTCGACGCAGGCCGGGAGCTGACAAATAACCGAAGCGAGGATTTAGATGGCCGAAGCCGAGTTTGAACCAAGGATTATCGCCTTTCTGTGCAACTGGTGCACCTACACGGGTGCGGACCTGGCGGGCACGTCGCGCATCCAGTATCCGCCCAACGTGCGCATCATCCGCCTCATGTGCTCCGGGGGGCTGGACCCGGTGTACGTCTCCAAGGCGCTGCTGGAGGGGGCCGACGGGGTGCTCATCGGCGGCTGCCATCCGGGGGACTGCCACTACCAGTCGGGCAACTACAAGGCGCGGCGGCGGGTGGCCATTCTGCAGTCGATCCTGGAGCAGATGGGCCTGGACCAGGAGCGGGTGTGGCTGCGGTGGATCAGCGCCAGCGAGGGGCAGTACTTTGCCGACACGGTGAGCGAGATGGTGGCGGCGTTGAAGGCCAAGGGACCGAACCCCCTGCGGGGTGTGGGGGCCATCTAGGCCGAGCCCGATAGCGAGGATGACATGATGGAAAGCATGATGGAGGTTGGGGAAAGCAGGCAGGGGGCGATCCGGGGCTTGTTGGCGTCGCTGCTGGCCAAGGGAGTGGTGGACGCCTGGCTGGTGCCCATGGCGCTGCCCGGGGGAGGGGTGGCGCCGAGCCTGGTGACGGACGCGGAGGCCCTGGAGAGGGCGGAGCCCCTGGCGCCGGTGCTGCCCATCAACGCCGCGCGGGCGGTGTCGCAGTTGACGATGACGGCCCACAAGGAAAAGCTGGGGGTGGTGCTGCGCTCCTGCGAGGTCCGGGCGGTGGTGGAGCTGGTCAAGTTCCAGCAGGCGAGCCTGGAGGGCGTGCTGGTGGTGGGCATCGACTGCCCGGGGACGTACGGCGTGGCCGAGTGGCAGGCGGTGGGAGAGAAGGAGCGCGCGCTGGAGGCGCTGCTGGCAGGCGCGGCGACGGGGGAGCCCGAGGCGTGGGAGGGGCTGTCCTTCCGGTCGGCGTGCGAGATGTGCGTCGAGCCGCTGGCGGCCGGGGAGCACGTGGACCTGGGGGTGGGGCTGGTGGGCGTGGATGCCGGGCAGCTCTACCTGCGGATGGGGGAGGACGTGGCCGCGGCGTTGGGCCTGGCGGCGGGCGGTGCGCCGGCGGGGCGCAAGGCGGCGGTGGACCGGCTGCTGGCGGGGCGGAAGGCGGCGCGGGAGGCGGCGCTGGCGGGCTTTCGGGAGCGCGTGAGTTCCATGGAGGACCTGCTGGCAGAGTTTGGGGCGTGCGTGCGGTGCCACAACTGCATGGTGAACTGCCCCATCTGCTACTGCCGGGAGTGCATCTTCCGGACGCCGACGTTCGAGCACGAGTCGCAGTTGTACTACCAGTGGGCGGA
>JAAYZQ010000128.1 GCA_012514775.1 Anaerolineaceae bacterium
AAGTCCGGGACTCCCGATTCTGTGCGCTCCCGGACTCCTCAACTTGTCGAGGCCGAGCGGTCACCCTGTGATCCTGCCCGGACAAGTCCGGGAATCCCGATTCTTTGCACTCCCGGACTCCTCGACTTGTCGAGGCCGAGCGGTCACCCTGTGATCTTGCCCGGACAAGTCCGGGACTCCCGATTCTGTGCACTCCCGGACTCCTCGACTTGTCGAGGCCGAGCCGTCACCCTGTCGATTTTCTGCGCCCCCAAACGACTACATGACGAATACCTATCCTGACTGAGGAGGAATACAATGCAGAAAATCACGCCCTATCTGTGGTTCGAGGACCAGGCCGAGGAGGCGGCCAGCTTCTATACCTCCATCTTCAAGAACTCGAAGATAAACGAGATCTCGCGTTACGGCGAGGGCGGGCCGGGGCCGGCGGGGAGCGTCATGCTCGTCTCCTTCGAGCTGGACGGGCAGCAGTTCATCGCGCTGAACGGCGGGCCCCAGTTCCAGTTCACCGAGGCCATCTCGTTCGTGATCAACTGTGAGTCGCAGGAAGAGGTCGACTACATGTGGGACAGGCTCACGGAAGGCGGCGAGGAGAGCATGTGCGGCTGGCTCAAGGACAGGTACGGCATTTCGTGGCAGGTCGTGCCCACCGCCCTCCCCGAGCTGCTGAGCGCTCCCGATCCCGAGGCACAACAGCGGGTGATGGAAGTCTTCTTGAAAATGAGCAAGATCGACCTGCCTACTCTCAGGCTGGCGTACGAGGGAAGGTAGCTCACTCGCCAGCGGCCGCGCGAATATCGTCCACCGACTCAATGACGACGTCGGCGTGGGGGGCCAGGACCTCGCGGGTGCCGGCGCCGGTGAGGACGCCGACCCGCAGGCCCGCCCCGGCCCGCTCGGCCATGATCAGGTCGCCAAGGGTGTCGCCCACGACGGCGGTGCGGCCGGGCTCCACGCCCATCTGCCGGCAGGTGACCAGCAGCATGTCGGGCGCGGGCTTGGGTGTGACGCCGTCGTCGCCGCATAGGAGATAGTCGACCATGTCGGCGATGCCCAGGAGCTGGAGCGCTTCCTCGGTGTCGCGGCGGTGATCGGTGGTCACCACGGCCACGGGAACGCCGGCAGCCTGCAACGACCGAAACAGCGCAGGCAGGTCGCCCGCGGGCCGGATCAGGCTGGCAAGGGGGATGATGTCCTTTGTCTCGAAGGCCGTTTGTGCCCTCTCCTCGGCCTGGGCCCAGGGCATGCCGTGGCGGTAGAGGGTGCCGGCCGCGATGGCCATGACCTGGCCGGTGGTGGCGATGGCCATGGGCCCCTGGGGATCGCTGTAGCGCTTCTCGTAATCGTAGCCCAGGTTGCGGCCCAGGTCTTGCCGCAGCGCCTCTCCGCCCCAGCCCTCGACCAGGCGATCCACCCAGACGGCCGCCAGGGTGTTCCACATCTCAAAGTCGACGAGGGTGCCGTCCTTGTCCAGGACAACCAGTCCGGCCTCGAAGGGCGTGGAGCCAAAGTAGAGCAGTGTCACGTCAATCCTTCTCCTTGAAAGTAGATGGGATTGGCCCACGCCCAGTTTCCGCCCGCGTCGCGAACGGCGACGCGCACGTAAGTCTGGCTGCCGTGGACCGTGTGGGCTGCTTCAGTCAGCACCTCGCCTGGCGGGGCCGAGATGCGGCGGCTAAAAGGAGCGTTGCCCACAAAGTCGATGGCCGTGGCCGGGGAGCACCGCACCCAGACCCGGCTGCTCTCGACCACCATGTCGTCGATCCGGGGCCCTGTGCTGGCATAAAAGTGTCCCTTCGCCAGTGCATCCAGCAGAGCCCCAGCCTCGAGGCGCGGCGCCCTGACCCAGGTCCAACCCAGGCCGGCGTCCTTGGTACCCGATCGCCAGTGGGCGTCGTCGGTGGCCAGGGCGCACCAGCGGCGGCCGGCGGCCAGCAGGTCATCCCAGTGGACCGCCGAATAGCCCCTGGCGTCGTCCACCTCGCAGCCCCCGTTGTACACTTCCAGCAGGGAACAGCGCTCCAGGGCCAGCAGGTCGGCCGACCGCTGTCCCGACCAGTAGGGATGGGCCACGGCCACCACGGGGGCCACGGCCGCCAGACGGTCAACGGCCTCCTGGATGGGCAGCAACTGGAGATATTCCATGTCGGGCGGGTGCTGCCCGCCAAAGCCCAGGAGGTGATACAGCCCTGCGTTGGGATCGATGCCCTCGACCTCGATGCCGCTCAGTGTCACGAAATCGTCCGCCAGGCGCCGGCTCTGGGATAGAACGTCGTGGTCGGTGAGGGCCACAAAGTGATAGCCCCGGGCGCGATACCAGTCCAGGACCTCGCCGGGCGAGCGCTCCCCGTCTGACAGGGTGCTGTGGACGTGCAGCACGCCCCGGTACCAGTTGCCCGGCAGCGAAAAGGGCTCGACCTGCATCGCCTGGGGCCGGCCTTTGCTGCCGTTCTCCTGACCCCAGGGATGGGCGCCGGGATAGCTCATGGTCGTGGCCCCGCCATATGCCTGTTCTCGCGAGGGCGTCTGTCCTGGCCAGGACGCCTGGTCTGCCCGAGCATGCCGCCGGTCGCCTGGTGGCCGTGCCCGGTGACCACGAAAGCGTGGGGGTCCACCTCGGTGACCACAGCCCGTAGCGCGCGTTCGCGGGGGCGCCCTACGGTGCAGAACAGGATGGTGTGCTGGTGCTCGGTAAAGGCGCCTTCCACCGGCCAGGTGGTGACGCCCAGGTGCAGGCGGTCCAGCAGTGCGTGGGCCACGGCGCCCGGCTCGTCGGTGACGATAAAGGCCATGCGCACCACGCTGGGTCCTTCCAGGACGTAATCGGCAGCCAGGCCCCAGACAAAGAGAGTAATCATAGCGTACAGGGCGGCTTCCCAGCCAAACACCAGCCCGGCGATGAGGATGACGCCGCCATCGGTCAGGAAATAGACCTGGCTGATGGGGATCCCGGTTTTCATCTGGATGACGCGGCTCAGCGTGCCCGTGCCGGCCGTCGTCCCGCCACTGCGATAGACCAAGCCGGTGCCCAGGCCGGCCACAATGCCGCCATAGAGCGCGTTCAACAGCATGTCGTCGGTGATGCCTGCCGCCGGCAGCCACGGAGCCAGGAGGTCGACGCCCAGGTTGTAAACCAGGACGGCATAGAGCGTCCGGGCCAGGAAGGCGAACCGCCCCAGGTAGAGGAATCCGAGGACGATCATGGGCACGTTTAGCACCAGCATCGTCAGGCCGATGGGCCAGCCGGTAAACTCGTTGATGATGATGGCCGAGCCCGAGACACCGCCGGGGGCAATTTTGGCCGGCGCCAGAAAGAGGTTGAGGTTAACGGCCAGGAGGAGGCCGCCGGCCGTCGTCAGGGCGTAATCGTAGGCCGTGGACCACAAGTGCCGCCTGGAGCGCAAAGGCGTGCTGCCGGGTGACATGCTGCCTGAAGGCTCGGATCTGTCAGCCATGGATCGCGTGCGGCCAACCTCCAGGTTGGCCGCGGGCGCCCCTCACGAGGGCAGCGCCCTGCCCTCGCCGATGATGCTTCTGCCATGCTCATCGGCAAGATGGCAGGCGACAAAGTGGCCGGGGCGGACCTCCCGAAACTCGGGCACCAACTCGGCACATTCCTCGATGGCCAACGGGCAACGCGGATGGAACACGCAACCGTGGGGCGGGTTGGCCGGGCTGGGCGGCTCTCCCTTGAGGATGAAGCGTTGCCTCCTTCGCTCCAGTTTGGGGTTGGGAATAGGGACTGCCGAGTTCAGCGACTGGGTGTAGGGATGCAGCGGTTCATCAAATAGCGTTGTGCGATCTGTCAACTCCATGAGCTTGCCCAGGTACATGACCGCAATCCGGTGAGAGATGTGCTTGACCATGCTCAGATCGTGTGCGATAAAGAGATAGGCTACCCCCAAACGCTCTTGCAAGTCCTGCATGAGGTTGACCACCTGGGCCTGGATGGATACATCCAGAGCGGAGATCGGCTCGTCACAGACGATACAATCAGGATTCAGCGACAGGGCGCGGGCGATGCCGATCCGCTGCCTTTGTCCGCCCGAGAACTCGTGGGGAAAGCGGCGCACGTAGATAGGGTCCAGGCCCACGAGTTCCAGCAGCTCGGCGACCCGATCGTGAAGCTCCGGGCTCCCTTTGCGCATGATTCCGTGAATGATCAGAGGCTCGCCGACGATCTTGCCCACGGAGTGACGCGGGTTGAGGGAGGCGTAGGGGTCCTGGAATATCATCTGCATCCTGGGCCGCAGGCTGCGCAATTCCTCGGCGCTGGCCTGCGTCAGGTCGACGTTCCCCAAAAAGACCTGGCCCGAGGTCGGATGGAGCAGGTGCAGAATTGCCCGTCCAGCCGTAGACTTGCCACACCCGCTCTCACCGACCAGGCCCAGTGTCTCACCGGCCTGGATCTGAAAGGAAATGCCGTCTACAGCCTTGACGGCCCCAATCTGGCGACTCAAGAACCCGGCGGTGATGGCGAAATGCTTTTTCAGATCTACCACTTGCAGTAGGGCGTCGTTGTCAGTCATGCCGCTGCCTCCTTGTCTCCAGGTCGTAGAAACAGGCTACCTGGTGGCTCACCCCCACTGCCTCCAGCGGCGGGATCTCTGCCCAGCAGCGGTCAAAGGCATAGTCGCAGCGCCAGGCAAAAGGGCAGTGCTGGAGCGGTATCAGCAGATCAGGTGGTGTGCCGCGAATGCTCACCAGCCGTTTCGATTCGCTTACATCCAGGCGAGGCAGAGCGCCCAACAATCCGACCGTGTACGGATGTTTCGGATTCTCGTAAAGGTCGTCCACCCGCGCGACCTCGACCGGGCGGCCACCATACATGACCAGCACCCGCTCAGCGATGCCGGCCACGACACCCAGGTCGTGCGTGATCCAGATGATGGCCATGCCCATGGAATCGCGGAGGTGCTTGAACAGCTCCACAATCTGCGCCTGGACGGTCACGTCCAGGGCGGTGGTGGGCTCGTCGGCGATGACAATCTCGGGACCGCACGCGATGGCGATGGCGATCATGACCCTTTGGCGCATGCCGCCAGAAAACTGGAAGGGGTATGCGGCATAACGCAACTCCGGGTCGGGGATGCCAACCTCGTGCAAAAGCTGGATGGTGCGGTTGTGCGCATCATGGTGGCTCATTCCCAGGTGCCTGACGAGGCTTTCGCTGATCTGCTCCCCGATGGTCAGGATGGGGTTGAGCGATGAGATCGGGTCCTGGAAGACAAATCCGATCTGACCCCCGCGCACCTGGCGCAACTCCTCCGGTGGGAGCTGGAGCAGGTCACGCGCTCCCTGGGGGCCATGAAAAACGGCCTCTCCCTGCTCCACCTTGCCCGGTGGCATGGGGATCAGGCCCAGGAGGGACATCATGGTCACGCTCTTGCCGCTACCGCTCTCGCCCACGATAGCCAGCATCTCCCCTTCTTGCAGGTCAAAGCTGACACCGTTGACGGCGTGGACGATGCCATCCGTGGTATAGAACCGGGTGACGAGGTCACGGACTTCCAATATCTTGGGCATCGTCGACTCTCACTTCCGGGCCCGCCGCAGGCGCGGGTCGAGCACGTCACGCAGCCAGTCGCCCAGCAGGTTCATGCCCAACGACGTGAACATGATTGCCAGACCAGGAAAGGCCGCCATCCAGGGATAGCTGGTGAGATAGTTGCGGCCGGCGTTCAGCATATTGCCCCACGTGGGATACTCGTTCGGCGGCACGCTGAGCCCGAGGAACCCCAGGCCGGCCTCGTAAAAGATCATCCTCGACATCTCAAAGGTGGCCAGGGTGATGAGCGGTCCGATCAGATTGGGCAAAATGTGGTCAAGGAGAATGCGCCCCGAACGTGCTCCGGCGCTGGTGGCCGATTCAACATAACCCGACTGGCGGATGCGCAGAACCTCGCCCCGCGTGACACGGGCAAAGATGGGCGAGTCGGTGATGCCGAAAATGAGGATAACATTGATCAGGCTTCGGCCCAAGACCGACGCGATAAAGACCA
>JAAYZQ010000129.1 GCA_012514775.1 Anaerolineaceae bacterium
GGCAATGTTGACGTGCACCGTGCCCTCCAGCTTGGGCAGGGCGCGGATGTCGCGCGCGGCCATCTCAAAGTACATGTCCTTCTCGAATCCCTTGGCGGCGATGACGTCCCACAGGAGGTTGATCACCTCCTCGCCCTGGGTCGTAACCTTCATCTTGACCACTGGGTTGTAGAGCAGGTAACGCCGGTCTTCGGGTGAGGCCACACGCTGGTAGTCGGAGGCCCGTAGGGCAAAGAGCTTCATGGCCACCAGGCGGGCATAGGCGTCGGTGAACATCTGCTTCACGTGGGGCATGTCCGTGACGTACATGCCGTACAGCCGCCGGTTGGCCGCGTGGCGCACGGCCTCGTACAAAGCGTGGGTGCAGATGCCGATGGACGCCCAGCCCAGGTTGTACTTGCCGACGTTTACCGTGTTGAGGGCCGTGTCCCAGGCCTCCTGGCCCCGCGAGAGAATGTCCTCCTCGCCGACGGGATAATCGCACAGGGCAAAGTCGGCCACGTAGGATTGGGTATTGACCACATTCTTCACGAGTTGATAGTTGCGGTGGCGATAGTCGGCCGTGAAAAAGACATACTCGCCGCTGTCGGCCATCTTGCCAAAGGTCGAGACCATGGGGGCCGTGTTGCCGTTGCCGATGTAGTACTTCTCGCCGTTGGCCAGGTAGGTGCCGTCGGGCTGCGGTGCCAGGCTCATCTCGGTGGCATAGATGTCGGCCCCGTGAGCCCGCTCCGACAGGCCAAAGGCAAAGACGGCGCCCTCCCGCAGGAGTTGTGCGGCCCGCTGCTTCAATCCCTCGTTAGCGCTCATCCAGATGGGCCCCAACCCCAGGATCGAGACCTGCCACGTGTACCAGTAGTGCAGCCCGTAAAAGGCCAGGATCTCGTTGAACTCGCAGTTGCGCCAGGTGTCCCACCGGGAGCCGGGCTGGCCGTATTCGGGCGGGGTGAGGAGCGTCGCAAAGAGCCCCTCTTCCTTCTGGAACTCCAGGAAATCGGCATACCACACCCTGTTGCGGTCGTCCTCCTTGAGCCGCTCCTTGCCCTTGTCCTCGAAAAAGGCGATGGTCTTGAGCATGATCTGCCGCGAGGCCTCGTCACGATAGGCGCGGCTGTGTTGCGCCGGGTTGAGCAGGATCATCGTTCACCTCCAGTTGGCCCGCCCACCGTCCGCAGCAGGGACAGGGAGCGGGACCCGTTAATGGCTTGTCTCTTCCTTGACCAGCTCGCGCCGCAGGACCTTGCCGACCATGGTCTTGGGCAGACCCTCGCGGAACTCGATCTCTTTGGGGACTTTGTAGGGTGTCAGCCGCTCGCGGCAGTAGGCCCGGATCTCGTCGACCGACACCTGTTGTCCTGGATGGAGCACGACCCAGGCCTTGACCCTCTCGCCCTGGCGCTCGTCGGGCACGCCCGCCACGCTGACCTCGGCCACGGCGGGATGGGTGGCAATGATCTCTTCCACCTCTCGCGGCCAGACCTGGAATCCGCCGGGCTTGATGAGGTCCTTCTTGCGGTCGACGATAAAGACGTAGCCGTCGTCGTCGATGATACCCAGGTCCCCGGTATAGACCCAGCGGCCGGGGCCCAGGGCCGGGCAGTCGCGAACCATATTCAGGGTCTCGGTGGGTCGCTCCCAGTAACCGGCCATGATCTGCGGCGCCTGGATGACAATCTCGCCAAGCTCGCCGTGGGCCAGCTCGCGGTCGCCGCTGTCGACGTCCACGATGCGCATGTCCACGTCGGGCAGCGGGCAGCCGACCGAACCCTCCTTGAAGGTGCCGTGCACCGGGCAGCAAGCAGCGGCCAGCATTGTCTCGGTCATGGCATATGCTTCCAGCAGCCAGCCGCCTGTGAGCTGCTCGAAGCGTTGCTTCGTCTCGGCCATGAGGGGGGCGGCGGCCGACCAGCAGAGCTTCATGGAGTCGATGCCGGCCTTGCCGCTCTGGACATCGGGATGGTTGATGAGGGCGATGAACAGCGTCGGCACCCCGTGGAGGCAGGCGGGCCGCACCTTGCGGATGGTGTCCACCAGGTCATCGATGTCGCGGGGGTTGGGCACGACGGCCATGGGCCAGCGCGCCAGGAACGAGCAGTTCATGGCCATGTTGCCATAGACGTGAAAGAGGGGCATGACCAGCGTCAGGATGTCGTCCCAATCGGCCAGCACGGTGCGGGCGTAGGCGCACAACTGCATGCCCGACATTACCAGGGCGTGGTGGGTGCCCAGGGCCGCCTTGGGAGTACCCGTGGTGCCCCCGGAAAAGAGCAAGATGGCCGGGTCCTCGGGCGCAACGGTCACCGGCGGCCGGGCCTCGCCCCTGTACTCCTGCAACAGATCGCCGAGCCAGCGGTCGCCTGGCTGCAGGTGAACCCGGTGGCCCTCCTTCTTTTCCTTGGCCAGGGTAAAGAGGAGGCGCAGGACGGGCGAGAGATACTCCTTGATGTTGGTGGCAATGATCTTCCGTACCTGGGTCCGGGGCTGGATGGCCTTGATCTTTTCGTAAAAGGGCGTGAGGACCAGTACCGTCTCGGCCCGGATCTCGTTGAGCGAATACTCCAGTTCGCGCTCGGTATAGAGGGCATTGAGGGGGGCGACGATGGCGCCCGCCTTCCAGGCCCCGACCTGGCCCAGGATAGCCTGGGGGGAATTCGGCGCGACGATGGCCACGCGGTCACCCTTGCGCACCCCCATGCCGGCCAGGGCAGCAGCAAAGGTGTCGCTCAGCCGCTCCAGCTCGCCATAGCTCATGCGCTGGCCCTTGAAGATGAGGGCGGTGTGGTCCGGGCGCTGGCTGACGGTATCGGCGATGGTGTCGAGCAGGGTGCATTCCGGGTAGGGCTGCAGAGTGTGGGGCAGGCCGGGGTCGTAGCTCTTGAACCACGGTTTGTCGTCCATGTCTCTTCCTCCTCTTGGTCGAACGCCGGCCCTTTTCCGGCAGGTGTGGCATGGCTGCTCCCCCGACCTGACAATGCGCCGGCAGGCGTGCTGCCCGGGGGTCGTTTGGTTTGTGTGTTGAAAGGTGCGGTGTGCCCGGCGAGGTACGCCGGATCAGGCTTCGCTGCGTGCTTGCCGGAGCACGTCCAACAGCTCGGTGTGGAGTGTCCCGTTGCTGGCGGCCATGGACTGCTTGCCCAGCTCCCAGGGCTCGCCCCGCAGGTCGGTCACGGTGCCGCCAGCTTCTTCCACCAGGAGCCAGCCGGCAGCCCAGTCCCAGGGTTGGAGGAACATCTCCCAATAAGCGTCCAGGCGACCGGCGGCCAGGTTGGCCAGGTCGAGGACGGCCGCGCCGGCCCGCCGCACGCCTTGGACCCGGGGCATCATAACATTGAACTCGCGCAGGTTGTTCTCTTCCAGGGTTGCTCGCCTGTAGGCAAAGCCGGTGGCCACCAGGGCCTGGGAGAGGCGGCCGGCCTTTGACACGTGGATCCGGCGGCCGTTGCACCAGGCACCCTCTCCCCTCCTGGCCCAGAACATCTCGTCTCGCACCGGGTCATAGCTCGCCGCGATAACCGGGCGTCCCGCCTCGGCCAGAGTCAGGGATACGCCCCACACGGCCAGGCCGTGGGCATAGTTCACCGTGCCATCGAGGGGATCCACCAGCCACAGGTGCTCGCTCTGGCCGGCAATTTGCTGCAGGTCGCCCAGGCCCTCTTCGGAGAGGATGGTGTGTTCCGGAAAGTGCCGGCGAATGGCGCCCACGATGAGGCGCTCGGAGGCCAGATCGGCCTCGGTGACGAGGTCGATCTCGGTCGACTTGGTGCTGATCTCCAGTTGGCCGCCGGCATAGTCCAGCAGCAGGTGGCCCGCCTGCCTGGCGGTTTCCAGGGCGATATCGAGGGGATCAGGCATCGGCCGGCTCTTTCGCCTGCTCGACGGGCAGGGTAAAGACAAAGCGGCTGCCCACGTTCTCCGGGCCGGGCTCCACCCAGATACGGCCGCCGTGGGCCTGGATTACCTGGCGGCAGAAATAGAGGCCCAGCCCCAGGCCATCGCGCCTGGACCTGGCACCGGGCAATCGGACAAAGCGCTCAAAGATCCTGTGGCGCTGCTCGGGGGGTATTCCGGGTCCGGTGTCGGTGACGCTGACCTGGACCTCGCCATTCACGGGCAGGGCCGCGATGAGGATCTGGCCGCCACTGGGTGTATACGAGATGGCATTTTCCAGCAGGTTGTCCAGGACGCGCTGCAATTGTGCCGGGTCGCCCTGGGGGGCGGGCAGATTGGGGGGTACCTGGATCTGAAGATCGACGTTGGAGCCCCGGGCCATGGCCCACGAACACTCGACGGCATTCTCTACGAGGCCGCCAATGTTCAGTGGCCGGTGGCCCAGTTCTTCCTTGGTCGCCTCGCGTTTCGCCGTCTCCAGCAGGCACTCCGAGAGGTCAGTGAGGCGCTGCGTGCTGCGCTGGGAAATCTCCAGGAGCTGAAACACGGCCGGTGGGGTGTCGTGCGGCAGCGAGTGGCGCAACATGTCCAGGCAGCCGTTGATGACCGTCAGGGGAGTGCGCAGATCGTGAACCACGAGCTCCAGCGTCTCCTTGTGCACGCGGGCCATCTCGGCCAGACGCTCCGCCTCGCCGGTAACCATCTCCAGGCGCTGTGCCAGCCCGCGCTCTTCCTGGACGACGGTGGTGCGTGCCACGTCCGCTTCCTGCAGGCGGTCGCTGAGGACGCTCAACATGGCGCGATAGATTCCCGGGTAGGCCGCGGCCAGGTGGGGAAAGTCGGGGGCTGCGATGTGCAGCAGGGCAGTGTCATCCATGGCGACGAGGGTCGCCGAGCGCGGCTGCTGTGCCACCAGGCTCATCTCGCCCAGGATCTCGCCCGGCCCCCGGTAGCCAAGTAGCACGGGGTGTCCATCCTGGACCTCCTTCAGGACCGCCACCCGGCCGCTGTGAACGATGTACAGCGCATTAGGTGCGTCGCCTTCGTGGCAGATGACGGTACCTGCGGGGTATTGATCGAGGTGGGCCGAGGCGAGCAGGGCGACTCGTTCTTCCTCTTTGATGCGGTCGAGAAACGGCGCGGCCGCCGGGGTTGACGGGCCCGCCGGATCTCTTTCCGGCGCCTCCTGGCCGGGCACGCGTGGTACGTTGCCTTCTTCGAGCATTGCTAGCCTCCCTGGTCCGGCAAAAGAGCGGTCCTGCCTGTTCCCAGTGTACACCGGTTGCCCGTCTCTGTCAAGCTTTTCACAACCTCGATATGGCCGCCTGGCGCCAAGCGCGCACGGCCTCATCTCCTCTTGCCCAGAGTTCCGCGGGGACCGCTGTTGCAGCCGGCGATGACCTGTGGTAAGATACACCATCCGTCGCCTGCTGGCGACGCAAGGGGGTTTGTGGATGACGAGCGTACGCATCGCCCTGGCCCAGATCAACACTACCGTGGGAGACCTGGCCGGCAACGAGAGCAAGATCGTTGACGCCATCAGCCGCGCCCGGGACCTGGGAGCCGACCTGGTGGCCCTGCCCGAGCTGGCGGTGCCCGGCTACCCGCCCGAAGATCTGCTCCTCAAGCCCGGCTTTGTGGCTGCCAACCAGGCCTGTCTCGAACGCATCGCCCGGGCTGCCGCGGGCACGACGGCCGTCGTCGGCTTTTGCCATCGCGACGACGACCTGTACAACGCCGCCGCGGTGCTTCACGCGGGCCGTGTCGCTGCCGTCTACCACAAGGCCCACCTGCCCACCTATGCCGTCTTTGACGAGGACCGCTATTTTCGCGCCGGTCACGAGCCATTGGTGGTCTCGGCCGGCGAGGATGTGCTGCAGTTCGGGGTGAACATCTGCGAGGACATCTGGGTGCCGGCCGGGCCCACCGAGGCCCAGGCGCTGGAGGGCGCCCAGCTTGTGGTCAACATCTCGGCTTCGCCCTACCACGCCGGCAAGGGCGCGGCGCGGGAGCGCATGCTCGCCACGCGGGCGGCCGATAACATCGTCTACGTCGCCTTTTGCAACCTGGTGGGCGGGCAGGACGAGCTGGTGTTCGATGGCGGCAGCGTCATTTTCGATCCCCAGGGCGAGGTCGTGGCCCGCGGCCGGCAGTTTGCGGAGGATCTGGTGGTCGCCGACCTGGACCTGGCGACCGTCTTTCGCCAGCGACTCCACGATCCTCGCCTGCGCCGGGAGCGCGCCGGCGGGGAGGCCGGCTCCGTTCGACGCGCCGAGCTGCCGGGCGCCTGGACGCCTGGCGAGCGCCCGGCGGCGCCCGCAGCCATCGAGGAGCGGCTGGCGCCCGCAGCCATCGAGGAGCGGCTGGCGCCCGTCGCCGAGGTCTTCCAGGCCCTGGTGCTGGGCACCGGCGATTACGTGCGCAAGAACGGCTTTCGCCAGGCCGTCTTGGGCCTCTCGGGCGGCATCGATTCGTCTCTCACCGCGGCCATCGCCGTTGCGGCCCTGGGGCCCGAAAACGTCACCGGCGTCTCGATGCCGTCGCGCTACACCTCCGAGATGAGCCGCGAGGATGCCGCGGCCGTGGGCGAGAACCTGGGCATGCCCTACCTGACGGTGCCCATCGACGGCGCGTTCCAGGCCACGCTGGAGGCGCTGGCCGGGCCCTTTGCCGGTCAGGAGCCGGACGTCACCGAGGAGAATTTGCAGGCGCGCATCCGGGGCAACATCCTCATGGCCCTCTCGAACAAGTTTGGCTGGCTGGTGCTGACCACGGGCAACAAGAGCGAGATGAGCGTGGGCTACAGCACCCTGTACGGCGACATGGCCGGTGGTTTCGCCGTGATCAAGGACGTCCCCAAGATGCTGGTCTACGAGCTGGCGGAGCACGTGAATGCCACAGCCGGCCGTGAGGTAATTCCCAGGCGCGTCATGGAGCGGGCGCCCACGGCCGAGTTGCGGCCCAACCAGACGGACCAGGATAGCCTGCCGCCTTACGAGGTGCTGGATCCCATCCTGGAGGCCTACGTCGAGGAGGATCGTTCCCTGGACGAGATCGCGGCCCTCGGCTTTGAGCGGGCTACCGTGGCCGAGGTGCTGCGCATGGTGGATCGCGCCGAGTACAAGCGCCGCCAGGCGCCGCCCGGCGTGCGCATCACCGAGCGGGCCCTGGGCAAGGACCGCCGCCTGCCCATCACCAACCGCTACCGCGAGCCATGAACGAAGCGATCGCAATGAGCAGCGTGCAAGAGCGCCTCGAACACGAGGTCCGGCAGAAGACGGCCCAGTTGACGGCCCTGCGCGAGATCGGGCGGGCCATCAACGCCGCCTGGGAGCTGCAGGCCACCCTCGAGCTCATCACCCGGCGCACGGCCGGGGTGATGGGCATGGACTCTTGCTCCATCTACCTCCTGGACCGCGACGGGGAGCGCCTGGTCTTGCAGGCCACCACGGGGCTGGCCGCGGGAGCGGTGGGCCAGGCATTCCTGCGCCTGGGCGAAGGGCTCACCGGCTGGGCCGCCCGGGCCGGAGAGCCGGTGGCCGTGGCCGACGCCGGGAGCGATACGCGTTTCAAGTTTCTGCCCGAGACGGAAGAGTTCCGCTTCCAGTCGCTCCTGGCCGTGCCCCTGGTCAACCAGGGCCGCGTCATCGGGGCCATGAACGTCCAGACGCGGGTCTACCACGGCTTTGAGCCCGACGAGATCGAGCTGCTGAGTCTCATCGGCGACCTGGCCGCCGGCGCCCTGGAAAAGGCGCTGCTCTACGAGGGCATGCAGCGCCAGATCGCCGAACTGTCGGCCCTGGCCGAGCTGAGCGAGACCATCGTCTCGCCCCGTTACCTGGACGAGATGCTGGAGGTGGTGGTTGACATGGCCGCCCGGGTGATGCATGCCCGGCTCTGCTCGCTGCTGCTCCTGGACGAGACCACCGACGAGCTGGTGGTGCGGGCCACAAAGCGCGGCAGCGCCGCCTACCGCGACAAGCCGCGGCTGCGGGTGGGCGAGGGGATCGTCGGCCTGGTGGCCCAGACCGGCCGGCCCCTGTCCGTCCTCGACGTCACAGCCGACCCCCGCTATCGCCACGCCGGCATCGCCCGCCAGGAGGGCCTTTGCTCCCTGCTCTCCGTGCCGCTGGCCGTCCGCGAGCGCGTCATCGGCGTTTTGAACTGCTATACCGGCGAGCCCCATCGCTTCAACGACGAGGAGGTGACGCTCTTTTCCACCCTGGCCAACCAGACGGCCCTGGCCATCGAAAATGCCCGGCTGGTGACCAATGCCGCCGTGGTCCGCGAGATGCACCACCGCATCAAGAACAACCTGCAGAACGTGGCCATGCTGCTACGCTTGCAGATGAGCGCCGAGGGCGGGCTTTCGCCCCGGCAGGTCCTCCAGGATAGCATCAACCGCATCCTGAGCATTGCCGCCGTGCACGAGGTACTGTCGCAGCGCGGGCTGCGCCTGGTCGAGATCACGGATGTGCTGCAGCGGGTGGGCCGGGCTGTGGCCCAGAACATGGGCCGCCCCGGCCTTCAAGTTGACGTAACGGTGGAGGGCGACCAGGTCTCGCTTCCCTCCCAGGCAGCCACGTCGCTGGCCCTGGTGGTCAACGAGCTGCTGCAGAACGCCCTCGAGCATGCCTTCGTGGGGCGCAGCCGGGGGCGGGTGGCGATTTCGGTGCGGAGCCTGCCCGGCGAGCTGCAGATCGAGGTCCGCGACGACGGGGTCGGCGTGTCGGGCAGCCTGGGCCGCCAGCTCGGCTTGGAGATCGTCGAGACCCTCGTCCGCGAGGACCTGGGTGGCGACTGGTCCATGGCCGCCGAGGCGGGCACCGTGGCCCGCATAGCCGTTCCCCTTACCCACGAGGGCGGCGCCGGCCCCCAGCCGTGACGCCGATGCCGGGGTGCAATGCCCATTTATCACTCAAGGAGACCGGAATGCGCATTCTCATCGCCGACGACGAAGCCCTGACCCGCATGGGCCTGCGGGCCATGCTGAAGGACATGGGCCACACGGTGGTCGGAGCCGCAGCCGACGGCGTGGCCGCGCTGCGTATGGCCTGTGAGAACCAACCCGACCTGGCCCTCCTGGACATCAAGATGCCGGGCATGGACGGCCTGGCCGTGGCGCAGGCCATTGCCGAGCGATGCCCTTTGCCCGTGGTGATGCTCAGTGCTTACAGCGAGCGCGATCTGGTGGAGCGCGCAGCCGCCACGGCCACGGTCCAGGCCTACCTGGTCAAGCCGGTGCGCGAGACCGACCTGGGCCCGGTCCTGGATCTGGCGGCCAGCCGTTTTGCCGAGTGGACGGCCCTTCAGGCCGAGGCCGCCGGCCGGCAGCAGGCCCTGGAGGACCGCAAGCTCGTCGGCCGGGCCAAGGGGAGGCTCATGGAGCGCCAGGGCATGAGCGAGGCCCAGGCGTTCCTGGAAATCCAGGGCCGCGCCCGCCGCGCCCGCCTCACCATGCGCCGGGTGGCCGAGGAGATCCTGGCGGACGAGGACCGGGCCTGATGGCGTGCGCGGGATCGCGCATTTGACTTTTGCCGCGAACCGTGGTATAAGAGGCCCGTGATCCACAGCGGATCACGGAAAGAAATATTCGGGCCGCGAAGCCCTTGGACAGGAACCGAACCGGTTCCCGTGCAAGGGCTTTTTTCTTTTTGGCCTGGAGGAGAGATGATAGATCGCTATCACATCGTGACGAGCCCGGCACCGCCGGCCTTTGCCTACCCGGCCAAGTTCCGCCTGGGTGAGGGGGACGACTATATCAAGTATGGCCATGCCCCCTTCGAGCAGGGCCGGCGCGGAGGAGACGCCCACTGGACGCCCGAGATCATCACCCAGACCTGGTACCAGGCCGAGACCGGCCGCGTCCCCATCTCGGGGGCCGGGTACGGCGGCGCATTTGCCGGGGAGGGGTTTGACGCCATCTGGCTCGACATGTCCGAGATCGTGCGCCCCACGCGTGACGGCATCCACGGCCGGGAGAGCATCTCCACGGCCGTGCTTCTCGGCCGGCGCCTGCCGGCGCTGCGATTCGACGGCGAGGGCCGGCTGCTCTCCGCCCTGCCGCCCCAACTCGAGCTCCCGCTGCCCGTCATCCTCGATCCCCTGCCCCAGGACCTGCCCGGAGAGGGCGCCCGCCTGGCAACCGTCCGCGCCGCCGCCCGCCTGGGCACGCAGGCTCTGCTCCGCCCGGGCGAGTGGAGCGCGTCCATGGGTGGCCTGGAGGGCAGCCTGGCGCCCCTCCTCGGCCTGGGCGACG
The DNA here is from genome assembly GCA_012514775.1 of Anaerolineaceae bacterium. The sequence continues at coordinate 10,148 of JAAYZQ010000129.1, forward strand.
AGCCCACGGCGGGCTGGATGCGGGCCGCGCGGCTCATCGAGGTCGAGGTCAAGCCCGGCGACAAGGTCCAGGCGGCCCTGGCCCTGGTCGACTGGGCGCGGGCCACCAACCCGAGGGCCGTCGTCGGATTGCGGCTGCCCCTGCGCCCCGGCATCGCCGCCAGCATCGAGTGCCTGGCCGTCTCGGGCGCCGGCCTGGTCCACCTATATGCCGACGAGAGCGGCTGGGAGCTGGAGGGCAAGGAGCCACGCTTCCTGGCCGATGCCCTCCTGGAGATCCACGAGCACCTGGTTGCCGCCGGCCTGCGCGACCAGATCTCGCTCGTCGTCAGCGGTGGCATCGCCGCCGCCGAGCACCTGCCCAAGGCCATGGCCTGCGGCGCCGACGCCGTGGCCGTCGACTATGTCCTCCAGGTGGCCCTGGGCTGCGCCCTGTGGGCCGACGTCCGCTATCCCTGCCCCGTGGAGGACCAGGAGACGGACCCCGACTGGGGGACGCAGCGCATCGTCAACCTCATGGCCGCCTGGCGCGATCAACTGCTGGAGGTGCTGGGTGCCATGGGCATGCGCGACGTGCGGCGCCTGCGGGGTGAGCTGGGACGGACGATCTTTCAGGCCCGCGAAGAGGCGACCTTTCGGGCGCTCTTTGGCCGCGTCGCGGGCGACGGCTTGACCGCCGCCCCGGCCGAGCCCGGTGATGGCGAGCTGGAGGGTGACCTGCGGTGGCCCGCCGAGCTGCTGCTGTCCACCGCCGAGCAGGCCCGCACCGGACTGCCGCCCGTCTCGGGCCTGGAGCACCGCACCGGCCGCTCGGGGGGCGGCTTCGACCGCCTGCGCTTTGCCTTCGAGCTGGAGGCCCGGGAGGTCGAGGTCCCCCGCGAGCCGGTGCCGGCTTCCGAACCTCGCCTGGCCCTGGACCTCAACCGCCGGGACCCCGGCCGGCCGCGCATCCGGCTGCCCCATCCCTGGTACGGTGCGGGCATGTCCTTCGGCTCGGTGAGCCTGGAGACCATGATCGCCCGGGCGTGGGCGGCCCAGTACTGGGATTCCTTTACCTGCACGGGTGAGGGCGGCTATCCCGACGAGCTGCTTCCCTATGCCGACCACGTCATCACTCAGATCGCCACCGGCCTCTTTGGGGTGCGCGAGGACACCATCCGGCGGGCGCGCATCGTCGAGTTCAAGTATGCCCAGGGGGCCAAGCCCGGGCTGGGGGGCCACCTGCTGGGCAGCAAGAACACACCCGGCGTCGCACGCATGCGCGAGGCGGTGCAGGGCACCAGCCTCTTCTCGCCCTTTCCCTTCCACAGCGTCTATTCGGTCGAAGACCACAAGAAGCACGTCGACTGGGTAAGGACCGTCAACCCCCGGGCCTTGATCTCGGTCAAGGTCTCGACGCCCACCGACGTGGACATGGTGGCCGTTGGCAGCTACCATGCCGGGGCCCACATCGTCCACCTGGACGGCGCCTATGGCGGCACGGGGGCGGCGCCCGAGATCGCCAAGAAGAATATTGCCATGCCCCTGGAGTATGCCATCCCGCGCGTCGACCGTTTCCTGGAGCAGGAGGGCATCCGCGACGAGATGGTGCTCATGGCCTCCGGCGGGGTACGGACGGCCTACGACGTGGCCAAGGCCATCGCCCTGGGGGCCGATGGCTGCATCGTGGGCACGGCCGAGCTGGTGGCCCTGGGCTGCATGCGCCTGGGCACCTGCGAGCGAGAGCGAGGCTGCCCCTTTGGCATTGCCACCACCGACCGGGAGCTGGCCAAACAGATCGAGCCCCTGGAGGCCGGCCGCCGCATCGCCAACCTTTACCAATCGTGGCGCATCCAATTGGCGCACATCCTGGACCGCCTGGGCCTGGCGAGCGTGGGCGAACTGCGGGGACGCACCGATCTCCTGGTCTACCTGGACC
>JAAYZQ010000130.1 GCA_012514775.1 Anaerolineaceae bacterium
CAGGAGAGGAAAGGAGAATATCATGGCGAGCTTTCTGAACAAGTTAAAGAGTGGAGCGGACAAGGCAGCCTTCGAGGCGGATCGCCTGGTGCGCGTGAACCAGGCGCAGGCCGCCGCCAGGACGGCGCAGCGCGAGCTGGAGGCCGAAATGACGGCCCTGGGCCGGGAGGCATTGGCCCTTTACGATGGCGGCGTGCTGGTCCAACCCGAGCTGTTGGCCATCTGCGAGAAGATCCACGGGATGCGGCAGCACGTGTCGGCGATGGAGGCCGAGGTGGAGCGGATCCGCCAGGAAAAGCCGCCCGAGTCGTCCGCGCCGGCCGAGGACGAGGCAGCAGCCGAGATGCCGGAACCGGTCCGGCCGCCGGCGCCAACACCGCAGGTGCCACCCACGGCCACGACGGCACCGGGACCGCAGCCGGCCGCGCCGGCGCCCCAGGGCCGCCCGTGCCCCAACTGCGGCCACCCTTTGCGGCCCGGTGTCCGGTTCTGCCCCGAGTGTGGCACCCGGGTCGAGGACGAATAGCCGCCAGGCCGGCCCGCCCTGACAGGGGCAGCCGCCCGTGGCCCGGCCTGGGACCTTGTGCCGGGCGGGGATCGGTGCTATAATCGGCTGTAACAGTGTGAATCGCCTGCCTCGGGATGGGAAAGGGAGAGTGAGATGGAGCCGAGAAACAGGAACGTGGTCATTGTCGTCGTGGCCCTCGTCGTCCTCCTGTGTTTGTGCCTGGCCGTGGCCGCCGTCCTGGCCCTGAGCAGCTTTATCATCTCGGACGCTCGGACCTTCGGGCCGGGCACCTCGATGAGTGCTGAAGAAAGCCGCACCATTCCCGTGGAGCCGGGCGCATCCCTGGCGGTGGACAATTTTGCCGGCAGTGTGACGGTGAGGGCCGGCGGTGAAGGGCAGTTCCAGGTCCGCGCGGTGCGCAGGGCGGCGACCAGCGCCAGCCGCAACCGTATCCAGGTCCAGTTCCAGGAGACTGCCGGCGGGTTGCATATCCGCACCGTGAGGCCGGCGGGCGTCCTCAATGCCCGCGTTGACCTCGAGATCCAGGTGCCGCCGGGCACGCCGGTGGAGGTGGAGACCGGGGCGGGCAACCTGGAGGTGCGCGGCGTGACGGAGGGAGTGCGGGCCGAGACCGGATCGGGCAACGTACAGGTGCAGGGGCTGGCGGGCGACGTCGATCTTGGCAGTGGTTCCGGCAGTGTGGAACTGCGGGACGTTGTGGGCGACGTCGCCGTCGAGACGGGCTCGGGCAACGTGACCTTGCGGGGCATCGACGGAGACCTGACGGCGCACACCAGTACGGGCAGCATCCTGGTGGAGGGAGCCACCGGCCAGGTACGCCTCGACACGGGCAGCGGCAGCGTGGAGTACAGGGGGACGCCCGCCGGTGACTGCCGGTTCGAAACGGGCAGCGGCAGCATCGTGCTCTACCTGCCCGCCGACCTGGATGCCCGCGTGGACCTCCAGACCGGCTCGGGCAGCATCGATGTCCAGTTCCCTGTCGAGGGCGAGACGCGGCGCGGGCGGGTGCAAGGGGTCATTGGCAGCGGCGAGGAGGCCACCATCCGGGCCCAGACCGGCTCGGGCAGCATCGACGTCTTTCAGGACTGAGGACGCGCGGCGCGCGATGCGCCGCGAGGGGTGATGTCGTGGCCTGGCAGGGCATCGTCTTTGACCTGAACGGGGTACTGCTGTGGGACGGCGCGCTGCAGGAGGAGGCGTGGGCGCGGTTCTCGGCCGCCGTCCGCGGCCGGGCCCTGTCGCCCGAGGAGATGGCCGTCCACGTCCACGGCCGCAACAACCGCTACACCCTCGAGTATCTTCTCTCTCGCCCCCTGTCGGGGGACGAAATCGAGCGGCTGTCGGAGGAAAAGGAAGAGCACTACCGCCGGCTCTGCCTGGCCCAGGGGCGGGCAGGGTTTCGCCTCTCGCCGGGCGCCGCCTCGTTGCTCGACTGGCTGGCGGCACACGGCGTTCCGCGGGCCATCGCCACGGCCTCGGGCCGGGTGAACGTCGACTTTTTTCGGGAGCACCTGGGCCTGGATCGCTGGTTTGACCATGCCCTGGTCTACGACGACGGCACCCTGCCGGGCAAGCCGGCGCCTGACCTCTACTTGCGCGCCGCAGGGGCGCTGGGCCTGGCGCCGGCCGGCTGCGTGGTCGTCGAAGATTCGGTGTCGGGCCTGGAGGCCGCCCGGGCGGCCGGCGCCGGCCTGGTCGTCGCCCTGGGTCCGCCCGGCAAGCACGCCGCCCTGGCCGCGCTGCCGGGTGTTTCCCTGGTCATCGAATCTCTGGCCGACCTGCCTGCCCGCGAGCTGTTTGCACCGTAGGCGCGGGCACCTGACGGGGCTTTGCGCCTGGCACTCGAAAGGAGTTTGCCCATGAACGTTCGATGGGGGGTTCTGAGCACGGCCAAGATCGGCGTGGAGAAGGTGATCCCCGCCATGCAAAAGGGCCGCTATTCCCGCGTGGAGGCCATCGCCTCGCGGGACCTGGCGCAGGCCAGGCAGGTGGCCGATAAGCTGGGCATTGCCCGGGCCTATGGCTCGTACGAGGAGCTGCTGGCCGACGCGGAGGTAGACGCCGTCTACATCCCGCTGCCCAACCACCTGCACGTGCCCTGGTCGCTGAAGGCGCTGGCGGCGGGCAAGCACGTCTTGTGCGAGAAGCCCATCGGCCTGAGCGCCGCGGAGGCCGAGGAGGTGCTGGAGGCCGCGCGACGGGCACCCGAGCTGAAGGTCATGGAGGCCTTCATGTACCGCCTGCATCCCCAGTGGCAGCGGACCAGGCAGCTCGTGCAGGAGGGCGCGATCGGAGAGCTGCGCTCCATCGACTCGGTGTTCGCCTACTATAACGTCGATCCGAACAACATTCGCAACCGGGCAGAGGCGGGCGGGGGCGCCCTCATGGACATCGGTTGCTACTGCATCTCGCTGGCGCGCTGGTTGTTCGACGGCGAGCCCGAACGGGTGGTGGGCCTCATGGAGATCGATCCGCAGTTCCAGGTGGATCGCCTCACCACGGGCATCCTGGACTTTGGCGGCCGCTCCTCGGCCTTCACGTGCGCCACGCAGTTGGGCTATTACCAGCGCGTTCAGGTCATGGGCACGGAGGGGCGGATCGAGCTCGAGATCCCGTTCAACCCCTCACCGGACAGGCCCACGCGGATCTGGCACCAGCGAGAGGGCGGGGTGCAAGAGATCGTCTTTGACCCGGTGGACCACTATACTCTCCAGGGCGACGCCTTTTCCCTGGCGGTCCTGGAGGACCGGCCGGTGCCGACACCTCTGGCAGACGCTGTGGCCAACATGGAAGCCATCGAGGCCGTCATGCGCAGCGCCCGCCGCAACGGCTGGGCGCAGATGTGACCTCTCCCCCGGCCCCTCCTCCCGACACCGTCCGCCGTTCCCGACGCCGGGCCACACCTGCACTGCGCGCAGGTGCAAGTGTCGGGACGGTGCGGGACGGGTGCCTGCGAGGGGAGGGGAGTTGCTCCCCCTTCCCGTGCCGGGAAGGGGGCTGGGGGGTTAGGTGTGTTACAGCAGGCCCTTGATGACCTGCCGCAGTGCCTGGAGCGCAGGGGGCACGTGCTCTTTCAGCCACGCGAATGATGCTTTGTAGGCGTCTACCGCCACCGGGAAGGTGGACTTCACGTATGCCAGGAACTCGGCATAGCGGCCGGTGACGACTGTGATGCTGAGCAACACGAACAGAAAGTTCAGGAAAAGGGTTGTGACGAAGGAGACTATGAGTCCCAAATCGCGGATGTCGGGCTGAGGGGCACGGAACTCTTTGAGCATGCACAGGATGTGGAGCATCAGCGTCAAGCCGATGAGCAGATCGAGGGCCGCTGCCAGAAATCCCGGGAAGGGCATCTCCAGCAGGGCGAAGGCCAGGGCGGCCAGTGCCTTGAGTAGGAGAAAGGGAATCGTGAGCAGAGGAAAGTAATAAGGCGCCAAGGACAGCAAGGGGTCAAACAAGAACATGAGCCACCGGTTGGCGCTGACCCATCCGGTTCGTCCTGCGGGAGGTCTAATCTCCATGCTGTCCGGCCAGCGGAAGGTGAAAAGAAAGAATACGACGGCGTGCTCCAGCTCGTGCAACAGTAACTGAAGGAATCCCAACCTCTCACGCAGGAGCAGGAGGCAAATTAGCAAAGACAGAAAGGCGCCGGCGAGGAACCACTGGGTCGCGTCGAAAGAGAACACCGCCTTGAGGAACTGGACCCCTTCGCGTCCAAAGGTCCAGAACAACGGTGCCAGCAGAAGAAGAACAACAAAGTACAGGAGCTTGCGCATCGCTCACGACAATCGTCGCCGCCCATGGCGACTCGATAGGCACAGCCCGGAGCCAGAGCAGACATTCAAGAGAGGCGCGGAGGAGAGCCTGGCGGGTCCTACCTCCGGCTTCCGGGTAACCGGAACCCTGCTGCCAGACGCATGGGTCGTCGTCCTACTGCTTGTCAGGTAACGAGCAGTGCGTGGCGGAAGGATGATAGCGCGATTTGGGGAATTTGTCAAGTGACATATACGAGATGTAGAGGAGCAGTTAGTGTAAAGTACTATATATTGTGCCTGTTTGGGCGAGGAACGGCCTGGGCTAGGGCAAGGACGACACGGGGAGGGTGATTGGGCTGGCTGTCCCACCGAGTGTGCTCCGGCTTGCCCAATTCGAGAGCCGATGGTATAATCGCCCTATTGCAGCTTCCTCACTGGAGAGATGGCACGATGCAGGAACCCGCTGCGGCCAGCTACGCTGACGGCGATTGGCAGGCGGCATTCGACGCTGTTGGCAACGGTATCATGATCCTGGACGCCAACCTGAATGTGCTGCGCGCGAACTGCACGCTCGCTACGTGGTTGGGTACGTCGCTGGAGGCACTGACGGGCCGGCCTTGTTTCGAACTGATCCATAAGACGGATGCACCCCCCGAAGGATGTCCCGCCTTCTATGCCCTGCGCAGTCACCACGAGGAGCACGTCGAGCAAGAGATCTCCTCAATGTGCGGGTTCTACCGCTGTTCCGCCTATCCCCTGATCGAAGACGGCGCTGTGAAGCGCATCGTGGCGGTAATCAACGACGTGACCGAGCGCAAGCGCGTCGACGGCGAGCTGCGCCTGCAGACCGAGTACCTGGCCGTTTTGCACGAAACGGCCCTGGGCCTCATCGCCCGGCGAGATCTGCCGGCTCTGCTGACGACCATCGTGGAGCGGGCCGCAGCCTTGCTGGGCGCGCCCCACGGGTTTCTCTACCTGCTGGAGCCGGGAGGAGGCGAGATGGAGCTCCAGGTGGGGCTGGGTGCCTATGCCGCTCACCGGGGCCGCCGGCTGCGCCGCGGGCAGGGCCTGGCAGGGCACGTGTGGCAGACGGGGCGCTCGTTAGTGGCAGCCAGCGACGGCGACGATTTGGCCCGCGATGCGCCGGGCGGGTCAGCGCGCCGATCGCGGGTGGCGGTGCCCCTCCTGGCCCAGGGCCAGGTGGCAGGCGTGCTCGGCGTGGCCGCCGAGGTGGAAAAGGGCGGCTTCCACTTTGACGAGATTGCCCTCCTGAGCCGCTTCGCGGAGCTGGCGTCCATCGCCGTGGACAATGCCCGCCTGTACGAGGCGGTGCAGCGCGAGCTGGCCGAGCGCCGCCAGGCGGAGGAATCGCTGCGGCGCAGCGAGGCCGCCTTCCGCTTGCTCTTCGAGCAGGCGCCCATCGGCATGGCCATCACGAACCTGGAGGGGCGCTACCTGCGCGTGAACGAAGCCCTCCGGAAAACCCTCGGCTACAGCCCCGAAGAGCTGGCGAATATGTCGTTCATGGACGTAACCCTGCCCCAGGACCTGCCCTTGAACCTGGAGCTGCGCCAGAAGACACTGCGCGGCGAGATCCCGGGCTTTCGCCTGGAAAAGCGGTTCCTGACAAGGTCGGGCGAGCTGGTCTATGCCATCCTGCAGGTTGGCCTGGCGCGCGATGCCCAGGGCGAGCCGCTGCACTTTATCGGGCAGGTGGTGGACATCAGCGAGGGCAAGGCCGCCGAGGTAGCGCTGCGCCGCTCGGAGGCGCGCTATCGGACCCTCTTTGAGAGCGCCGGCGACGCCATCCTGATCTATAACCTGAACGGGCGCCTCCTGGCCGCCAACCGCCTGGCCTGCGATCGCCTGGGCTACGAGCTGAAGGAGCTGCTGCAGATGGCGCCGGGGGACCTCGAATCGCCGCCCTACGCCGGTTGGTTCCAGGAGAGGATGGAGGAGCTGCGCCAGCACGGACATCACTTTTTCGAGACGGTCCACCTCCGTTCCGACGGAACGCCGATACCCACCGAGCTGAGCAGCCGGCTGATCGAGTACGAGGGCGACATGGCTGTGCTGGCCATCGCTCGCGACGTGACCGAGCGGCGGCAGATGGAGCAGAGGCTGCTGCACACCGAGCGACTGGCGGCCATGGGCCAGTTGGCCGCCGCCCTGGCCCACGAGATCAACAATCCCCTGCAATCCATCGGCAGCAGCATCGAGCTGGTGCTCGACTATCCCCTGAGCCCGGGGGAACAGCAGGAGTACCTGGAGGCGGTCCGCCAGGAGGTGCGGCGCCTGATGGACGTCACCGGCCGGGTCCTCGACTTTGCCCGTCCGCCGCGCTCCGAGCGGCAGCCGGTGTCGGCCGCCGACGTGGTCCGCTATGCCCTGGCCCTGGCCGACAAGCAGCTCGAACAGAGCCACATTGACATTCAACTCGACCTGCCCGAGGGGCTGCCCCTCGTTCAGGCCTCCCACGGCGAGGTGGCGCAGGTCTTTCTCAACCTGATCATCAACGCCATCGAGGCCATGCCGGACGGCGGGCAGTTGCGCATCGCCGCCCGAGGGGCGGGCAACACCGTGGAGATCGAGTTCGCCGACACGGGCGCGGGGCTCTCTGCCGCGGCGCTGGCGACGCTGTTCCAGCCGTTCCATACCACCAAGGAGTATGGCACGGGACTGGGATTGGCGGTCAGCTACAACATCATCCAGCAGCAGGGAGGCAGTATTTCGGCTGCCAACTGCCCGGCGGGGGGCGCCGTCTTTACCGTCTCGCTGCCGCTGGCACCCGCGGAGGAGGCCATTTGATGCCAAGGCCAGAGGCATTGCCCATCCCCAAGGCGCGCATCCTGGTGGTCGACGACGAGCCGACGACCAGGCGGGCGGTGGCCAGGGCGCTGGGCCTGAGTGGCTACGAGGCCGAGGCCGCTGCCTCGGGCGCGCAGGCCCTGGAGCTCCTCGCGGCCCGGCCCTACGATCTGATGCTCCTGGATCTCCGCATGCCGGGGATGGACGGCGTGGAGGTCATGGCCCGCGTCCAGGAGAGGCATCCCAACCTGCTGATCATTGTCTTCACGGCCCACGCCACGGTGCACAGCGCCGTTGAGGCCGTGCGGGCAGGTGCCGTGGACTATTTGCTCAAGCCCTCGACCATCCACGACATAGAGGCGGCCGTGGCCCGCGCCCTGGAGCGGCAGAGAGAGCGCCTGCGCCGGCAGCACCTCATCCAGGTCATGGCCGAGGCGCTGGCTGCCCTTCAAGCCGAGGATGCCCTGAAGTCCGGGGCGTCGCACCTGGCCGGCGAGCGCTTTTTGCGGAGCGGCCCCATTTCGTTCGATCGCGTCAAGCGGCTGGTGGTCGTGGCGGGTAGTGAGGGGATCGACGGCGAGGAAGAAGGTCGCAGCCTGGATGCGGAGCTGACCGAGTACGAGTCGGTGCTCCTCGCCTTTCTCATGGAGCGGCCCGATCGCCCCTTTTCCTGTCGACAACTGGCCCGGGCCCTGGGCTACGACGTGGACGAGCGCGAGGCGCAGGACATCGTCCGGCCTCACATTTCGCGGCTGCGCAAAAAGGTCGAGTTCGACCCGGGGCGCCCTCGCTGGGTGCGAACTCTGCGCGGGCAGGGCTATCTCTTTTCGACTGCTCCGGCGCCCTGACGCCGGGGCCTCACGCCTCGGGCTCGCCCCCCGGTAGAAAGCCCATCTGCCGCAGGGTCTCGACGAGCACCGCCTCGGCAAAGGCGTCCTTGGGGATATAGTCGACAGCTCCTCTCTCAAAGCCCGACAGGACCGACTTGGCGTCGTCGCAGCGAGTGAACATAATCACCGGGATCTGGGCGGTGGCGTCGGATTCTTTCAGTCTCTGGCAAACCTCGAACCCATCCATGTCGGGCATCTGGATGTCGAGGACGATGAGGTCCGGGCTTTCGGTCTGGGCCAGCCGGATGCCTTCCATGCCATCCCTGGCCCAAAGGACTTGGAGGCCCGCGCGCTCCAGGAGGGCGCGGAGGTGGAGCGCCTGGGTGGTGCTGTCTTCGACGACAAGAATGCTTTTCTGGCCCTCTCTATCTTCTGCCACGAATCTTTCTCCTTTGCTGCCTCGTCAGTCGCCGATGGGGCTCGCCGCCTGAAGGGCGCCGGCCAGGGAATCCAGTCGCCTGCTGCGGCCTGCCCACTTGACCAGGCTGACGTGAACACTGCCTTCGGGCCGTTCTTCCACCCGTAGCTCGTCGACCATGCGCCGGGCGTCGTCGAGGACGCCGGCCGCCAGATCGCGCTGTGAGGCGCGGTGCTTTATACAAACTACCCGGACCCCCGTCCTCCCGGCCTCCACCAGGCGGTGCATGGTGATAATGCCCGTACCTGCCTTTTCCAACCCCAGGATGATCGCCAGGGTGGAGGTGGCCAGGGAGATCCGTGCCTGGTCAAAGAGATCAAGCCCGCTGTCGCGTGCCAGAAGGCGCACGCGCATGCGCGCTTCGATGATGTCAAGTTGGTTTTCGATGGCGAGAGACTGGATGTCATTCATAGGCAGTTTCCACCTCTTGTCCTTCGCAGATGGGCGCCAGGCGGGCCAGTGCCTGGCCGATCTCGGCCGGGGCCATGGCCCGCTGGACGGCACCCAGGGCTGCCGCTTCGCGGGGCATGCCATAGACGACGCAGCTCGCCTCATCCTGGCCGATGGTGGCACCGCCTGCCAGCTTGAGGGCTTTCAAGCCTTCGGCCCCGTCATCGCCCATGCCGGTAAGGATGATGCCCAGGGCGTGGGGGCCGTAGGCGTAGGCCAGGGAGCGAAAGAGAACGTTGGCCGAGGGACGCAGGCCGTGGTATGGTGGCTCGTGGCACAGCTCCAACACGCCGGCCGAAGTCACCTGGAGGTGGTAATCGTCGGGAGCCAGGACGACCGTTCCCGGCTGCATCTGGTCGCCGTGGTCGGCCACGCGGACCCGAAGCGCCGTCTCGCCGTTGAGCCACTCGGCCAGGCCGGCGACAAAGCCCCGCGCCACGTGCTGCACGACCAGGATGGGCAGGGGAAAGTCGGCGGGCAGGGAAGCAAAAATAGTAGCCAGGGCTGCCGGCCCGCCGGTGGACGCGGCGATGCCCACCACCTCCAGGTCGCGCTCTCCGTTGCTGGGGGGCAAGGGGGCGGGGGGCACCGGCGGTACCGGAGAGAGGAGCATCTCCTCGCCCCAGTGGTGCACCACCGGAACCCCGGCCATGAGGCGCACCGCCTGGACGAACCGCTGGCAGCCCCCGGGTCGGCCAGGCCGGGGGTGTGAACGACCGTCAGGGCGCCGGCCCGCAGGGCCTCGAAGGTGATGTCGACCTCTGGCTGGAGCAGCGTCCCGCTGACGATGACGATGGGTGTCGGCACCTGGCGCATGATCTGGCGCGTCGCTTCTAGCCCGTCCATGCCGGGCATTCGCACGTCCATGGTGATGACGCTGGGACGCATGCGCTTTGCCAGGCGCACGGCGTCGTGGCCATTGGTACCCACGCCCACGACCTGAATGCCGGGGGCCTCTTGCAGAATGGCCACCAGGAGCTGGCGGACGGTGGGGGAATCGTCGACGACGATGACCTCGATGGGTTTTGGTGGGCTCATCTCTATGCCTGCCCCCTCACGTCAACTGCTCGATGGTCTCGAGCAGGTTGCCCTGGTCGAAACGTCCCTTGACGATGTACGCGTCGGCGCCGGCCTCGATGCCCCGTGCCTTGTCCGCCGGCGAGTCGAGGGACGAAACCAGGATGATGGGCACGTGGGCCGTTCGCTCGTCGCTCTTGAGGCGCCGGGTGAGCTGAAAGCCGTCTACTCGCGGCATGAGAATGTCCGAGATGACGAGGTCGGGCACCTCGCCGGCCATGGCCGCCAGCGCCTCCTGGCCGTCGGTGGCCAGCGTGACGTAATAGCCCGCGGCCTCCAGGATGTTTTTCTCCAGGGTGCGGGTGGTAAGCGAGTCGTCCACGACGAGGATTCGCCGCGGTCGCGTCGCCTCCTCCGTCGACGGAGGGTCAAGGACGGGCTGCCGGTGGGCGCGCGAGGCCATTTTCAAGAGATCGGGAACGCTGAGTATGAGAACGACGTCGCCGTTGCCCAGGACCGTGGCGCCGGCGATGCCGGCCACGCGGCGCAGCTGGCGGCCCATACCCTTGATGACCATCGCTTGCTCGCCGGGCAGCTCGTCGACGGCCAGAGCCAGCCAGCGTTCCGCGGCCGAGACCACCACGGCGGGGGTATTGTCCCACTGCCCGGCCTCGGACTGTGGCGGCAGCCCCAGGATCTCGTCCAGGCGCGCCAGGGTCACCGGGCGACCGTCGACGCGGATGGCGGGCTGCCCCTCCAGCGCAAAGACGTCGCCTGGCCGCAGGGCGACGATGCGCTCCACCTCGCTGACTGGAATGGCCAGCACCTGGCCGGCGGCGCGCACCAGGAGCCCGCGGGCGCTGGTCAGGGTGAGGGGCAGGATCAGGGTGAATTGGGTGCCCTTGCCCTCTTCGGTGGAGACCTCGACCCGGCCGTGGAGGGTTTCGACGTTGCGGCGGACGACGGCCAGGCCGATGCCGCGCCCCGAAATATCGGTGATGATGGGGCTGGTGGACACGCCCGCGCTAAAGGCAAGGTCCTGGAGCGCGTCCTCCTCGAGGTCCGGCGCATCGCGCCGGCCCTGGCGGGCGAGGGCATTGCGCAGTGCCTGGTAATCGAGGCCGGCGCCGTCGTCGGCGAGCCGCACGACGACGGTCTGGCCCTGCTGGCCGGCGCTCAGCTTGACGCGCCCCACGCGGGGCTTCTGGCTGGCTTCCCGCTCCTGGGGTGTCTCGATGCCGTGGTCGATGGCGTTGCGCAGCAAATGGACCAGGGGGTCCTTGATCTGCTCCAACACCTGCTTGTCGAGCTCGGTGTCGCCGCCCTCGATCTCGAGGATCGCCTCCTTGCCGGCGGCCTGGGCCAGGTCGCGCACCATGCGGCCAAAGGGCGCGGTGATGGTGTGCAGGGGGAGCATGCGCACGCGCTTGACCTCTTCCTCCAGCTCGCCGACGACGAGGGAGAGCTGGAGCGTGTCGTCGGACCACTGGCGGGCGAGCTCGGCCGTCATATCGGCCATGCGACGCACGCGTTCCTGGCTTTTGGCCGCACAGACCAGCATCTGGTTCCACGCCTTGTCGCCGCGGGCCGCCTCCTGGCCGGCCAGAAAGCTGGTGCCGCGCGGCGTCTGCCAGTCCTTCTGCCAGGTAGAGGAGAGGGCCTCGATGCGCCGGATCTGTTCCAGGCGTTCCATGGCCCGCATGCGGGCCATGAGGAGCTCGCTGATGTGGGCCAGGAGGATGTCCAGCTTGGCCACGCTGACGCGGACGGTCTCTTCGGGAAGGGTGCCGCCAGGGGCGGCCGGAGGGGGTGGCGGCGCCTCAACGGTCTTTTCCTGGTCGGCGAGGGCCGCCGTGCGGGGCCGGGTGCGAAAGGCCTCCAGGTCGGCCAGGGCGATGACCGACTCCAGGGGCGGCGTCGTCTCGCCGGCTTCGTAGGCGGCCTGGACGGCCTGGATGGCGTCGAGGGCGCGGTAGCACGCCGTGAACAGCCCGGCGCTGGGCTGGATGACCTCGCGCTGCATGCCGTCGAGGACGCCCTCCAGCGAATGAGCCAACTGCTCGACGACGGTGACGTTTACGGCCCGGGCGGCACCTTTCAGGCTGTGGGCCGCGCGAAAGATGGTCTCCAGGGTGGAAGCGCGCTCCTGATCCGGGACGCGGCCCTGCTCCAGCGAGAGCAGGCCGTCGGTCATCACCTGGACGTGCTCGACCAGCTCGGCGCGGAAGGTGCTGATAAGTTGCTCCCGGATCTTGGCGCTGCGGCCCACCGGCTTGTCCTCCTCCGATTCGCGGCCCGTCTAGAGCCTGTGCTCCTCAACGGTCGAGGCCAGGTGCTGCGCCAGCTCGCTCAGGTCGCGGGCGGCGCTCTCGGTCTGGCGCGTGCTGGCCAGGCCCTGGGCCGTGGCCTGGTTGATGTTCTTCATGGCCAGGGCGATCTGTTCGATGCCCGTGGCTTGCTGCCGCCCGCCGGCCACCATCTGCATGGCCGCCTGCGACGACTCGTCGATGACCAGGGTCAACTGGCCGATGGCCTCGCCCGTCTGGCGGGCCAGGTTGACACCGGCGTCCACCTCCTTGGTGCCATCCTCCGTGGTCATGACCGTGGCGTTGGTGGCCCGCTGGATATCCTCCAGGATTACCCGCACCTGCTCCGTCGCCTGCCGCGACTGCTCGGCCAGGCTGCGCACTTCCTGGGCCACGACGGCAAAGCCCTTGCCGTGCTCGCCGGCCCGGGCGGCCTCCACGGCAGCGTTGAGGGCCAGCATGTTGGACTGGGCGGCGATCTCGTTCACCGTGGCAATGATCTTGCCGATCTGCTGGGTGTGGCCCGAAAGGGCGAGGATGTTGTCGGCAATGTCCTCGACGCGCTGGCGGATGCGCCCCATGCTGGCCACGGTCTCGTCGACGGTCTGGCGGCCGGCCCGCGAGATCTGGACAGTGCGCTGGGCAGCTTCGGCCACCTCCTGGGCGCGCCTGACCGACTGGTCGGCGATGACCTTGACCTCGTCGACGGTTGTCGTCGCCTGGGAGATGGCAGCCGACTGCTCGCTGGTGCCCGCAAGCTGCTGGCTGCTGGCGGCCAGGATCTCGGCCACGGCGCTGTTCAGCCTGCCGGCGGCGTCGCGGACCTCCCTGAGCACCTGTTGCAGCCTGGCGCGCTGTTCCTGCTCGCTCTGCATCAGGGACTCGAGCTGGGCGCGCTGCTCTTCCTCCACGCGGATCCGTTCGGTGAGCGTTTTCTGGGCCTGCTGCAGGTCGGCATTGCTGAGGCGGGCCCGCTGGAGGGCGCCCTCCATGCCGCGCACGGCGAGGTCGATGAGAAAGGCCACGAGGAGGAATTGGACGCCGTGGACGATCATGGTCACCGCCCGGGACATGCCCCAGATGGGCTCGATATAGTGGTTGACGTCCACGTACCAGAAGGCGAGGGCCGCCAGGACGCTGATGACGGCGGCCAGGTATCCCCAGCGGCGGCCCGCCAGGAGCGCGGCGACGAGGATGACGAGGACGTAGGTGCTCAAGGGCGTGGCCATCAGGCCGCCGGCCAGGAGGTTGATGGCGGTGATGACCAGCCACAGCAAGCCGGCAAAGAGGAGCGCGCCGGCGCGCACCTGGCCCCGGCGCATCAGGACCTGCACGACGAGGATCAGGCAGATCAGAAAGAGACCGGTCAGGGCTGTCATCCCGGTGGTGTCCTCGAGGGCGATGGGCAAAAGACTGATGATCAGGATGCCCAGGAAGCCAAGGGAGACGGTGTGCAGTAGTGCCGCGGCCCGGGTCTTGTCTTCGTCGTCCCAGGTGGGCGGGCGCAGGACCGCGATGAGTTTTGAGTCAGACATCAGGCAACCTCCTGCTGAATAATGAGCCGTTGGTCGGCGAGGAGGGTGGGCAGCTCGAGAAGCACCAGCAGTCCCGCGCCCCGCTCGACGACACCCTGAACGTATTCGTCGGGCAGGGCGACCATGGTGCCGACCGGCTCGCGGACGTCGGCCAGGGGCAGCATTTCGACGGCCACGACCTGGTCGATCAGGAGCACCAACTCCATGTCCGCCGCGTTGACCGTCACCATGGGCCGCTCGCCGGCCGTGGCCTCGCCGGGCAAGCCCAGAAAACGGGCCAGGTCGAGGACGGAGAGGATCTGGCCGCGGCGGCTGGTGACGCCCGCCACCCAGTCGGGCACGCCGGGCACCGGGGTGATGCGGCCGCGGGGGCGTATGTCGCGGGCCAGCCGCGCGTCAAAGGCATAGTTCTCGGTGCCCAGGCGAACGACCAGGACCTCGATCTTGCCACCCGCCGGCTCCTGGGGCGGCACGCGGGCCATTTCCTCGGCCCGGCGCGCCCAGATTTGCTCGATTTCGTCGCAGGCTGGATCGATCATCCTGGTCTCCATCATGTCTCCCGATTGGGATTACGGCGCCCCGGGCTCGGCCCCCAGGTAGCGGGCGACGAGGATCAGGGCGTCGTCGTTGCCCCGCAGGTAGCGAGCCAGCAGTTCGTCGGCCATTTCGGCTGCGGAGCGGCCGGGTTGGATGTCCCGGGCAAAGGCGCTGCGCAGCCCGTCGGTGGCCAGAAGCAGAACGTCGCCCCGGGCCAGTGAGATCGTCGTGGGATGCAGGGCCGGCAGCCGGTAGCCGACGATGCCGCCGCGCAGCAAGATCGCTTCCCGGCGTTGGCTGACATCGGCCCGCAGGAGGATGCCCTCCACGTTGCCGACACCCAGCCAGGTCAGGCGACCGTCGGCGACGTCCACGGAGGCCAGGCTCATGACCACGCCGCGGCTGCCGATTAGCCTGCGGTGACAACGCTGGAAGAGGGCCTCCGGCGGTTCGTGGGCGTGGTCGCGCAGCACGGCGATGGCCATTTCGGCCACCTCGGCCGCTTTTTCACCGTGGCCCAGTCCGTCGACTACGGCCAGCAACACGCGGTCGCCGGCCGGCTGTAACAGGTACTGATCGCCCGAGAACGAGTCGTTGCCTGCCGCCTGCGTGGCCGCGGCCCAGTCGAAGGGCACCCTCGTTTCGGCGTTCATGGCAGCCACTTGACCAGGGTCACGGTCGTGCCCACCCCAAGTCGAGACACGACGTGGAACTCGTCGGTGAGCCGTTTGGCGCCCGAAAGGCCCACCCCCAGGCCGCCGCTGGTGGAGTAGCCGTCTTGCATGGCCCGCTCGACGTCGGCGATGCCCGGCCCCTGGTCGCGCGCTACGACGACGATGCCGAGGCGCCCGCGGCCGTTGCCCTCGGCACTGTAAAACGAGATGTGGCCCTGGCCGGCATGGACGATAATGTTGCGGGCCACCTCCGAGATGGCAATAGAGATGGCCACCTGGTCGCCGGCGCCAAAACCAAGGCGGGCAGCCAGTCCCCGCCCCTTCTGGCAGGCGAGGACCACGTCGCTTTCGCGCTCGACGTGGACCATCAGGCCCTGGTCCATGGGCGACGGCGTCGCCGGCCACTCAAACATGCTCATAGCCTGTCACACTCACCATTCACCGCAGTCTCTTCACGGCCTTGATGGTCGTCCCGAACCCTGGCGTAGAATTGACGACAAATACGTCCATGAGCCGGCGGGAGCCGGAGATGCCTTTCCCCAGCCCGCCGGACGTCGAATAGCCGCCGGCCAGCACCCGGGGGATATCGGCGATGCCGGGCCCCCTATCGCGGGCCACGATCTCGAAGCAAGGCTCCGGGTAGCCGCGGACGATGAGGGTGATGGTCCCCTGGCCGGCATAGTTCAAGATGTTGCGCGCCAGCTCCGAGATCACGACGGCGATCTTGGTCGCCTCTGGCGTGTTAAAGCCCATGGCCAATGCCAGCTCCAGCCCGCGGCGCCGGGCCTTCACGACCTCGACCATGTCGCGGATTAGCAGGTCGGTGCGCTTCTCGTCCGAGTTGTCGCCCGCCATACTACACCTCGAGCTGCCAGGGGATGGTCCCGTCTCCGATGGCGTGCCCCTCGCCGGGGGCAAGATCGGAGTACTCGGCCACCTGTGCCTGGGTTCCAGGGGCATGGAGCCAGTGGTCGAGGCTATCCTCATCGGCCTGGCGGCTCAGCTCGACCGCGTCGTCCAGGTCGAGGACGGCGTGGATACTGGGAAGGGTCATGCCCAGGTCCACCAGGGTCTCGACCACGGCGTCTTGCAGGCCGGAGACAATGACCTCGGCTCCCATGAGGGCGGTCATGTGGGCCATGCTCTGGATAAAGCGCCCGAAGAAGCTGTCGCAGATGTCGACCTGGGCAAAGTCGAGGAGAACCCAGCGCGAGTGATGCTGGCGTACCCTCTGGGCCACCTGGCGGCGGAGCTGCAGCACCTCGTTGTCCATCAAGTCGCGCGGCACCGACACGAGGAGCAGATTTTCCAGTTTCTGGATCATCGACGTTTCCATTAAGCGCGCTCCTACGCGGCTACCGGGGCCAGTCGCACGCCGAGGCCCTGCAGGGCGGCGATGAGACCAGTCTGGAGGTCGGAGAGGGTTTCGATACCGCTCCAGTCGATGCCGAGGTCGACCACGGTTTCGGCCACGGCGTCCGAGACGCCGGTGATGATGGTCCGGGCACCCTTCAGGCGGGCGGCCTGGATCGTCTTGTTGAGGTGGTTGGCCACGCCCGAGTCCACCAGGGGCACGCCGGTAATGTCCAGGATAACCACCCTGGCCCGGTGGCGGCTGATGCCGGCCAGGAGGACGCGCATGATGTCCTTGGCGCGCAGCGAGTCGATACTGCCGATGAGGGGCATGACCAGGATGCGGTCCATGATGGGGATGACGGGCGTGGACAGCTCCTGTATGGCCCGCTGTTGGGCCTCGAGGATCTCTTGCTGGAGGCGCTCCGTCTCGCGCCTGCTCCGCAGGGCGAGGACGCCGTAGGACAGGCTGTTGGCCAGGTCGACCAGCAGCTCGACCTCGCGGGCGTCAAAGGCGTCGATCTCCCGGGCATAGATCGTCAGGGCAGCAAAGGGCTCGCCTTCAGAGAGCAAGGGCAGGGCAATGATGGAGTTAAAGCCTCGCTTCCGGGCTTCGTGGCCCCAGGGCCCGAGGTCCGCGTCCTGGCTGGTGTTGCGCACGATGGTGGGCTGCCGCGAGCGTATGCTCTTGCCCACCGGGCCGCGGCCCAGGGATGCGTCGGAGCCCATCGGCGCGTCGGCCCAGGTAAGCTTGATGGTCTCCAGGTACCCGTCGTCGGCGCCGGCCCTGGCCAGGGGGTGGATGGATTTGGCCTCATCGTGTTCCACGGAGGCGATCCAGGCCATGATGTACTGGCCGGCGTCCACCACGATCTGGCAGACGGCGTTGAGGAGCTCGTCCTCGCTCTTGGCCCGCATGGCGGCCTGGTTGCAGCGGCTGAGGACCGTGAGGGCCCGGTTGACCCGCCGCAGCTCTTCCTGGGCATGGACGGCCTGGCGGGTGCGTTCCTCGACCTCGGCCTCGATGCGCATCCCGACTTGCTTGCGCTCGGTGATGTCCTGCACCACGCCGATGAGCCCCCGCAGGCTGCCGTCGGCGTCGGCAAAGGTCGCCTTGTTAAAGATGACTTCGTGCATTGTGCCGTCGGCGTGGCGCAGCGTGGCGTCATAGGTCTGGACGCCGGGATTGGCGAGGAGGGCCTCGTCCATGGCGTGATACTTGTCGACGAGCTCCGCGTCGTCGAAAACATCATAGACCGTCTTGCCCAGGACCTCGTCCTTGGTGCGCCCCAGGAAGTCGAGATAGGCCTGGTTGCACTCGATGTACACACCGCTGCTGTCCTTGACAAACACCGGGTTGGGCAGGTTGTGGAGGAGGGTGTCCAGGAAGCGCTGCGACTGCTGCAGCTCGGCCATGGTGGCCTGGGTTTCCTCGGCCAGGCGCGTGCCCTCGATGGCGATGGCGATCTGGCCGGCCAGCCCCACCAGCAGGACCTCGTCCTCTTCGCCCAGGGCGCCGGGCCGGTCGCTCTGAACGTCCAGGACGCCCAGCACCTCGTCGCGCATCTTGATGGGGACGGCAAGCTCTCCACAGGTGTCGGGCAGGTCGGGGTGGGGCAGCCAGTTGGGGTCCTGGCGCACATCGGTAGCCAGGACCGGCTTCCCGGTGGCCGCCGCCGTCCCGACGACGCCCCGGCCGTAGGGCAGCCGGTGTTGGGCGGCCTTCATCTTGTGGCCGGGCTGGCCAAAGCCCTCCACGACGACCATGCTGCCCGCGCTCTTGTCGTGGCGAAAGATCTGGACGTGATAGTAGCCCAGGCGCTCCTTGACGAGGGTCACTACACGGCGGTAGAGCTCGTCCAGGGCGGGTGCCATGGCGATCTCCTGGGCAATCTCGGTTCCGGTCTCGACCTGGCGCACGCGCTGTGCCAGCGACTGACGGATGCTCTCTTCCATGCGCTTGCGCTCGGTGACGTCGACCGAGACTCCCAGGACGCGCCGGGCGACGCCGTCGGGGTCGATGATGGGCCGCTTGGTGGCCTGCATCCAATGGATGTTGCCCTCCGAGTCGGTCAGGGGCCGGTCGGGAATGAGCGTCTCCTGGAGCGAATCGATGATCTCCAGGTCGTCCAGGTGAAACTGCTTCGCCTGTTCCTCGGGGGCGAAATCGGCGTCGGTCCTGCCGACCACGTCTTCGGTGGTGGTGCCATAGATGCGGGCCAGGGCTTCGTTGGCCAGCACAAAACGGCCCTCCCGATCCTTGACAAAGATCAGGTTGGGGTTCATATCGATGACCTGGCGGAAAAAGGCGCGCTGCTCCTCAAGCTCCTTGATCATCTGTTGCAGGCTGGCTATTGCCGGTGTATCATTGCCCTCGGGCTGTGGTGCGCTCTTGGGGCGCTTGGCCATTTCTTCCTCCCTTGCGTGCTGTTGTGTCTGCTACTATGACATGGCAGTGATGCGGTAGCCCAGGCTGGCCAGGGCTGCTCGCAGCCCACCGTGGAGGTCGCCCAGCGTCTGGATACCAGACCAATCGATTCCGAGGTCGACAATGGTTTCGGCCACCGCCTCGGTGATCCCTGTGACAATAACCTGCGTGCCCTTGAGCCGGGCCGCCTTGATGGTCTTGTTCAGGTGGTTGGCCACGCCCGAGTCGACGATGGGCACCCCGGTGATATCCAGGATGACCACGCGGGCGCGGTGCTGGTTGATGCCGGCCAGGAGGACGCGCATGATGTCCTTGGCGCGCAGCGAGTCGATGCTGCCGATGAGGGGCATGACCAGGACGCCGCCCCTCGGAGTGTCGACGATGGGGATAACGGGTGTGGACAGCTCCTGGATGGCCCGCTGCTGCGCCTCGATGACTTCTTGCTGGAGGCGCAGCCCTTCGGCCTCCGAGCGCTCGCGCTCGGCGCGCTGCTCCTGTTCGGACCTCGTCGCCCCCTCCAGGAGTGCTTCCAGCTCGGCAACGCGACATCGTAGCGCCTGGAGCGTCTGCTCATCGGCGGTGTTGCTCATGGGTACCGTTCCTTTCCTTCGTGCTTGCGGATGCTGCCGGGCCTGGCCTGGGCCCGCCACTGGCGTTGCTGGCGCACGACCGTTTCCCGCAGGCGGGCGGCGGTGATGCCCCCCGAGCCGGGCAGGACCTCGTCCGGCGGGTGAAGGTCGAGCAATCGCCGGGCATTCTCCAGCGCCTTTAGAGCCTGGGGCAGCTCGCCACGACTGTGATACAGGTCCGCCAGCCCAAAGTAGCCCAGGATAGAGTGGCGGTCAATGTAGACCACCTTTCTCATAGCCACCAGGGCCTCGTCCAGCCTGCCCTGGTGCTGGAGCACAAGGGCCAGGGTATAGTAGGCGTCGATGGTGAGGCAGTCCAGGTCGATGGCCTCCTCGCACCAGCGTTCGGCCTCTTGCCAGTGGCCCAGGTTGGCATAGACCTGGCCGAGAAGTACGCAGCACTCGGCACTGCCAGGGCGGTTGCTGGCGGCGCGCAATAGCAGGCTGCGCGCCTCTTCGACATGGCCGAACTCCAGGAGCTCGCGGGCCTGTTGCACCGGGTCCCCCTCGCTTTCCGGGCGCGGGGGAGTGGCGGGTGCCTGCCCCGGTGGGGGAGTCTCCGGGGCAGGCGTGACCGCCTGTGAAAGCGCCGCCTGGGAGGTGCGGGTGGGCTGCAGGAACTCTTTCCGCAGTTCTCCTGGCCGTTGCCGCGCCGCGGCCTCCCAGGCAGCGGGCGCCACCACCCCGTTGTAGGGACGCCGGAAGATGACTGCATCTGGAAACGTGTGGACCTGGAAGCGGTGGTAGGTACCTGGCGAAGGCTCCGCGTGGCCCACCACGAGCCAGCCTCCGTCCACCAGGGCCTCGTACAGGCGACTGACCACGTGGCGCGTGGCCGCCTGGCTGAAATAGATCGTCACGTTGCGGCAGAGCACGAGGTCCATGAGGGCAGTGTTGGTTGCAAAGCTGGGAAAATCGGTGCCGGCGAGGTTGAGGCGCTGGAAGGTCACCATGCGCTGCACCTCGGGACGGAGGATCCAGCGCTTTTCCCTCTGCTCGAAAAAGCGAGAGCGTGCTTCCCGGGCCCGCTCTTCGCGAAAGGCCCATTCGCCGTACTCGGCGGTGCGGGCGCGCTGCAAGGCCTCGGCGTTGACGTCGCTGCCGAGGATGGTAATAACCCAATCGTCCGCGTCGGGCAGCAGGTCGCGAACCATCATGGCCAGCGAATAGGGCTCCTCGCCGCTGGCGCAGCCGGCGCTCCACAGGCGCAAGACGCGGACCGACCGGCGGCGCTCGATGATGTCGGGCAGAATGTGATCGTAGAGGGCATTGAATTGGCCGGCGTCGCGGAAAAAGTAGGTCTCGCCGACGGTCAGCGCGTTGACCAGCCGGTCCATCTCCAGGGCGCCCGTCTGCGGATCCTGGATCAGGCAGTAGTACTCGTCGAGGTCCTGGCAGGTAGAGGCGGCGAATGCCTGGCGCAGCCCGCGCTCCAGGTCGGCCTGGCGCCTGGGAGGAAACGACAGGCCAAAGCGCTCCTCGACGGCCCGGGCGAAGCGCTGCAGCCGCTCGTCGGGCAGCGGCTCGGTTGCGGGGTTCACGACAGCGCGTCCCCGGCGGGCTCGTGGCCTGCCATCGTTAGCCCGGGCAAAAGCTCGGCCGCCAGGGCCAGGGCCTGCCTTTGTTCTGGATCAAAGAGCTCCTCCGGCTCGATCAAGACCGCCAGGCGGCCTGCCACCTGGGCCAGGGAGCGCAGCACCGGCGACTGGCCCAGCTCTGCCGGCAAGAGCTCGCCGGCGGGCTGGAGGTCGCCGGCCGGAAAGTCGAGCACGTCTAGCACCTCGTCGACCACCAGGCCAACCAGGCTGCCGCCAATGCAGGCCAGGATGATGGGCGTGTAGAGCAGGTAGGGCGCTGCCGCCAGCCCGATGTGCCGGCGCATGTCGACAACCGGCACGGCCTGGCCGTGGACGCTGATGGCGCCAGCCACCTGCTCCGGGACGTCGGGCAGGGGCGTGATGGTCTGCATGGGGATGATCTGCTGGATGGTCTCCAGGGGAAGGCCGTAGATCTGGCCTCCCAGCCGGAAGGTCAGGTAGCTGTCCATGCAGTGTTTGCTTCCCGTTGCGTGGCGTCTTCTTCCAGCATCTCTTCCACCAGGGCGACAAATTCTCGCAGGCTGAAAGGTTTGGGCAGGTAGCGCGCCCCCAGGCGCTTGACCACCTCTTCCACTTCCAGCGAGCCAAAGGCGGTGATGAGGATGGCACGCGTGTGGGGGCTGGCGGTGCGGACCTGCCGCAGCAGCTCCATGCCGCCCATGCCCGGCATACGCAGATCGGTGACCAGGAGGTCAAAGTGCTCGTTTTTCAGTTTCGAGAGAGCGGTCTCGGCCACGGGGCTGATCTCGACCCTGTAGTCCTCTCGGAGAGGAAACTCCAGGGCGCGACATAAGGCAAGCGCGATGCGCGGCTCGTCTTCGACTATCAGGATTTGCTTGGCTTTCATTGCCTCACCTCCTACCGCCAGGGAGGTACATTCAAGGCCACGGTGGGGTAAATCGCCCTCTGTTATTATAGCACCTGACGGGCCGCGTGCCATTGCAGGCACGTTGCATCAAGATTGCGCTGCAAGCAGACAACGGTTACGGCTTGCATTGTCTCTTGACTGTCGCTGAGATCGTTGAGCACTGGCTTGGCAAGTTGCGTGTAGGGAGAAACGCCGGGCCGGCCCTCGGCGATCCCAGGCAACAGGACCGACTTTGCAACGGCCTTGAGCCATTGCCAATTCGGAGAGAGAATGATATAATGGTGTTGGCGCCAGGTGGTGCGCCTTCCATGGATTGCGGGACCTGCCCGCTGCTCGAACACCGACAGGAGTCATCTCATGACCAAGTTCATCGCACTACGCAGAGAACCACGAACCACGTTCCTGGGGCTGGAGGCCAGGCCGATGGTGGACAAGCGGATGCGGATTGCCCAGGACGCACCGGAGAGCCGGCGCTCCGAGGTGCTGCGCGAGATCGGCCTGGCGCGCGTGGAGTCCGACGAGCAGTTGCCCAAGGACGTGAACAAGTTTCAGCGCCTGGGCTATGCCGGGGCCTACGTGGTGGATACGGCAAACGACGTGATGGCCGCCAAGGCGCGGGAAGTGCTCACGCCCGACTATCACATCATGCCCGACATCGAGATGGGGCTGCCCAAGGCCATCCTGTCGCAGCGCTTTGTCCGCCGCCCGCGCCGCAAGAGCTACTGGCCCGCCGAGAGCGGGGTGGCAGAGGCCCACAGGCAGGGGATAACCGGGAAGGGCGTGCTGGTGGGTGTCCTGGATACCGGCATCGACGCCGACCACCTGGAGTTTCGAGACCGGCGGCTGCCGTTTCGCTACGTGCCCCTGCAGCCAACGGAGGGACAGATCCGCAGCGTGCGGGGTTTCGACACCAACGGCCACGGTACCCACGTGGCGGGCATCATTGCCGGGCGCAACGTGGGCGTGGCGCCCGACGTAGAGCTATTGGTGGCGGCGGTAATCGAGAGTGAGACGGTCAAAACGAGCCTGGAGCGGGTGATGGTGGCCCTGGACTGGATGCTGTCACACTTCCAGCTCCCGGAGAATGCCGACAAGCCATTCATCCTCAACCTGTCACTGGGCTTCCGGCCGGAGTGGATCGGGGTGACCGAGATACAGTCGGTGGTGGAGGGAATGCACCTGTTGCTGCGCACGCTGGTGATGGATTTCGACGTGCTGCCGGTGGCCGCCATCGGCAACGACGGACCCGGCGTGGTGCGGGCGCCCGGCTACTTTCCGGAATGCCTGTCGGTGGGAGCCGTGGGGCCGGATCTGCGGCCGCCGTGGTTCAGCGGGAGTGGACTGTCGCCCGTGACCCAGGAGCCCGAACCCGACATCGCCGGCTATGGGGTCGCCGTATTGTCGGCGCTGGAGCGGGATCTGGACAGGGTCAGCATCTATGCCGAAAAGAGCGGCACGAGCATGGCCGCTCCCTACGTGACCGGGATTGCGGCCCTCACGGCTTCGGCCAACCCGGGGCTCCAGGGAGAGGCGCTGCGCCGCCGCATCCTGGACAATGCCCTGCGCCTGGAGGAAGGCGGCAGCCGGGTGGGGGCCGGATTGGCGAGGTTCATATAAGAATGGCGGCCAGAAGAAGGACGAGGCGAAGGATGGAATCGAGATACGACTCGAGCATGCTCACTTTCATGCTCACTCTGGAGCGCCCCTCTGTGGAGCAATTGCGCCACCACGAGCGGGGACAGAAGTACGTGCTCCTGAAGCAGAGCGCGCGGCAGATACGGGATCGGTTGGTGGAATGGATCGATGAGAACGGGCTGGCGACCGACGTGGCTCGCGTGAGCGAGCCGACGGTCTTTAATACCCTATTCGTAACCTCGACCCCGTGGGCGGCCGAGCGGCTGAGCCACGCACCGGGGGTGGTGGGCGTGGCGCCCACGGCTGCCGTCGAAGTCGATCTCCTCTCGGGCGAGGACGAGGAGGCGGCTACCGGCGACGAGGACGAGGCGCCGTCGCCGTACGATCTGGAAGAAGACGACTGAGGTCCGAACTCAGGATAGCAACCCGGCTGCCTGCTGACGGATCTGTGCCAGGCGGCTGGCCAGCTCGGCGCGGTTCTCTTCGGCCAGGTCCTTCTCCACAAGCTCCATGAGCCCCAGCAGCTCTTCGCTGACCAGGGCGCGCCTTTCCTCCAGCAGCGCGCCCGTGCCGGCGGGATAGTCGGTCGACAGCAGCTCGTTGATGAAGCGAATCTCCTGGGGCTGGCTTTCCTCGATGACCCGCATCAGGGCATCGGCCACCCTCTGCAATTGCTCCATGCGCTGCCTGTCGCCGGCCTGTTCGGCGGCATGCATCCTCTCGGCCAGGAGTTCCATGGTAAACTGATCGAGGCGAGGCAGATTATCGCGCACCGCCTGTTCCACGTCATCGCTGGCTGCGATCTCTTCCAGGAGGGCGCCGCTTTCCTGGGCGAGCTGTTGCATCTCGGCGTCGATCTCGGCCGAGAGCTCGAGGACCTTCTGGCGGAGCGACTTGAGGCTGCCGACCTCGTCCTGCCGGCCTGCCGCTTCCGCGGCCTCGATGCGCTCGGACAACTGCTGGTAAAAAGTATAGTCCACGAGGGGCCGGGCGACGGCCACCATGGTCTCGATGCGCGTCTCGTTGCCGGCCTGCTCGGCGGCCACCAGCTTGTCCAGGAGCTCTTCGCGCGTGACCTGGGGGCCCAGCTCGCGGATGGCCTCCTGGCGGGCGGCCACCTCCTTGCCGGCGCTGGTCCAGTCCAGCAACTGCTGCCGGAGCGTGGCCAACTGCTGCACCGCCCCTTCCTGCCCCTGGGCCTGGGCGATCTGCAGGTTGAGACTCAGGAGCTGCAAGAACTCGTAGTCGATGACGGTGTCGTTCTCCTCGGCAATGATCCGCCGGGCGTCCTCTCCCGGTGTCCGCAGCAGTCGCTCCAGGAGATCCGTCCTGGCCCGCTGCGCTTCAAGCATCTCGCGGGTGACACCCTCGGCCTCCAGGATGGCTTCGATCATGGCGTCCAGCCGCATAAAGCTCCGCGGTCGCAGGAGGTAGGCCTTGCGCTTTTCGGCGGGCAGCGATGACATGACCCGGTTGGTCATCTCGCCGACGATGCGCTGCTGCTCGATCTCGGGCATGCCCATCTCGGGGGGCACGTGGGTAAAGAGCAGTTCCTTGTCGGGATCGTGGTAGACCAGGGGCGCGCTCAGGATGCCGCCGTGCCCACAATTGGGGCAGACTGCGACGTTGAGCTGGCCCGAAAGAAGCATGGCCCTGGCCTCCGGGTTCTGGGCAGCGTCCACGATGGTCAGAACCGGGGCGGCAAATCGGGTCTTGCAGTTTGGGCAGGTTACGGGAGCGGATTGAAAACCGGCAGCGCTCACTATGTTCGTCCTTTCAGATGTGATGTGCGCCTCGCGCACGAGAGGTTAGTGTAGGATATAAGGGCCGATCTGTCAAATCCCTGCAGGATGCGGATCGCTCCTACGCCGTGCAGCGGCGCGTGGCCCAACTCGCTCTACACGCTCTGCTCGATCTACTCCTTTGGCTGCTCTTCGGGCCAGGCGGCGAGGCGGAAGAGCGAGTCCGTGGCGGCGTCGAGGATGGCGGCGTGGGCCTGGAGCCGGGCGCGCATGGCCTGGCGGTGATCGGCCGGCAGGGAGAGGGCGACGCCCCACTGGCCCAGGAAGGCGCCGATGCCGGCGGCGACGGTGGCCCAGGCTTCCATAACAGGGGTCGCGGGCAGGGCGCCGGCGTCCCTGACCTGGTCGACCAGCCCGGCGACGGCGGGGCCCATCGTCGCCAGGCCCAGGGCGTCGCCGCCGCGCGCCAGGTGACGGGCGCCGTCCAGGACGGCGCGCAACACCTCTTCGGCCGCCGCCGGCCCGAGCTGGAGCGCCAGGCCCAGGGCGCGGACGTAGGCGTCGAGGGCGGGGTCCAGGTCCGCAGCCTCCAGGGACAGGCCGGCGGCCTCGAGCTCGCGGTGGACAAGGGCCGCGGCCTCGCCGGCGGTGAGATCGAGGGGTTGCGGTTCGCTCATGGGGCCGGCCTCGCCACCAGGATGTAGCTGGTCGCCAGCCGCACCAGGGCCAGGCCGCACAGGCCCAGCCCCCAGCCCAGGCTCCCGGTAGCGAGGATCACCGGGATGCCATAGACGGCCGCAAAGAACACGTAAAGGGCGTTGAGCCCCAGAACCGCCGGCCGGTTGCCGTGCCCGGCGCCGCCCGCCGCGGGCCGTCGCTCGATCTCCAGGCGGCGCAGGGCATAGACCATCAGCGGTATCTCGGCCAGGGAAAAAGCGCCAAAGGTCGCACCCAGGATCGAGGCGATGAGGGGATGGGGCAACGGCGGCTTCAGGTTGCCGCTCGTCACCAGCCAGGCGGCGACGGCGGCCAGCAGGGCAGCCAGCAGTAGCCCTCCCAGGCCGGTGAGCAACAGGTCGCGACGCAGCCTATCCATGCGGTCATGATAGCACAGCGGGTGGCCGTCGTCAAGCAGCGGCGGCCGGCAGCGCAACAGCTCTGTGACCCGCGCCCACCCTGCACCGCTCCCCTGCGAGCCTTCACTGCCAGGCTCTCGCCAATTTGACAGCGGACGGTTGGCCTAATATAATCAGGGATGGCCGCGGCCTGTGCCGGCCCGGCCAAGGAGGAGAGAGCCGTGAAGGATTATCGCGATCGCCGTCTTGTTCTGGTAGCCCTGGGACTGGCGCTGATCGTCGCAGGCATTGCCTGTGCCTCTCTGGGCCCCATCGAGATGTACGTCTTCTACCTCTTTTCCGAAGGCGGGCGCTTTTACTTCGAGGGGTTCCGCTTCGGGTCGTTCATGTTCGGCAACATTGCCCTGCAAGTCGCAGCCTACTACCTGGCCGCCGCACTGCTGATACCCCTGGGCTATGGTCACCTGCGCCTGCGCCGCTGGGCACGGTCGCTGACCGTGGCGCTCCTCTGGACCTGGCTCCTGCTGGGCGTGCCGCTGCTGATCATCCTGTTCTTCATGACCGTTTCGGTCAAGGGATTTAGTGCGGGTGGAGGCATTGTCTTTATCGTGCTGTTGGCCGCTTCGTACCTGGTGGTGCCCTGGCTGGGGCTCCGCTTTTACCGGGGGCGGAACGTGCGCGCCACCTTTGAGGCCCGCGACGCGGGACCATCCGCCGTCGAAGCCCGGCCCACGCCCATCCTGGTGATCTGCCTCCTGGACCTGTTCTTCCTGGTGGCCCTGCACGCGCTGCTGCTGTTCGGCGGCCTGTTCCCGGCCTTCGGAACGCTGCTCGGCGGCCTGGAGGGCGTCTATCTCATCGACGCGGCGGTGCTGCTCCTGGGCCTGCTGCTGTGGGGCACGTGGCAGC
This sequence comes from Anaerolineaceae bacterium, assembly GCA_012514775.1. The sequence goes on from JAAYZQ010000130.1 coordinate 27,158, forward strand.
AGCACGCCTGGGCCTGGTGGGGCTCGGTGGTCTACTATGCCCTGCTGGCGGCGACCTGGATCGTGACCTTTGCCCAAACGTCCTACGCCCAGCTGCTGGCCTGGCTGCGCCTGCCTCCCACAGAGATGGAGGCCCTGTCGGGCATTCCGCTGCGGGGCTATGAGCTGGGGCTCTTTGTCGGGCTGCCGCTCCTGGCCTGCCTGGGCGTGATCCTCGCCTCGCGGCGGCACTTTCTGGGGATGAGCCGCACGGTTCCGGTGACACACGGGCTTTGATCGACTGTTTGCCTGCCCATTTGTTGGCGCAGTTGTCGGACGGGAACCTTCGCGCCATTCCGGGCGTCTTGCATATAACAAGCTGAAACAAGGGCATCGCGGCTAGAGGAGGGCGTGGCCATGGCAAAGAAGGTGATAACCTGGATCGGCCGGCATCGCGTGTTTGTTCTCGTCGCCGGCGTGCTGCTTGCCGTGGGCGCGTTGGCAGGGGTGGTAGCCGCCCTACTGTCGTGGGGCGATGCCACCGGCGGCGCCGGTGGGGTCACCATCCCTGCCCTCGCAGACGCGGGCTCAACGGGGGGCGATCTTGTTGCAGTCTCGGCGGCGTCTCCCGGCCGGGAGGCGGGCCAGGGCGGCGCCGAGGTTCTGCCCGTCCGCCTGAGTGAGGGCAGCGCGGAGGTCCAGGAGCCGACGCCCGTTCCGGTGGCCAGCGGCGAGTCGCTGACCGAGGACCAGATCGAGCAGATCCTGGCCCGGCTGCCGGCCCTCGCCGCCGGGGCCGAGGACCAGGTTGACTTTCGCCTGCCGGCCCAGTCGCTGCCGCCGCCACGGACGGGCGAGACCGTCGACGAGCCCTTCCCGCCGCCCCCGGCGGTGGTCACCCCCGAGGCCGTCGAGGCCGGTCCCCTGGAAGTGCTGCGCTATGCCCCCGAGGGCGAGATCCCCCTGGCCCCCTTTGTCAACGTGACCTTTAACCAGCCCATGGTACCCCTGGCGACGCTCGACGCGCTGGCGGCCGAGGACGTGCCGGTGCAATTGGAGCCGGCCCTGGACGGTACCTGGAAGTGGCTGGGCACCAGGACGCTGAGCTTCGAGTACGACTCGGCGGCCATCGACCGACTGCCCATGGCGACCGAATACGTCGTGACGGTGCCCGCCGGGACGCGCTCGGCCACGGGCGGCACGCTGGCCGAGGCGGTGCGCTGGACCTTTCGCACGCCCCCCGCGAGCATGATCGCCAGCTATCCTTCCGGCGAGTCGCAGCCTTTGGAGCCGCTGTTCCTGGTGGCGTTCGACCAGCGAGTCACGCCCGAGGCGGTCCTGGAGACCATCCAGGTGACGGCGGACGGCCAGGAGGTCGCGGTCAGGCTGGCGGACGCGGAAGCGGTGAGCGCCGACAAGGCGGCCCGGCGCATTGCGGAGGATGCCGGCGAGGGGCGCTGGCTGGCCTTCGTGGCCCGGGAGCTGCTGCCGGCCGACGCCGCCATTCAGGTGACGGTGGGTCCCGGCACGCCCTCGGCCGAGGGACCCCTGGTCAGCGAGGAGGCGCAGAGCTACGACTTTCGCACCTACGCGCCCCTGCGCATCGTGGATCACGGTTGCTGGTGGCGCAACGAATGCCCGCCGCTGACTCCCTTCAGCATCGAGTTCAACAACGCGCTGGACGTCGACGCCTACGAGGAGTCCATGATCCGCATCGAGCCGGCGCTGCCGGGCGCGACGGTCGACGTGGCGGGCAACAACATCACCATTCGCGGCAGCACGGCGGGGCGCACCACCTACCGGGTCACCGTCAGCGGGTCCATCCAGGACACATTTGGGCAGACTCTGGGCGAGGACGCCCGGCTCACCTTTGAAGTGGGCCCTGCCGAGCCGGCCCTCTACGGACCGGATGAGGGGCTGGTCACGCTGGACCCGGCCCTGCAAAAGCCGGTACTGCAGATCTATGCCGTCAACCACGACCGCCTGCGGGTCCGCGCCTACCAGGTGCAGCCCGCCGATTGGCCGGGCTTCAAAGGCTACCTGCAAGCCTACTACCGCGCGAACAGCCCGGCAGAGCCCCCCGGCCGCCGGGTGATGGACGAGGTCGTCGCAACCAAGGCCGCGGCCGACACGCTGACGGAAGTGAACCTGGACCTGGGCCCGGCTCTGGAGGGCGACCTGGGGCAACTGATCGTCGTCGTGGAGCCGGAGAAGCGGCCGCGGGCGGAGGATCGCTATCGGAACGTCGTGCATGCCTGGGTCCAGTCGACCCAGATCGGCCTCGATGCCCTGGCCGACCACAGCGAGATGGTGGTCTGGACCACGGCCCTGGCGGACGGAGCGCCCCTGCCGGGGGTGACCATCGAGATCCATGGCGGCGCCGGGTCGGCGAGCAAGGAGGTGGCCGTCACGGGAGAGGACGGCACGGCCCGGTTCGACCTGCCCGATCAGCTCACTCACCTGCTGGTCGCCCGGCGGGGCGCTGACCTGGCCATTCTGCCCAGGCACTCGCACCCCTGGAGTGACGACGGCTGGCAGGCCAGGCCGGTTCGCGACGAGCTGCGCTGGTACGTTTTCGACGACCGCGCCATGTATCGCCCCGGCGAGGAGGTACACGTCAAGGGCTGGCTGCGGCGGGTAGGGGGCCGGCAGGACGGGGATGTCGGCCTGGCCGGCGACGCGCTGCAAGGCGTGGATTACCAGTTTGTCGACCCGCAGGGCAACGAGCTGCTCTCGGGCCAGGCCCCGGTCAATGCCCTGGGCGGCTTTGACCTGGCCTTTACCGTGCCGGAGAACACCAACCTGGGGTATGCCTATCTCCAGTTCCGGGCCACGGGCAGCCTGGGCGGGCTGGATGGCCTGGATTACGGCCACGGCGTGCAGGTGCAAGAGTTTCGCCGGCCCGAGTTCGAGGTCGTGGCGCGCAACGAGACGGCCGGGCCCTATTTCGCCGGCGGCCAGGCCACGGTGGCGGTCGAGGCCAGCTACTATGCCGGCGGCCCGCTGCCCAATGCGGAGGTGACCTGGCGGGTCAGCACCTCGCCCAGCAACTACGCGCCGCCCAACTGGCCCGAGTTCATCTTTGGCCGGTGGCGGCCGTGGTGGTTCGCGTACGAGCCGATGGACTACCGGGGAGGCTATCCGCCATACCCATCGCGGAAGACGACCGTCGAGACGTTTTCGGGGATGACGGATGCCTCGGGGAGCCACTACCTGCGCCTCGATTTTGAACAGCCCGACGAGCCTCAGCCGCACAGCGTGTTGGCCGAGGCGACGGTGATGGACGTCAACCGCCAGGCCTGGGCGGGCACCACCAGCCTGCTGGTGCACCCTGCCGATCTGTACGTCGGGCTGCGCAGCGAGCGCACGTTCGTGCAGCGGGGCGACCCCCTGAAGATCGACCTCATCGTCGTCGACCTGGACGGCGTGCCCGAGCCCGACCGGCCCATCCACGTCCAGGCCGCCCGCCTGGAGTGGAGGACCGTGCGCGGCGCGTGGCGCCAGGAAGCCGTCGACGTTCAGGAATGCACCGTCGGCTCGACCGAGGAGCCGGTGTCGTGCACCTTCGAGACGGCGGTGGGCGGCGAGTACCAGATCACGGCGACGGTCAGCGACGCCTTTGGCCGCGAGAACGAGAGCCAGCTTACCCGCTGGGTGAGCGGCGGCCAGCGACCGCCGTCGCGCAAGGTCGAGCAGGAGACCGTGACCCTCATCCCCGACCGCGAGAGCTACCAGCCGGGCGACGTGGCCGAGATCCTGGTGCAGGCGCCGTTCAGCCCGGCCGAGGGGCTGCTGACCGTCAGCCGCAGCGGGTTCCTGTATACCGAGCAGTTTCGCATCGACGAGGGAACCGCTACTTTGCGGGTGCCCATCGACGAGGAGCACATCCCCAACCTGGAGGTGCAGGTGGACGTGGTGGGCGCCGCGCCGCGGGGTGATGACGACCAGGCCGCCGGGATGCCGCTGAGGCCGGCCTATGCCTCGGGCCAGCTCAGGCTGAGCGTGCCGCCGCTGAAGCGGACCCTGTCGCTGGCGGCGACGCCGCGCGAGAAGGAGCTGGAGCCGGGCGGTGAGACCACGATCGACGTCGTCCTGGCCGATGCCGGCGGGCAGCCGGTGGCCGGCGCGGAGCTGGCCGTGGTCGTGGTAGACGAGGCCGTCCTGGCCCTGTCCAACTACCAGTTGGCCGACCCGCTGGAGGTCTTTTACCAGGCCCGGGCCGCCCGGGTCGAGAGCCGCTACGGCCGGGCCAGCATCGTGCTGGCCAGCCCGCAGGCGCTGGAGGCAGGGGACGGCCAGGAGGTGGTCGAGACCGTCGCGGTCGAGGAGGAGGCGGCGAGGGAACTCATGTCCACCGCCGCACCGGTGCCGGCGGCGGCACCGCCCATGGAGGGTTACGACGAGGCCCAGGAAGCGCAACCGATCCACCTGCGCACGGATTTCAACCCTCTGGCGACGTTTGCCCCGGAGGTGCGCACCGACGCCGGCGGCCAGGCCCAGGTGACGGTAGCGCTGCCCGACAACCTCACCCGCTACCGGGTGATGGTCGTGGCCGTGGCCGGCAGCAATGAGTTCGGCTCGGCCGAGGCCAACCTGGTGGCGAGGCTGCCGTTGATGGTCCGGCCCTCGGCGCCGCGCTTTCTCAACTTTGGCGACCAGTTCGAGCTGCCGGTGGTGGTGCATAACCAGACCGACGAGCCCCTGACCGTCGACGTGGCGCTGCGGGCAAGCAACCTGGTGCTCACCGGCGACGCAGGCCGGCGCCTGACGGTCCCGGCCCGGGACCGGGTGGAGGTGCGGTTCCCGGCGACGACGGAAACCGCGGGCACGGCCCGGTTCCAGGTCGCGGCGGTGTCGGGCGCCTTTGCCGACGCCGCCACGGTAGAGCTGCCGGTCTATACCCCGGCCACGACGGAGGCCTTTGCCACCTATGGCGTGGTGGACGAGGGGGCCGTGGCCCAGCCGGTGGCCGCCATCGGAGATGGCGTTTACACCCAGTTCGGCGGCCTGGAGATCAGCACGTCGTCGACGGCGCTGCAAGCGCTAACCGACGCCGTTCTCTACCTGGTGTCGTACCGCTTCGAGTGCACGGAGCAACTGGCGTCGCGCATCCTGGCCGTGGCTGCCCTGCGAGACGTCCTCGAAGCCTTTTCCGCCGAGGGCCTGCCCTCGCCTGCCGAGATGGAGGCCGCCGTAGAGCGCGACATCGCGGCGCTCCAGGCCGTCCAGAACGACGATGGCGGGTTCCCCTATTGGAGCCGCGGCCGCGAATCGATCCCCTTTAACAGCATCCACGTGGCCCACGCCCTGCAGCGGGCCGAGGAGATGGATTTCCTCGTGCCGCCCGAGATGCGTGCGCGCCTCCTCGACTATCTGCGAAACATCGAGGGCCACTATCCGGCATGGTACGACAAGGACACGCGCCAGACGCTCAGCGCGTACGCTCTCTACGTCCGGGACCTGATGGGCGATGGAGACGCGCCCAGGGCCCGGCGGCTCCTGGCCGACGCCGGCCTGGAATCGCTGTCGCTGGAGGCGGTGGCCTGGCTGTGGCAGGTCCTGGCCGACGATCCCGGCTCTGCCGGCGACGTGGAGGCCATCCAGTGGCACCTCGCCAACCGGGCCGTGGAGACGGCCGGGGCGGCCAACTTTACCACGGCGTACAGCGACCAGGCCTACCTGCTGCTCCGCTCGGACCGGCGCACCGACGCCATCGTGCTGGAAGCCATGATCGCCAACGATCGGCGGAGCGACCTGATCCCGAAAGTGGTCAACGGGCTGCTGGCCCATCGCACCGCCGGACGCTGGAACAACACCCAGGAGAACGTGTTTGTCCTGCTGGCGCTGGACCGCTACTTCAAGACGTTCGAGGCGCAGACGCCCGACTTTGTGGCGCGCCTGTGGCTGGGCGATACCTACGTGGGCGAGCACGCCTACCAGGGACGCACCGCGGAGCGGCACGAGACCGCCATCCCCATGGCCTACCTGGCGGATGTTGGCGGGGCGACGACGGATCTGATCCTGGGCAAGGAGGGGCCGGGGCGGCTGTATTACCGCCTGGGGCTGCGCTACGCGCCCACCGACCTGGCCCTGGAGCCGCTGGACATGGGATTCGTGGTGCAGCGCAGCTACGAAGGCGTCGACGACCCGGAGGACGTGACGCGGGGCGAGGACGGGACCTGGACCATCAAGGCCGGGGCGCGGGTACGCGTGCGGCTGTCGATGGTGGCCGGCAACCGGCGCTACCACGTGGCGCTGGTGGACCCGTTGCCCGCCGGGCTCGAGATCGTCAACCCGTCGCTGGCCGTCTCGGGGTCGGTGCCGCAGGACCCGAACGCTGCGGGCTATCGCTACGGCTGGTGGTGGTGGGGTCCCTGGTACGAGCACCAGAACATGCGCGACGAGCGCGCAGAAGCCTTTGCGCCACTGCTGTGGGAAGGCGTCTACGAGTATTCGTACGTGGCCCGGGCCACGACGCCGGGGACGTTCGTGGTGCCGCCGGCAAGGGCCGAGGAGATGTATTCGCCCGAGGTGTTCGGGCGCAGCGCCAGCGACCGGGTGACGGTGGAATAGCGGCCGGAGACCGGGCAGCGGTGGCGAAGACCGTCGGATCCTCGCCGGGCAGGGGAGCGTGCGGGCTGAACGCCCTGGCTACCGCCAGGTGGCGCTGGCGCGCTCGATCATCTTGCCCAGGTCGCCGAACATGGCTTCGATGCTGGCCTGGGAAAGGGGTTCTTCCAGCAGGGGGCGGACGGCAGCGCTAAAGGCGGCCGGATGCGCGCCGATGGCGGCTTCGTCGGAGAACTGGCCTTTCAGGGTGGCCCACTGCTTGTGAAAGGCCTCGACGCGGGCCGAGAGCTGAAAGTCCAGGGGCTTGAGGTAGGCGCTATGCATCTCTTGCTCGCGCACCAGCCCCTCGACGCTGCGGGCGATGGCCTCCAGCCCGCCCTTGATGCCCCCCAGCAGCCCTATCAGGCCGCCCACGGAGGCCAGGCCCTCGTGGTAGGCGTCGGTCTGCACGTTGAGGACGGTCATATCTTCCAGGGCGGCGGCCAACGCCGGGTCCGGGGCAGGGACCGGCTCCTTGAGGTCGTCGAGGACCTGCCGAATGGCGCGGCGCAGGGCCAGATCCTCCCTGGCCTGGTCGTCGTCGAGCTGGTCCAGCTCGGCCTGGAGGCGGGCCACGGCGATGCTCTCCAATTGCCACCGTTCCTGGAGCTCGGCCTGGTGCTGTTCCACGGTCCGGCGCTCCTCGTCCCACTCCTTGCGCACCTTCAGGAGCGAGTCCGCCAGGGCCTCCAGCTTGCCGATGGTGCGCTGCCGCTCGCGGTCGGCACGCGTGATGGAGACAAAACTTGTCACCACGCCCAGGCCCCGCGACTTGATGCGAATCTCGTCGTTGAGGGCCGCCAGGCGGGCCTCGAGGGTCGCCTTTTCAGCCTTTAGCTCCTCTTCCTCCCGGTCGAGGCGGGGGTTGAGGTCGCGCAGCGCGGTTATCTCGGCCTGGGCTTGCTGCAGGATCTCGTCGGCGGCCTGCCGGCGCTGGGGCAGGTAGGTGTCGCGCACCTTCTGGCGCCGTTCTTCCAGGCAGGCGCGCTCGGCGGGCAGGAGCGCCTCGATGGCTGCCCGCAGCCCGGGGTCAAGGCTGCCGGCGCGCAGCGCGGCGAATACCTGCTCGGTCAGCTCGTCCAGGCGGGCGTCGTGGCGTGCCTTGAAGTCATCGAACTGGGCGTTAAAGGCCACCTGCACCTCGTCCAGCTCACGGACGAGGGCGTCGATGGCCTCCCCTTGGGTCTTCAGGTAGCGAAGGGTTTGGTCGCCTTTCATTGTGCTTCTCCTCGGGGCAGGACCTCCAGGGCGGTGATGGACAGGCCCCAATCCTCGTCCACGACTGTTTCGTCGTCGCGGTAGATGCGCTGCGGATAACCCAATTGGGGATCGAACTCCAGCTCGATCCGCAGGCCCTTCTGCCCGGCCTGCTCCTGCCACTCGCGGGCGATCTCGAACATCCCGGACACGGTCCAATGGGCGGGTGCCTCGTCTGCGGGCAGGGGGACGGGGCTGTCGAAGACGCCCTGGGTATATTGCAGGCAGTCTCCGGCCGGGCCGGGGCGCGCCGTGACCGTGGCGCTCAATATGCGATCGGCCTGCACCTCCAGGTCGACGTCGCAGACGCACCACACGCTCTGGAATTCACGCAGGCGCAGGCGATAGGCCTCCACGCCGGCGGACTGCCAGCGCGCCTCGGCGTGGCCCACCGGCCCGGAGCCGCACGACGCCAGGGCCAGTACGATCAGGACGAACACGAGGAATATGGACCGCCGTATTGTTTCAGCCGCGTGCGTCATTGCACTCCTGCCTCCCGGTCCGGTTCACAGCGGCAGCCAGACGGTAAAGGTGGTGCCCTTGCCCGCCAGGGTCTCGACCTCGATGGAGCCGCCGTGCTGCTGGACAATATTCTGGCAGACAAAGAGACCCAGGCCCGACCCGCGAGCCTTGGTCGTGTTGAACGGCTCGAACAGGACCTCGAGCACCTCGGGAGGAATGCCGGGACCGTCGTCGGCAAAGGCCACGCCGACGCGCTCGGGATGGCGGGTGTGCCGGAGGCGCACGTCGAGACTGCCATGGCCATCCATGGCCTCGATGGCGTTGAGCGTGAGGTTCAGGAACACCTGCTGCATGCTGTCCAGCATGATCGCCGGCCGGGGTAGGTCCGCCACCGGTTCCCAGGAGATCTTGACCCCGGCAGAGTCGGCCTTCTTGCGCGCCAGGAGCAACACCTTTTCCACCAGCTCGTTCAGGTCGGCCGGGAGCTTTTCCTCCGACCGCTGCTCGCCGTGAAGCTCCCGGAGCTGGGTTACGACGCGCGACGTGCGGCCCAGGGCGTCGCACAGGACCCGGAGGTGGGGGCTCGGATCCTCGCCGGCATTGAACGACTCGATGGCCAGATCGGCGCAACCAAGGGCGGCGCTGAGGGGGTTGTTTATCTCGTGCGCCAGGGAGGCGGCCAGTCGCCCGGCGATGGACAGCTTGCCGGCGTGGACCAGGGCGGCGTGCATCTGCTTCTCTCGCGTAACGTCGTGCAGCAGCCAGCGCAGAACCTCGAACTCACCTGTGACCGTGTAGGCCGCGGTCGCAGCCACGGCGGCATAGACGATGGCTTCGCTGCCGTCCGGCTGCAGGCGCGTCTCCCATCGCCACGGGCTCTCGACCTGACCCGCATGAAGGCGAGCCACGTGCTCGCGAAATTCGAGGACGTCGGCGGCTACGAGGAAATCCGCGAGGTTCCGCCCCACGAGCTCGGCCGCACTCACCTGGACGAGCTTGCCCATAGCGCGGTTCGCCGCCTTGATGATCCCCGCCTCATCGGTGACGACATAGGCATCGGGCGCTGCTTCGAACCGCTCTTGATATTGCCGCCGCTCATCCATGATCTCGGCGGCGGCCGCCCTCAAGTCATCGGCCATCTTGTTAAAGGCGCGCGACAGGTCTCCAACTTCGTCGTTCTCCTTGACTTCGATCCGGAAATCCAGGTCGCCGGAGCCGATAAGGGCGGTGCCTGCCTGTAACCTGGCGAGGGAGCCGAGCATGCGCCGCTGGATCAAGAAGTAGTTGGCCACAAAGTAGACGGCCAGCACGCCGATGAGGGTGGTTACAAGGATGACGTTCCTGGACTGCAGGTCGTGTACCCGGTTGTCCCAGAGCTGCGAGAGCCGGGAAGCGTCAAGGACGAGGCCCTGGGTCTGGACCGCCACGCGACTCCAAGATACCTGGAGGAGAACCGGGTCCAGGGTTTCGCCCGGACCCTGGGACCTACTGTTAACGGCGGCCGCCACGCTGTCAAAGACCGATCGGAGCCGTTCGGCATTGACCTGAAGGTTGCGGACGAGGGCTTCTTGCTCCGGGTTGTTTGCCTGAAGCCTGGATACGTCGTGGGCAAACGCCGCAAACCGGGCCTCCCACCGGTCCAGTTGTGGAGCCTCGCGATAGATGACATAATCACTGGCCAGGTAGCTCAGCTCGCTGGCGCCCATGACGATGGTATCGGCGATGGCTTCCTGTTCTATGGCATTGTCCACCTGCCGGTTGGTGATGATCGCCGAAGCCGAGATGGCGGCCAGGACACCACCGAACAGGAGCATGGTAATGATGAATTGCGTCCGTATTCTCAAGGCTCTCTCTCAGCGGATAAGCTTCACGGCCTCCGGATTGACCGCTTCCAGGCCCTCAGCGCAGATGCTGTCCAGGAAATCGGGCATTTGTCTTTTGCTGGCCTGGTCGTGGCTCATGATCCACCGTGCCTGGTCCTCCATGGCGACGACGAGGGCCTGGTCCAGGAGAACCGAAAAGCTGTGCTCCGACCAGATGCTCTCCACATAGTCCTCATCGTAGCCCAACTTGTCGCGCACGAAGGCCCTGACGTCCTCCGGGTTGGCTACGACGTACTCGTCTGCCTGGAGCAACGACGTAAGGAAGCGAGCGCTCACGTCTTTATTTTCGGCAGCCCAACGCGACCTCGACATAAGCAAGGTGTACGATGGCTGGTCTTCCTGCACTGACCAGGAGACCACCTGGCCTCCCAGCCACTCGCTCGCCTGGGTGGTATAAGGCTGCCAGGCGGCAATGGCATCCACCTCGCCGCTCGCCAGGGCCTCCGCCGACCGGTCCACGGCCACGTCGACCAGGCGCACGTCCGCGACGTCAATGCCCTGCAGGTAGAGAAAGCGGTGCAGGGCAAACTCGGGACGGGAACCCAGGGGCACGCCGATGGTCTTGCCTTTGAGGTCGGCGACGCTCTCGATGCCCCGGTCGCCGCGGCACACGAGGTATTCGATGGCCGACCGGTCGATGACCGCGAGGGCGCAGACGCCCGCGTTCTGCAGAACATGGTCGACAAAGGCAAACTCGGACCCGGTAACCATCTCCACTTCGTGATCCAGGAGCCCGGCGAGGCCGGCCACGCCCGAGGGATAGGTCGTGCGGGTCACGTCGAGACCGTTGCTGGCAAAGTAACCCCTGTCCTGGGCGATGAGGATGAGCAAATTCACCTCGTTCGTGGTGGTGCCGACGTGGAGGGATGTCATCGATCCCCAGGAGGCCCCACGGCAGGCTACGAGGAACAGAACCAGGAATGCGGGAATAGCAGTCCTGGCCCAAGAGAGCGGACTTGACGCCGCGAACCGGTTCTGCATGCTATAGCCTCGTTGAGCCCATGATGGTCCTGCCTCGGGCCATTGCCTCGAGCCCTTCATGTCGTCGTGTTCCAGCAAACACGGGAACGCATTCATGCCCGGCGATCGAGTCCCACCCCCCGCACCTGGCCGAGCCAGCGGCGCCTGGCCCGCCATAGGGCGTGGGCCAGGGCGGAGGCCGGCGCCTGATGTCCGGCGATTTCGGACAGATCGCCCCGCTCGTCCCAGTAGAGGGGGCAGGCGCCGCAGCATAGGTCGGCAAGGTCGCAGTCACGGCAGCCGGGAGGCAAGAACTCTTTTTTGCGCCAATATCGGGCTGCCCGGCGGTTCCAGATGACCTCGAACGGCTCGTGGAGCAGGTTGCCCACGCCCTGCCCAAAGCTGGAGCAGGGCAGGATGCTGCCGTCGGGCGCAATGCTCAACAGTCCGTCGGCGGCCGAGCAGGACTGGCTGCCCAGGCCGTGGGCCACGGGGTTAAAGAGACAGAGGGGCACCGGCGAGTACCACACGAACTTCATGCCCGCCTCGTTGGCTCGCTCCTTGAGCGATAACACCAGCTCCCCGATCTCCTGATACCCAATCTCCATGCTGCCCACGGCGTCGCCGGTGCGGATGACCATGTTCATGCTCAGGTAGGGCTGGTCCATCTCGCCCAGCCAGTCGACAAGGGAGAGGAGGTGGTCGCGGTTGAGGTGGTTGATGGTGGTGTTGGTGTGAACGTGGATGCCGGCGGCTTTCAGGTGGCGCAAGCCACGGACGGTGGCATCCCAGGCGCCGGGCCGGCCGACGACGGCGTCGTGTACTTCCGGGTCGGCGGCCTCCAGGCTGACCTGGGCCGAGTCCAGGCCGGCGCTGGCCAGGCGCTCGACGTAGCCATTGGCGGCGCAGCGGCGGCCGTTGGTGATGAGGTTTGTGCGCAGGCGGCGCCCCTTCGCATAGGCAATCAGGTCGGGCAGGTCGGGGCGCAGGGTGGGCTCGCCGCCGGTAAAGGAAACGGTGGGCACGCGGGCATCGTCGACGATGGTGTCGAGGATGCGACGCACCTCGGCGGTGGTCATCTCGGGCACCTGCCTGCCGCGCTCGGGCGCCGAGGCGTAGCAAAAGGTGCAGCGGTTCTGGCAGCGGTAGGTGAGGGCAATCTCGGACAGGACGGGAAGCTCGCGGGCGTGGCTGCCGAACGGTGTGCGCCGCACGGCAGGCGCCGCGCCCTCCCGGTCCTGCAACACCAGGGAGAGGGACCGCAAGAGGCGTTCCAGGTCGGCGGCTACCTGCTCTTCGGGCACCGAGTAGCGGGTGGCGGTCTCGCGCACGACGGCGCCGACGTCGGGCGCCGCCTGGGAATAAAGGGCGGTGAGCATGTCGGTAGCGGTGCGGTTCAGATGGTGGATCTTGTTGGGGCGCAGGATGAGAAGCCGGTCCTCGGGCCGGACAAAGACGTAATCGCGGGTGCTTTCGATGAATTCTCGTGCAAAGGTCCGCAGTTTTATTGAATCCATCAGAGGACCAGCTCTTTCTCCTGATATGCTCACCAGCGTTCCGTGCCGTGACTGGTGGCAGGCTTGAGCAACAATCGAGCGCTCGACCAGGATTGTATCATGGTCGAGCGCTTTGTGTCAAGATAATGACAGCTGCAATTTAGGGCAATCGCATTTAGGCCATCAGGACCTTGATATGTATATCCAGGAGGTATATTTAAGGATACATATCGGCGGGCAGGCCTATGGCACGAGATGTTGCTCCGCAGAATCGCGCGCGATCTCGCTCTGGAAGACGAGCAAGAACGTGGCGGGCTCCTGGC
>JAAYZQ010000131.1 GCA_012514775.1 Anaerolineaceae bacterium
CGAGGAGGTCAATGTCCGACTCGGCATCCGAATCACCGCGAGCCTTGGAGCCAAACAGGGTCACAGACAAAATCTGCTCGCCAAACTGCCTCTGAAGGCGTGCCAAATATTCGTCGATGGCCGTCCACTCATTCGCGGTCAAAGGAGCCGGAAGAGCCTGGTTCATCGGAATCCTTCTTGCGCGAGATAGGTCTCGCATCGAGCGAGAAAGTTACGCGCATTCACAACAGCCAGGCGAGACTGAGCCTCATCAGCCTGCCCTAACATTTCATAGTCCGTCACGTTGCGTAGCTCGAACGACTCGCCGTAGGCATGGCTGTCCTCAACCGGAAAGATGCCAGATCGGATGAACTGCTCACGAAACGCGGCCAGAACACCTGAATGCTTGGCTCTGGTGATGTTCTGTGTCAGAAGCAGTGCTGTAGCCGCGTAGAAAAACGCATAGTATGCCCGGTTGACGGCAACGCCATAGAAACCACCGTCGAGATTGTACTGGGCACTCTCCAGGGCATCATGGGCGCCGTCCACATAGACAGCCACTGCATCCCGGGAAGCCATTCCGTGTTCCGCCATAGCACCAGCAAGTATAGCACAGGATAAGCGGAAACGCAATCAGGGCAAAAGTCTCGTTGTACACCTTGACGCGGAACAGGCCCGAGGAGGGCGAGTCCTTTTTGTAAGGCTGGACACAAACGACAAAGCCCGATGGTGTCAGCACGAGTCACTCTCCGCGCTAATAGCTGGGAGTGCGAAGCAAAGCTTGACGCGGGGTCTGCTTTGTAGTATAGTACAGTCAGGCGCACAAGCCAAACTATGCCCTGTGCGCAGAGGATCGACATTAGGAGCGTTAGTATGAGCATTCACATTGTGGATGAGCAACTCGTCCACCGCATAGAGCGCATCGCCCGGCGAGAGCGGCGCGAAGAAGTGGATGTAATCGCCGAAGCGCTGGAGCTGTATGAGGAGAAAGCAGAAGAGACGGGAGCTCGTTCCTTTCTGCTGTCTGTTGCTGGCATTGGCCGATCAGAGGAGCGGGACGTTTCGGAACGCGACGAGGAGATTCTTGCCAACGAAGTTGATCCTTTGCGTGGATGGAGCCCTGGAGATCGATCGTGAGCCCCGCCCTTCCGGTTGCTCTGCTTGATACCAGTTTTCTGTTCGCGCTGGCCAACTCGAACGATCGAAACCATCAGCGAGTGGTAGAAGCCGCGCAAGGACTCAGCGGCTCGCTTCTCTTGCCTGTTCCTGTCTTGCCTGAGGTCTGTTACCTGCTGGCGTCACGGTTAGGGCACGGAGCGATGAGACGCTTCCTTCGAGAGCTAGCCGCCAGTAACATCGGTCTTGAGCCCATCGATCGCGTCGACCTGGAACGCGTCAATGAGCTGCTGGCCCAGTACGCCGATAGCCATCTCGACTTTGTCGACGCAGCCCTGGTTGCCATCGCGGAACGATATGGCGTGACGCGAATCCTCACCCTGGATCGGCGCGACTTTGGCATGATACGTCCCAAGCATTGCGATCACTTTGACTTGGTTCCCTGAGCCTGGGTGTGCAGGCGCAATCCCCGGGGCGCGGCTATCTGCTTCTGTCCAACCACTCTAGACGGAACTGATCTGTTCGGCCTGCTATCTATCCCAAACGTGCTGACTCGTTACCCTGTTGAGTGTGCCGGGAGCCAAATTGTCATTCAAATGGCCGGCGATGGTCACGCGACCTGGCTTCGTGGCATGCTTGTACTGGCGGTGACTGCCCTTGGTCGCCACCAGATACCACCCATGGACCGAAAGGCAAGGCACAACCTGTTGGCACGAGCGCCAACTTACAGCGTTGGCTTAGACTGCCTCAAGATAGGCTGTCGCCCCATGTTCAGTCATGAGCGCTCCGATGGATGCCAAGAACCTATCCAAGAGAACTGGCTCTGATTTCAGGTATAGCGTCGCCTCGCTGGCAACCTTCTTGATTGAAAAGTCCTGAAAGTCTGACTGTTGTTTGCACGTCACGAACAGCCTGCCAGGTTTTGCAAAGTGGAAACGCGCGTGAAAGGCGCCGCCAGCGTACTCGGGACCGAACTCGCCAAATCGAACGTCAAGCAGTCCGCTATAGATCTGGTCCTTGAAACGGTTGAGGTCTGCGATTGTCTCTGTGAGAGTCGAATACACGACGTACGTGCTGTTTGAGAAGAATGCAACTCCATCCGACACATCGATCCTCAACTCGATCACGTCGTCGTCCGACCAGATCCTTGTCAGCAGGATACCGGGTTTCATGAGTCCTCCTCTTCAATCCAATTGGTGCTTCTACAAAGTCCCCTGCACAAGCAAACTACATAGAGCTGGCGACTGACATCAGATCACGAATCTTCCGTCTACACGTGATTCCGCAGCATCAGCTCCTTCGGATAAGGATTCAAATACACCTGCTGCCACACCCACCCCGGCACCGGACTCCGCCGCAGGTGATGCTTCAAGAGCGTCATCGGCACGATCAACGGCACCATCCCCTGCCGGTACTCCTCGATCACCCCCAGCAGCTCCTGCTTATCCTCGGCCGGCAACTCGTTCTTGAGGTAGCCCATCAGGTGCTGCAAGACGTTCACGTGCTTCCCCCGCGTGCCCAGCACGCTCAGGCCCTCCATCAACTGCGCGCCGTAGGCCGCGGCCATCTCGTCCCACGGCTCCGACCCCGCCTTCGCCACCAGTCGGCCCATCTCCTGGTAGTGGGCCGGGCTATGGGCCATGAGGGTCAGCTTGTGGGCGGTGTGGAACTTGACCAGGCCGCCGGGCGTCGGCTCCTCGTCCAACATCTGCGTCCAGCGTTGGTAGGCAAACACCCGCTCGACAAAGTTCTCGCGCAGCGGCATGTCGTTCAGCCGGCCTTCTTCCTCCATGGGCAGCAGCGGGAACCGCTCCTTGAGCGCCCGGGGAAACATGCCCATGCCGTTGCGCTCGGCCATGCCGTGCTCGTTGTACACCTTGACGCGGAACAGGCCCGAAGAGGGCGAGTCCTTCTTTAGCACAAAGCCGTGCAGTCCGACGCCCGCCAGCTCGTCGACGCGGCACTGTGCCCAGGCCTTCATCGCCTCCGTGTGGTCCGTGCTCGACCTGGACGCCACCAGCCGGGGATCGGCCGGGTCGCCCTCCAGGCGCATGCTCTCCCGCGGCACGGGCAGGCCCATCTCCACCTCGGGACAGACGGGCACCCACTCCACGTACCGCCCCAGCGTCTGCACCAGGAAGCGGTCCAGCTTGTGCCCGCCATCGTACCGCACCCGCTCGCCCAACAGGCACGTGCTGATCCCCAGGCGGATGACTGGCTCGTTTTGCTGCCGTTCTTCGTTCGACATTTTTCCTCCCACAACCGGGCTCGGCGCAGCAATGCCCGGCTAGCCCTTCACGTACGACAACTTTTCCGCAATGCGCCCGGCTCTGATCGTGTAGATGTCCACGCCCCGGACGTGCCCAGGGTGGCCCTGGTCGTCTACCCAGTGATAGATCCAGCGCATGACGCAGCGGTCGCCCGCCGCCAGGACCTCTTCGATCTCGATCCGCGGTTGCCGGGAGGTGCGAAAAAAATCGACCCAGAACGCACGGACAGCCTCCTGGCCCTCATAGCGGACGCCATCGGGCGCAGGCGAGGTGTTCTCGAACACGCAATCCTCGGTCATTAACGCCATCATGGCGTCCACATCGCGCGCGTTCAGTGCCTCGTTAAACTGCTCTACCAGCCGGACTCCGGGCGCCGGTGTGGACGGGGCGGGCATCACGGCGACTCGATCTCCCGGATGCGGGCCATCCTCCCCCTCCACAATCTGCAGCTCGCTGCTCAGTTCCACGGCACGGCGCAGCGTGGCATAGGTGGAGCAGTACTTTTCCTCCGTCAGCTGCACGGCGTGCGCGAGCTTTTGCGGGTCGAGGTGATGCCCGCTGAACCGGTAGACAATGTGGATCTTCTGAAAGCGCCACGGCGCAGCGTCCTCCCGAACGCTCTCGGCCGTAACGCGCAGGCCCGCGAGCGCCTGGCGTTGCTTGCTGACGATGGAAACGATATCCCACGCCGCGCAACCGATGACACTGAGAGGCAACAGATCGGCGCCGTTCACTCCCGACGGCTGTGTCATGACGATGGGAAAGCCAAAGCGATCGGCCATCAAGAAGACCTGATCGCGGACCCACTCAACCTCGACCTTCTCAACAGGCATCACAACCTCCAACGACCAAGACGATCCTCAGGGCCATTCTAAGCGAAAAGCCCGCCGCTGGCAAGCAATGCCGGCCTACAAGCGCAAATTGGGGGGGTATTATGTAGAGTGATCCCGCCCGGTGAAGCTGGGCAGGCGCAATCGTCGTGAATTCGGGCAAAAGCCCGCGCGGTCTCGCTTGTTCAGCTCCAACGAGCGGTTTGACAGGCTGTAAGAAGAATGGCACAATCCATTCCATACAATTATCCTGCCCGAGGAATCCCGGGACGGAATCCCAGGGGCCCGTGCTGGCAAAGCCGGCCGTGGCTGCCCCCCCAGCCGTCCAGGGACACGGAGTGCTCGTTTGTTAGCGATAGGCAAAATTGCCGTCGGCCTGCTGGCCAGCTCGATGGTGCTGGCCCTCGTGGGCCCTGTCCTTGGCGAGGTAGTCGCCTGCCAGCCTCCCTTTTTCCCGCGGGAGAGCATCACCCCCCTTACCGAGTGGGACATTCCCTTTGAAGACGTCTCGTTCGCCACGTCCGGCGGCCTGACCCTGCGGGGCTGGTTCGTCCCGGCCGAGGAGCCCGACGCGCCCGCCGTCTTCTATGCCCCGGCCACGGCCCACGATCAGCGCTCGGGCCTGTCGCTGGTGCCGGCCCTGCACGCGGCCGGCTATCACGTCTTGCTCTTTAGCTATCGCGGCCACGCCCGCAGCGACGGCCCAAGCTGGGGCTTTACCTACGGGGCCGGCGAAAGTTACGACGTGGATGCCGCGGCCCGCTTCCTGTTCGAGACCAGGGGCATTCGCCGCATCGCCGCCATCGGCCATTCCGCCGGCGCCGTCTCCAGCATCATCAGCGCCGCGCGCAATCCCCGCATCGGCGCCGTGGTAGCCGTCGCCCCGTACAACGACGTTGCCGAAGTGTGGCAGACGAGCACGCCGCCCGTGGTCCCGGCCTTTATCCTGGAATGGTCGCTGCGCCTGGCCGAAAAGCGCAAGGGCTTTGACCGTGCCGAGGTATACCCCGTGGGCGTCGTCGATCGGATCGCGCCCCGCCCGCTGCTCCTCATCCACGGCACCTGCGACCGGCGCATCACCCAGGAACAGGCGCTGCGCATGTTCGACGCTGCCCGCGAGCCCAAGTCGTTGTGGCTGGTGCACGGAGCCACCCACGCGGGCATCCGCACCCCAACCCTGGACGACATGATGCCGGGGGTCATCGCCTTCCTGGACGCCGCGCTGCGCCCCGAGGATCAGCAGGCCGTCCTTCCCCTGCCCCACCCCGGGAAAGCCATCGCCGCCGACTAGCCGGGCTCGCGCCGGATCCAATCCCGGTGCGAGGCAATGTCCCGGTCGAGGAACAGGCGGTACAGCAGAATCTGGCGGCGCTCGGGGCCGGGGGGTGGCAGGGGCCGCCGGTTGGCCTCCAGGCGCTTGACCAGGGTCAGCAGCAGCATGGCCACGGCAGCCGGCGCCACGATCTCGGGCCCACCGATGGCACGGGCCAACAGGGGCATCGTGGCCAGGCTGGCCAGCGCCCAGGGCGCCGAGTCGCCCAACAGCCAGCCGATGGCCAAAAAGCCCAACATCCAGGGAAAACCCCACGGAAAGAGGACCAGCCAGGTCCCCATGAAGCCCGACAGCCCCCGCCCCCCGGTAAAGCTCAAGAAGACCGGCCAGTTGTGGCCGGCGGTCGCCGCCAGCCCCGCCGCTGCGGCAGCCGGCTCGCCCAGGCCGAGGCTGAGGCCCAGCCAGGTGGGCAGGGCGGCCTTGGCCATGTCGAACAGGCCGACGGGCACCACGGCCCAGCGGGCCACGTGCTCGTAGACCATGGAGGCGCTCACCGTCCCGCTCCCGTAGCGGCGCAGATCGGCCCCCTTGAGCAGGCGGGTCAGCCACTGTGCTGTCGGGATGGAGCCCATCAAGTAGGCACCCACCAGCAGCAGGACAAGCTGGACGGCTGTTTCCACCGCTTTCCGCCCCTCAGTCGGTATAAAAGGCCAGGCCCAGCAGGCCGGGCCCGGCGTGGGCGCCCATCACCGGCGTGAACTCGGTCACGTACAACTCCACGCAGTCGAACCGCTCGGCCACCTGCTGGCGCAGCGCCTCGGCCTCCTCGGCCGCGTCGCCATGGCACACGGCCACGTGGACCGGCTGGTCGCCGGCGTGCTTGCCCATCTCGCGCAACATGCAGTTAACCGCCTTCTTTCGGGTGCGGGCGATGGTCAGGGGCTCGGCCCGCCCGTTCACCAGGTGCAGGATCGGCATGATGCGCAGGGCGCTGCCCACCAGCGCCGCCGCTCCGCCGATGCGCCCCCCACGATGCAGGTATTCCAGCGTTTCCAGGGCGGCCAGGAGCCGCACCCGCTTGCTCATCTCTTCCGCCCGGGCCGTCACCGCGTCGAGGCCGGCGCCGGCAGCCGCCGCCCGGGCCGCCTCCAGCACCACAAAGCCCTGGGCCATGGCTGCCGTCTGCGAGCTGACGACGCGGATGGGCAGATCATCCACCAGTTGGCTGGCCAACAGGGCGGTGTTATAGACGGCGCTTAGCTGGGGCGGCAGGTGGATGGCGACGATGCCCTGCGCTTCGCCGGCCGCCGACGCAAACACCCGCAGGAAATCGCCCACCGACGGGGCGGAGGTCCTGGGCACGTGCCGGCCGCTGCGCAGCAGCCGGTAGAACTCGCCCGGCGCCAGGTCAACGCCATCCCGGAAGCTGTGCCCATCCAGGTGGAGCAGAACGGGCACCACCCGGATGTCCAGCTCCTGCACCAGCCTCTCGGGCAGGGCGGCATTCGAGTCGGTGACGACGACGACTCTCTTCATTTCCGGCCTCCCGTCAAAAGCCCCCTCGCGCCGGAAGCGAAGGGGCTTTCAAGGGCGTCTCTCGCCCGGTCGGGCCATAGCGGCTCGACCGGTCCCCCTCGCGCTCCGGCACCGGCCTCCCCTGGTCCGGAGAGAAGGCCGGCAGCACCTCTGCGCTCAGCCAGTAGGTGAGCAAGCCAAAGAGGATGCTCGCGCCCAACAGGATCAACACCAACAGGATAAACACAACCGCTGTTCTGCGGTGCCACATTCCGGCCTCTTGCCTCCTCAAGACGCAGGTGCACCCAGTCCGACTTGCGGCTCGGCGCGCATCCAGACCATGCCGGGCGCGCTTCAGCCCCTCGGTTACATTATATCCATGTTCCGTCAAAGGCGAGGGATCGAAGGGTAAAAACGGGTCGATATCTGGTCAATAAAAGTTAACGCGGAGCCACCTGCCCTCTATTCCTCCGCGGCGGGCCTGAACCAGTAGCCCACCCCGTGCTCCGTCAGGATGTACTCCGGCCGATGGGGGTCCGGCTCCAGCTTGAGGCGCAGGCGGTGGATGTAGCTCTTGAGATAAGAGATCTCGTCGGTGTACTCCCGGCCCCACGCGCGGGCCAGGAGCACCTCGTGGGTCATGATCTGGCCGGCGTTGCGCACCAGGGTGTAGAGCAACCGGTACTCGGTGCCCGTGAGGTCCACCGGCTGGCCGCGCACCGCCACCTCGCGCCGGGCAAAATCGACCGAGATGTCGCCGCTGACAAAGGGCCGCCCGCCGGCCAGGGGCAGGCTGCGGGCCCGCCGCAGCACGGCCCGCACGCGGGCCAACAGCTCCAGGTGGCTGAAGGGCTTGGTCACGTAATCGTCGGCGCCCAGCTCCAGCCCCTGCACCTTGCTCAGCTCGTCGTCGCGGACGGTGAGGAGGATAACCGGCACGTCGGAAAAGAGGCGGATGGCCTTCAGCACTTCGAAACCGCTCATCTCGGGCAGGCCGACGTCCAGCAGGACGACGTCGGGCCGCTCCCGCTCGATGGTCTCCAGGGCCTCGGGCCCGTCCTCGGCGCCGGTTACCTCCCACGTTGGCTGCTGCATCTGGAAGCTCATGGCCACCAGTTTGCGCACGTCGGGCTCTTCGTCTACGATGAGAACCTTCATGGCACCCTCTTCCCGCTGGCCGGCACCGTGAAGCAAAACCTGCTCCCCTTGCCCACCTCGCTCTCCACCCAGATGCGTCCCCCGTGCAGCTCGACAATCTCCCGGGCGATGTAGAGGCCCAGCCCCATGCCCGACAGCCCCCGGTCGTTGACCACGACGTAGAACTTGTCAAAGAGGTGCGCCTGGTCCTCGGCGGCGATGCCGGGGCCATCGTCGGCAACGCTCACCTGGAAACCGCCCGCCGTCTCGGCCAGGCGGACCTCGATGTGCCCCTGCTTGGGCGTGAAGGTGATGGCGTTGGACAGGATGTTGGTCAGCACCTGCTCGATGCGCCGCCGGTCCACCTCCACCGGGCAGGGGGCGTCCAGGCGGTGGAGCCGCACCTCCTGGCCCTTGCGCAGCGCCAGGGGATGGAGCGCCTCCACGACGCGGCCGGCGACCTGCTGTAGATCGGTCGGCTGACGGGCGAGGGTGATCTGGCCGGCGTCCAGCTTGGTGATCTCGAGCAGCTCGCCGACCAGGACTTCCAGGCGGCGCACGTGATGGTCCATGGTGCGGATCAGCTCGGCCCGGGTCGCGGGCGAGTTGTCGCCGGCGGCCGCCAGCAGGTCCACGGCCGTCCGAACGCAGGTCAGCGGCGTGTTCAGCTCGTGCGAAACCGACAGGACAAAACTCTCCTGCAGCCTGTCGAGGGCCTGCAGGCGCGCCACCTGCTCCCGCTCGTGGGCGGTCTGCTGCTGCTCGCGCCGCAGTTGTTCCAGGAGCAAGCCGCACAACAGCGCCACCACCAGCAGCAACAACACCTTGGCGGCCAGGATGTACTGGGCAAAGGCAAGTTGCAGCCCGGCAGGGTTGACGTAGCACGCCGCCACGTAGATCAGGCCGATGACCAGCGTCACGACCATGGTGCGCAGCAGTTCCAGTTGGAAGGCGACGCCGATGATGACCGCCACGTAGAGGACGAAAAAGCTCGAGTGGTAGCCCCCGGTGAGATAGACGGCCAGCGTGGTAATGGCGGCATCCAACGCCAGGTAGTTCAGCGGGCGGCGCAGCCAACGCACGTAGCGCATCAGGAGGACGAGGAGCGCGTTGTAGGCCAACACCACCAGCGCCATGTGGGGCACGCCGAACAACACGCCCTCCGTGGACCGGTCGAACCAGTGGAGGACGACCACAATCAGCAGCGCCAGCCCACGGAGCAGCAACACCTGGCGCTCGCCCGTACCCAGGTACGAAAACCAGGCAGCCGGTTGCGCCCGCTCTGCCCTGGTCACCTGATCCACTCCTTCCTCATCCCATCGCGCCCCGTTGCCTGGCGCGTCGCTACGGGTATCCCACCATCATTATATCACACAATGGCCGGAACGAGGACCTGCGCCCCTGACCTAACCCCCCGCCCCCTTCCCCACCTGCACTGCGCGCACACTTGCCCGGGGCAGCGCCAGGGGGCGCAAGTGAG
>JAAYZQ010000132.1 GCA_012514775.1 Anaerolineaceae bacterium
GCGCGACCTGGCAAAGTATCAA
This sequence comes from Anaerolineaceae bacterium, assembly GCA_012514775.1. The sequence goes on from JAAYZQ010000132.1 coordinate 23, forward strand.
GGGCAGGAGACAATCTTCCAGGAGCGGCTGGCCGGCATCCACGAGAAGTACAGCCGGCGGCCGGCGCTGATTGAACGCTTGCGCAAGGCAGGCCTGGGTTCGGGAGGCACTGGCTAGTCAGGCAGTACGGCTAGCGCGTTCTCCCTCGACAATAGGTGCAATGCACTTTTCCTCCTCGGCCCGTCATTTGCTCGCGCCGGATAACAATCCGGCGCCACGAGCAGTGGCGTGAGGTGGGAAAGTGCATTGCACCTGCCCTGCCCGTCATTTGCTCGCGCCGGATAACAATCCGGCGCCACGAGCAGTGGAGGAGCGTGTTGCGCGCGCTTCGTGGTTGTGCTATAATCCGCGGCAGAGCGACCGAGAGGGAACACCCATGAGCCCAGCAACCGGGCAGGAAGCGCACATCCGCCGCGAGAAGAAGGGGCGCGGCGGGAAGACGGTGACGGTGGTGTACGGCCTGCGCCTGCCGCCGGACAGGCTGAAGGCGCTGGGCAAACACCTGCGCCAGGTCTGCGGCACGGGCGGCACCGTCAAGGACGGCGCCATCGAGATCCAGGGGGACCACCGCGAGCGGGTGGCCGAGGCCCTGCAGCAGGCGGGCTATCGCACCAAATTCACGGGCGGATAGCGTCCGGCGCCGGCGCCCTCCCCGCACCTACCACAAATTGGGGAGCGCTACCAAAAACGTACCACGAGACCGCCTCGAAAGGCGGTCCTTTTTTGTGATCAGGTTTCCACATTTTGCGCGATGCGACGGGTCCCGGATGGTGATATACTCCGGGCAAATCGTGACATCGAACAGCCTCGACGGCCGAGGCGACCCCGCCTGAAGGAGGTAGGATGGTAGATTGGGTCATCGAAACGTCAGGACTGACGAAATCGTTCAAGGGCGTCACCGCCCTCCAGTCCCTCGACCTGAAGGTCCCCGCCAACTCGATCTTTGCCTTCCTGGGCCCCAACGGCTCGGGCAAGACCACGACCATCAAGCTGCTGCTGGGCTTGATCTATCCCACGGCCGGCACGGCCCGCGTCTTTGGGCTGGACATCGGCCGCGACTCGGTGGCCATCCGCTCGCGCCTGGGCTACCTGCCCCAGGAGCCGCGCTACTACGAGCACATGACCGCCCGCGAGACGCTGCGCTACGCCGCCCGGTTCTTTTTCAAGGGCCCGGCCGGCGAGATCGAGGCGCGGGTGGCGCAGACGCTGGAGCTGGTGGGCCTGGACGACAAGGCCGACCGGCCCATCAAGGGCTTTTCGGGCGGCGAGCGCCAGCGCCTGGGCATCGCCCAGGCCCAGGTGAACTATCCCGACCTGCTGATCCTGGACGAGCCGGCCGCGTCGCTGGACCCCATGGGCCGGCGCGACGTCCTGGCCGTTATGGAACGGCTGCGCAGGCACACCACGGTCTTTTACTGCACCCACATCCTCGACGACGTGCAGCGCGTCAGCGACACGGTGGCCATCCTCAACCGGGGCAGGCTGGTGGCCAACGGCCCCATCGAGGAGCTGCTGGCCGGGGGCGAGGGCACTGCCTTCACCGTCAAGATCAAGGGCGACGCCGAGAGCGCCCGGCAGCGCCTCGCCGCCCAGCCCTGGGTGACCGGCATCCAGGCCCAGTCGCGCAACGGCACGGCGGCCTGGACGGTGTCTGTCAGCGACGAGGACGCCGCCGAGGCGCAGCTCCTGCGCCTGCTGCTGGCCGACGAGGGGCTGGCCGTCACCGAGTTCGGCCGCAGGCAACACCAGTTGGAAGACGTCTTTGTACAGATCGTGGAGGGAGGCCAGGATGTCAAGCGGAAATAGCGTCATGCAGCTCGAGACCGGCACCGGCTGGACCCGGGGCCTGAACAACCTGCTCCGCGGCGAGCTGGGCCGCTGGTTCGGCACGCGGCAGTGGTGGGTCCAGGTCCTCATCTGGGCGGCGGTCGCCAACGGCATTCCGCTCATGGCCGTCCTGGGCGCGCCCGACTCTGCCGGTATGGAGCTGCCCATGCTGTTCAACGTCTTTTTGGGGATCGGCGCGCCCATCGGGGTGTGCATCCTCATGCAAGACGCCATCGTCGGCGAAAAGCAGTCGGGCACGGCCGCCTGGGTGCTCTCCAAGCCGGTGTCGCGCCTGGCCTTTCTCACGAGCAAGCTGGTGGGCAACGGGCTGGGCATCGCCGCGACGATGGTCCTGGCCCCCGGCCTGCTCATGTACCTGGCCTCGGCCCTGATCATGGACACGCCGCTGCCGCCCCTGGGGTTCCTGGCGGGCCTGGGCGCGCACCTGGTCAACCTGCTTTTTTACGTCGGGCTGACGCTGCTGCTGGGCGCCCGGTTCGACCACGGCGCGCCGGTCATCGGCCTGCCGCTGGCCTTCCTGTTCGCCCAGCAATACCTGCCCGGCCTGGCTCCCGAGCTGGTGCACGTCATCCCCTGGAGCCTGACGGCTCCCCTGGGCGGCAGCTCCGAGCCGGTGGTAACCACGGCGCTGATGACCGGCGTCGCGCCGGCCAGCTATCTGCCGCTGGTCACCACCCTGGCCGTGGCGGTGCTGTGTGTGGCGGGTGCCATCTGGATCTTTCGCCGGCAGGACCTGTAGGCAGCCGGGCCATTTGAGAGGGCCCGGGCGCGCGCCCGGGCCCCGGCACAGGCGAGGAGGAGCGCGATGGAGGACCATGGTGAGAGAGGGTACGAGAGCCTGCCTTTCCCCCGCATCCGCGACGTGATGGCTGACGTCGGCTGGAACGGCCGGCGCAAGTACATGATCCACGGCTTGATCGAATTGGACGTCACCGACGCACGGCGCCTCATCCGCGAGCACAAGGCCCGCACGGGCAGTTCGCTGTCGTTCACGGCCTTTCTCCTGGCCTGCCTGGGCCAGGCGGTGGCCGCGGACCGCCGGGTTCACGGCTACCGGTCCTGGCGGCGCCGACTCGTCCTCTTTGACGACGTGGACGTCGGCATCATGGTGGAAATCGAAATAGACGGGAACAAGTTTCCCATCGGGCACGTGGTGCGCGCGACGGACAAGCGCACGGTGCAGGACATCCACGACGAGATCCGGGCCGTCCAGAAGCAGCCGTCGCAAACCCTGGGGATGCGCTGGCTGGACGTTGCCGTCTGGCTGCCGGCCGCGGTCCGGCGGCTTTCGCTGCGCATCACCAACGCGAGCCCCCACCTGCAGCGGCGATGCGCGGGCACGATCGGCCTCACGTCCGTCGGCATGTTCGGCACCCGCGGCGGCTGGGGATTGGGGATGCCGGCCCACACCCTGTCGGTCACGGTGGGCGGCATTGCCCAGAAGCCGGGCGTGGTGCAGGGCCGCGTAGAGGTCCGCGAGTACCTGTCGGTGACCCTCAGTTTTAACCACCACATCGTCGACGGCGGGCCGGCGGCCCGCTTTGCCCAGCGCTTTGCCGACCTGGTCGAAGGGGCCTACGGCCTGGAAGCGCTCCACGGTGAGCCGTATGCCCTGCCGCTGGTAGCCGCCGTCCCGCGGGCGGTCGAGTACGCCTCAGTGAGCAGTTAGCGCGGGCCGCGCCTGTCCAGCTTCCCGCCGGCGAGGGAGTGTGCGCGCACACTCCCTCATTTCTTGTCGTCGCCCCGCGCCGGCCGCATTTGCTCGCGCCGGATAACAATCCGGCGCCGGGAGTGGCGGACTGTTTCCCGCCACGAGCAGTGGAATTCGGCGCCACGAGCAGTGGCCACGCCATTCCCGGCCCCTGTCTTGCATTTTTGTCCAGGGCGCGGTACACTTGGTCCATCGCCAGAGAGATCAAGGGTCGACGTACGACCTTAGAGCAGTACAACGCAGGGAGGAAAGCGTATGGACGAGCTGATCGAGATCCGCTGGCATGGCCGCGGCGGGCAGGGCGTGGTGACCGCCGGCAAGCTGCTGGCCGAAACGGCACTGGGGACGGGCCGCTACTTCCAGGCCTTTCCCGACTACGGACCGGAGCGCATGGGGGCGCCCATCCGGGCCTTTACCCGCCTCAGCCCCCGCCCCATCACCATCCATTCCCAGATCGAAGAGCCGGACGTCGTCCTGGTCCTCGATCCCACGCTCCTGGGGACGGTGGCGGTGGCCGAGGGCCTGAAGGAGGAGGGCATCCTGGTCGTGAACACGCCCATGAGCCCCGCGGAGGTGCGCCAGACCACCGGCTTTCACACCGGCCAGGCCTTTACCGTGGATGCCAGCCACATCGCCATCGAGGAGATGGGACGCGACGTGACCAACACCCCCATGTTGGGCGCCTTTGCCCGCGCTACGGGCATTTTCGACATGGAAGAGCTGGCGGCGCAACTGCGCGCCTGGTTCGGCCACAAGATCTCGGCCAGCGCCGTGGAGGCCAACGTGCGGGCCATGCGCCGCGCTGCCGTCGAGGTACAGGCGGGATAGGAGGAGAGCGATGGATCTGAAGGGCTGGCGAGAGATCCCCATCGGCGGAATGATCCTGGAGGCGGGGAACTCGGTGGCGTACCGCACGGGGGGCTGGCGGGCCTTTCGCCCCGTCCGCGGCGAGGCCGAATGCACCCACTGCTTCCAGTGCTGGCTGTACTGCCCCGATTCGAGCATCCTGGCCGACGCCGACCACGAAAAGATGGCGGGCTTTGACCTGGAGCACTGCAAGGGCTGCGGCCTGTGCGCCGCGGTCTGCCCCGTCAACGCCAAGGTGAGGCGCAAGGCCGGGCAGGACCTGCCCAAGGACGACGCCCGCCTCTGCATCCGTATCGTCGAAGAAGCGAGGTGCAAGGAGTAGAGCCATGGGCAAATTCGAGGCATTCACCGGAGATCAAGCCTTTGCCGAAGCAATGCGCCAGATCAATCCCGACGTCGTGGCGGCCTATCCCATCACCCCCCAGACCGAGACCGTCGAGTTCTTTGCCGACTTTGTGGCCGATGGCCTGGTGGACACCGAGTTCGTGACGGTGGAGAGCGAGCACAGCGCCATGAGCGCCTGCGTGGGAGCGTCGGCGGCCGGGGCGCGGGTCATGACGGCCACCTCGGCCAACGGCCTGGCCCTCATGTGGGAGGTCCTGTACATCGCCGCCTCCAACCGCTGCCCCATCGTCATGAGCCTCGTCAACCGGGCGCTGTCGGGGCCCATCAACATCCACTGCGACCATTCGGACGTGATGGGCATGCGCGACGCGGGCTGGATCGTCCTCTTTTCCGAGAGCGGCCAGGAGGCCTACGACAATGCCATCCAGGCGGTGCGCATCGCCGAGCACCCCGACGTCCTCCTGCCCGTGGCCGTCTGCCAGGACGGCTTTATTACGAGCCACGGCATGGAGCGCGTCGAGATCTATGACGACGACAAGGTGCGGGCCTTTGCCGGCGCCTACCGGCCCCGGTGGCCGCTGCTGGACCTGGAAAAACCCAAGACCTACGGGCCGCTGGACTTTTACGATTACTACTACGAGCACAAGCGCCAACAGGTGGAGGCCATGGCCCACGCCGAGGGCGTCATCGGCGACGTGGCCGCCGAGTTTAACGGCGCCTTTGCTGGCAACTACGGCCTGTTCGAGGCCCACTGCCTGGACGACGCCGAGGTGGCCGTGGTCGCCGTCAACTCGACGGCAGGCACGGCCCGGGTGGTGGTGGATGCGCTGCGGAGCCAGGGCCACAAGGCCGGCCTGCTGAAGCTGCGCGTCTTTCGCCCCTTCCCGGCGCGGGCGCTGGCCGAGGCGCTGGGCGGCGTGAAGGCCGTGGCGGTCATGGACCGCTCGGTGTCCTTCGGGGCGGCCGACAATGCCGGCCCCCTGTTCCTGGAGCTGGCGGCGGCGCTGGCCGTCCAGGGCGTCCGGGTGCCGGTCTGCGATTACGTCTATGGCCTGGGCGGGCGCGACATTCGCCCCTCCGAGATCGAGGGCATTTACCGCGACCTGTTCCGGGCAGCGGCGACGGGGCGCGTGGACCAGGTGGTCAACTACCTGGGCGTGAGGGAATAGGAGGCACCATGGCGACGAAACTGGTTCCCAAGGAATTGGCCAGGCGGCCCGAGCGGCTGGCCCCCGGCCACCGGCTGTGCGCCGGCTGCGGAGCATCCATCGTGGTGCGCCAGGTGCTGGCCGCCATCGACCAACCGGTGGTCGTGGCCAACGCCACCGGCTGCCTGGAGGTGGCGACCTCGATCTATCCCTACACGGCCTGGCGCGTGCCCTGGATCCACAACGCCTTCGAGAACGCGGCGGCGACCATCAGCGGCGTCGAGGCCGCCTACCGCAGCCTGGTGCGCCAGAACAAGCTGCCCGAGCAGGACGTCCGCTTCCTGGCCTTTGGCGGTGATGGCGGCACCTACGACATCGGCCTGCAGTCGCTGTCGGGCGCCGCGGAGCGCGGCCACCAATTTTTGTATGTATGTTATGA
>JAAYZQ010000133.1 GCA_012514775.1 Anaerolineaceae bacterium
AGGCCCAGGACGGGCGCCTGGTCCTGACCGTCGAAGACGACGGCCAGGGGATCACTGCCGGCGATGAGCAGAACGGGCAATCCCCCAACCGCAACGGGCTCGGTATCCTGGGCATGAAGGAACGTGCCGGGGTTGTGGGCGGCCAGCTCGACATCGACAGCCGCCCGGGGCTGGGCACCACGGTGCGCCTGGCGATCCCCCTGGAGCCGGAGGCGGGCGGACGGACGCCGCCGGGCCTGGAGGGCGACGTGCAATGGTTCGCGTCCTGATCGTCGACGACCAGACGGTAGTCCGTGAGGGCCTGGCCGCCATCCTGGGCACGGACCCGGAGATCGAGGTCGTGGGCCTGGCCGGCAACGGCCGGCAGGCCCTGGAGCTGGTGCCCGAGGCCCAGCCCGACATCGTGTTGATGGACCTGAAGATGCCCGTCCTCAACGGCGTGCAGGCCACCAGGCGGCTGCGGCAGCAATACCCCCAGGTCCGTGTCCTGGTCCTGACGACCTACGCCGCGGACGAGTGGGTCCTGGATGCCATCGCCGCCGGCGCGGCCGGCTACCTCCTCAAGGACAGCCGGCGCGCCGAGCTGCTTGACGCCATCAAGGGCACCGCCCAGGGTCGCGCCTACCTCGATCCGTCCATCGCCGGCCGGGTCATGGAGCGGGCCGTCTCTCATCAATCGCCTCCTGCGCCCGCCTCTCCGCCGGCCGAGCCCCTCACCGAGCGAGAGCAGCAAATCCTGGCACTTCTGGCCCGCGGCTACAGCAATCCCGAGATCGCGCAGCGCCTGCACCTGGCGCGGGGGACGGTGCGCAATTACGTCAGCACCATCCTGCAAAAGCTGGGCGCCTCCGACCGCACCGAGGCCGCGGTCCTCGCCCTACGGCAGGGGCTGGTGCGCGACGGGGAGTAGCGGTGGGGCGGGCGGGTTTCGACCCCGAGAGAGAAGAGCCGCCGGTTGAAACTGGCGGCCGTTTTCTCCCCCAGGCAGTTCTATGCCGGCAAGGTCGCTCCTAGAGATCAGGCGGCAGCGGCTGGGAGGCCGTTCCCCAGGAGATGAGTGGCAGGTACAGCCCGTAGTAGGTCACCCGGCACGTGTGATCGTCCGAGTCGTCCAGCACATCGGCTTCCGGGGTGTCGGAGAACGCGGAGGCCGAGTTGGTCAACACGGTGCCCGGCAACAGGCCGGCATCGACCCGCCCGACGACGGTGACGGTCACCTTCTCGCTCGCGGCCAGGTCGCCGAGGTGGCAGGTGGCCCCGCCGCATGCACTTGGCCTGCCTTCACCCGTGGCGAACGACGCTGCTATCAGGGTCACGCCTTCCGGCAGCTTGTCGGCGACGACGACCGATTCGGCCGTCGTCGGCCCGGCGTTGGACACAATGAGGGTATAGGTGATCAGCTTGCCGGCGACGACGCCCGGTGGGCCCTGCTTGTCCAGCGCCAGATTGGCCAGCCCGGCGACCCTGGTGTTGGCCGCGTCGACGTTGTTGGCCATGTAGGTGTCGGGCGTGGCGGCGGTGACCACAGCCACATTCTCCAGGCTCGTGCCCGGCTCCACCGGCCCGTCTACCAGGACGACGAGGGTTGCGCTCACCTGGCCACCCGGCGCAAGGCCACCCACGCTGCAGGTGACGGTGCCGTCGTCTCCGGCTGTACAACCGGTGCCTGCCTCCACCAGGGTGACGCCCGCGGGCAGTGTATCGACGATGGTCACATCCTTTGCGTCGGACGGGCCCAAGTTGTGGGCCGTCAGCGTGTAGGTGATCTGCTCGCCGGCGCCGGCCGTCTCTGTCGCCGTTTTGACCAGGGCCAGGTCCGCCGCGGGTAGGGAGCACTGCACGGCCGTGAACCCGGCTTCCGGGCTCGTATCGTTCGCCGGGTTCGGATCCCTCGTCGCGCTCGCCACGGTCGCCGTGTTCGCGATCCACGTCCCGCCGTCCACGCCCGGCGCCAGGTTGACGCCCACGAGAAAGGAGTGGCTCTCGCCGGCCGGCAGCCGCTCCAGGCCGCACCTCACTGCCCCGTCGTAGGTACACCTGGGGCTTCCGCCGCCATAGACCAGCGCGTTGGGCAGCACGTCAGTCACGGACACGTCCACCGCGTCTGACGGTCCATCGTTGGTGACCTCGATTTCGTAAACGTTGTAGGCGCCCAGGCACAACTCCTCCTGGAGCACAGATTTGGCAATGCCCAGGTCCGCCTCGGCGTTTACCATCGTCGTGGCTGTGGCGATGTTGTTCGTCTCGTCCGGGTCGGTCGCGCCGGCCGACACCCGCACCTGGTTGACAAGCGCGTCGCCGGCGTAATCCGGGTCCACGCCCAGCACAAGGCTGACCGTCGCCTCGACGTCTGCAACGGCCGTCACCGCCAGCTCAAACCTGGCCAGGCACAGGGCATCTTGTACGTTATCATCGCCGGCCGTCAGCGTCCACATCCCGAACGGACTCTCGCCGTCAAAGGCCGCCAGCGGCTGCACCGGCCGGAACGTGCCGCTCTCCGGCATCGGTCCGACCACGGACGTGGCCGAGTCGTCAAAGGTCGCCGTCACGTCACCGCCGTATTTGATGGCCGTGTACGTCGAGCCGAGCCCGCTCCCGCCCCAGTTGTATTGGCTCTCCACCAGCACCACCCGCGTCCCGCCCGGGCTGGTCAAGTAGAACACGATCTCCTTGTTATAGGAGTCGGCCAAATTGGCCGGCAAGGAGCAGTTCTCATGGTCGATCTTTTCGAACTCGATGGTAAGGTCGACGTCGACAATGGTTGCTCCGGCCGGCAGATCGTCTGACTCGATCGTCACCGTGCGATTGATTATAGAGCCATCCGCCTGGCCTGGCGTGTCGTTCGCCAGGCTGATGCCCGATGTCGGGCTGGGTAGGGTACCCAGCTCACACGTGCCGTTCAGCGTGCAGAACTCGCTCCCGGAGAACGGATTGTCCGCCGTGATGGCCACGACGCGACTGCCCGGCGGCACCAGGACAAGCACGTTTACGCCGGTGGCGGCTCCCGGGCCCAGGTTGGTGACAGTGATGGCGTACGTTAGCTCTTCTCCCGCCGTCACGCTTGCCGCCAGCGCCTGCTTTTCTATCGCCAGGTCCGCCACGTCCGGCGCCTGGGTGACGCCGTACCGGTAGCCGGCCTCCAGGTCCGGCCCGCCTGGCGATGGCTCGATCAACGCATTCCGGGTCACGCCCCGGGGGGTGTCCGTCGCCTGCTGGGCAAGAGCAGAGACCGCCAGGCCGAGCAGGAGTGCTACGGCGAGGCTCGACACAGTGATTCTTCTATGCGTGGCATTCGCCATCGCGAGCATGATGTTCCGTGCCATTCTTCTTCTCCTTGTCACTCGCGTACCGCCCCAGCGGCCTGGGGGGTTCCTTCACGGCGCCGGGCTAGCACCGCCCGCGCGCCGCCAGGCCATGGCGGCCAGTACCTCCACAAAGAGGCGGGCCGCCAGGTGCGAGCCGGTGCCCACCCGGTCGTCGTATTGCGGGCCCAGGCAGCATAGGTCAAAGCCCTTGATCTCGGCTGCGTGGCCGATACGCCGCAGGGCGGTGATGGCCTGCTTGGAAGTCAGCCCCGCAGGCTCGGGGTACTTTTGAGCCGGGCAGTAGACGGGATCGACGACGTCGATGTCAAAGGAAACGTACACGCCCCGCGTGCCATCCGTGGCCCGCTCGATGGCGGCGTCCACCACGGCTTCGATCCCCTGCCTGTCCACGTCGGCCATGGTCCACACACCGTGGCCCAGGCGGCGGGCGACCTCGGCTTCGGCCGGCACCTGGCGCAGCCCCCGGATGCCGATCTGGCAGTAGTTGCCGACCTCGACGTTGGGCAGGGCCAGGAGCGGCGCCCATTGCGAGCCGGCATAGAGGGGCGGATCCCAGGCCAGGTCAAAGTGCGAGTCAAAGTGGATGAGCCCCAGGCGGCCCTCCATGGCCCCGGCGACGGCGCGGGCGGCGGGCAGGGTCACGGCATGGTCGCCGCCACAGACCAGGGGTACGGCGCCGACAGCCACGATCTCGCCGACGCGGGCCTCGCAGCGGGCCAACGACGTCTCCGCGTCGCCCGGCACCACCTGCACGTCGCCCGCATCCACGGCCCGCAGATGCTGGAAGATATAGAAGTCAGGGGCATACTCCACGAACAGCCCGTTGCCGTGGTGGATCGAATACTGGATGCTGTAGCGGCGCACGGCCTCCGGAGCGCGGTCGGCTCCCGTCCGGTAGTAGATGCTCTCGGGTCCGGCGGGCGCGGCCAGATCGGGCAGGTAGGTGTGGGGAGAGTCGATCTTGACCCCCTCAAAGCCCACGCCCAGGAATGCGGCGCCGGTCCCCTCCAGGTCGCCCGGCCGGCGGGCGTGGGGCAGCTCCATGAAGGTCGGCACGTCGCCGTAGAGGATATCGCGCATGTGCCGGTCGACGCGCACCGGCACCATCTCGGCTGCCCGGCGGTAGGCTTCTTCCCAGATCTCTTTGTCCATGTCTCCCCTCACCGCATTGCCTGCCCAGGCCTGAAGGACGCTATCTCTGAACCACTCGCGAACGGGCTGTGACAGTTTGTTTCTCGAGGCTGGCTGTGGCTGCTGTTGCTTGTGTTCCGACTTGTTGCGTGGGCTTTGGTCACTCCAGCGTCAGACACGGCAGGCTCCTTTTCATCATTGGTTGCACAATCCTGCGCAATCTGCGGCAGGGACCGAGTCCCTACAAAGTGATTGGCGGCGACATGCCGCTGCTACCTGCTTTCAATGGACCGGCATCATAGTAACACATCCTGTCCGGACCGTCAACTCCCGGCCGGCCCGCCTGTGTACCCGGCCCTTTCGTGGTTGACCCGCCGGTCCCGCTTGTGGTAGAATGTCCCCCACTCGCATGGCACCGATCGTCGGTTCTCGCCAGTTCGCGTCAGGATTAGAACAAAGATTCGCTCTATTCATGACACGATCTGACCAGTTCCTGATCTAGAATGGGGGTCGGGTCTCGGTAGACCCGCTCCTGCACGATGCTCAATCTGCTCTCTCGAAGGACAACGAAGGGAAGGTATGGCTCAAGATACGCTGGTTATCAGGGGTGCGCAACAGCACAATCTGAAGGATATCGATCTGACACTGCCTCGCCATAAGCTGGTCGTCATCACGGGTGTCTCGGGCAGCGGCAAGAGCAGCATGGCTTTCGACACGCTCTATGCCGAGGGCCAGCGGCGCTACGTCGAGTCCCTCTCGTCCTACGCCCGCCAGTTCCTGGGCCAGATGGAAAAGCCAAAGGTGGACTTTATCGGGGGCCTCAGCCCGGCCATCGCCATCGAGCAGAAGGCAGTCAGCAAGAACCCGCGATCCACCGTGGGCACGGTGACCGAGGTATACGACTACCTGCGGGTACTCTACGCCCGGGTGGGCACGCCCCACTGTCCCCAATGCGGGCGCGAAGTTAACGCCCAGTCGGCGCAGCAGATCGTGGAGCGCGTTGGCCAGCTCCCGCCCGGCACCCGCTTTCAGATCCTGGCGCCCGTGATCCGGGGGCGCAAGGGCACCCACGAAGAGATCCTGGCCCAGGCCCGGGCCGACGGCTACGTCCGCGCCCGCATCGACGGCGTTCCAGTCGAGCTTTCGGAGCGCATCAAGCTGGCCAAGAACAAGAAGCACGACGTGGAGATCGTCGTCGACCGGCTGGTCATGCCCGATCCCCGCACCGGCGGGGACGAGCCCGAAGAGTCCGAGGCGGAAGGGTTCGTCGCCCGGCTGACCGACTCGGTAGAGACGGCGCTGCGGCTGGCCGACGGGTTGCTGCACGTCGACGTCGAGGGCGGCGAGGTGCTGATCTTTTCCGAGCAGAACGCCTGCCCCGCCTGCGGCCTCAGCTTCCCGGAGCTGACACCGCAGATGTTTAGCTTTAACTCGCCCCACGGCATGTGCCCCGACTGCAACGGGCTAGGCACGCAGTTGAACGTCGATCCGGCGCTCATCCTCCACGACGCCCGCCGCTCCATCATGGACGGGGCGCTGCGCTGGTATGGCGAGCTGCGCAAGAAGAAGGATAGCTGGACCCTGCGCCAACTCGAGTCCATTGCCAGGCACTATGGCGTGGACCTGGAGACGCCGTGGCAAGACCTGCCCGAGTCGTTCCGCCACGTGCTCTTTTACGGCTCGGGCGAGGAAAAGATCCATTTTGCATACCAGCACGAGAGCGAGAACAGCTCCTGGACGGGCGAGTCGCGGCGGCCGGTGCGGGGCATCATCTATCATATCAACCGCCTCTTTCACCAGACCAGGTCCGAGTACACGCGGCGCTGGTACGCCAGCTTCTTGAGCGACCAGCCCTGCCCCACCTGCCGCGGCAAGCGACTGCGGCCCGAGGCGGCCGCCACTACGATCGCCGCCAAGAGCATCGAAGAAGTGACGGCCCTGTCCATCCAGGATGCCCTGGCCTGGGTGAACAAGCTGGGCAACAGGAGGTCGAGGGCAACAGGCGAGCAGGCCCTCACCGAGGAGCAGTTCCAGATCGCCGAGGAGATCCTGAAAGAGATCCGGGACCGGCTGCAGTTCATGCTCAACGTCGGGCTTCATTACCTGACCCTGGAGCGCCCTGCGCCGACGCTCTCGGGCGGCGAGGGACAGCGCATCCGTCTCGCCAGCCAGATCGGCTGCGGCCTTGTGGGCGTCCTCTATATCCTGGACGAGCCGAGCATCGGCCTGCACCAGCGCGACAACCGCCGCCTCCTGGACACCCTCGAGCAGCTCCGCGACATGGGCAACACCGTTCTGGTGGTCGAGCACGATGCCGAGACCATGACCACCGCCGACTGGATCGTCGACCTGGGGCCGGGAGCCGGCATCCTGGGCGGCTGGGTGGTGGCCGAGGGCACGCCCCAGGACATCATGGACAATGCCCGCTCGCTGACCGGCCGCTACCTGTCGGGGGCGCTGGCCGTCTGCTCGCCCAACGGCCAGCGCCGGACGGTCAACGGCAAGTGGCTGACCCTCAGCGGAGCGCGGCAGAACAACCTGAAGAACCTGGAGGTCCGCTTTCCCCTGGGGCTCTTTAGCTGCGTGACCGGCGTCTCGGGCAGCGGCAAGTCGTCGCTGGTGGCCCAGACCCTGCACCCGGCACTGGCCCGGGCGCTCCATGGCGCCGAGGGAAAACCGGGCGAGTACGACCGGTTGGAGGGACTGGAACTGGTGAACAAGGTTATCAACATCACCCAGGACCCCATCGGCCACACACCCCGCTCGAACCCGGCGACCTATGTGGGCGTGTTTGACGGCATCCGGCGCATCTTTGCTCAGGTTCCCGAGGCCAAGGCCCGGGGCTACCAGCCGGGCAGGTTCAGCTTTAACGTCAAGGGCGGCCGCTGCGAGGCGTGCAAGGGACACGGGCTAAAAGTCATCGAGATGCACTTTTTGTCCGACGTGTGGGTCACGTGCGACGTCTGCAAGGGGCAGCGCTTTAACCGGGAGACGCTCCAGATCCGCTACAAGGGCAAGAACATCGCCGACACGCTGGATATGGACGTGAATGAGGCGCTGGAGCACTTTGCCAACATACCCAAGATCGAGCGCAAGCTCCAGACCCTGGCCGACGTCGGGCTGGGTTACGTCAAGCTGGGGCAAAGCGCCACAACCCTCTCCGGCGGCGAGGCGCAACGCGTCAAGCTGGCCAAGGAGCTGTCGCGCACGGCCACGGGCGATACGGTCTATATCCTCGACGAGCCGACGACCGGGCTGCACTTTGCCGACATCCAGAAGCTGCTGGACGTGCTGCACCGCCTGACCGACGCCGGCAATACGGTCATTGTCATCGAGCACAACCTGGACGTTATCAAGACGGCCGACTGGATCGTGGACCTGGGGCCGGAGGGCGGCGAGGGCGGCGGCCGCATCGTGGCCCAGGGCAGCCCCGAGGAGGTGGCCGCCGTGCCCGAGAGCTACACAGGGCAGTTCCTCAGGCAAGCGCTGAGGGGCATGCCGGACATGGCGCAGGCACCAGACTGCCTGTCCATTGCGGCCGGCCGCGAGCCGGTACCGGTGGCCAGCGGAAACGGAGCGTACCGATGATTGTCTCCGCTCCCCGGGAGGAGAGACGATGAAAAGGCTGAGCCGGCAGGCCTTTGAGCGAGGGCGCGCCTTTATCAAGACCCAGGCCCGCCCCCTGGACCGGGCGCTGTTCGAGTACCGGTTCGAGGGAGCGCCGGCCGACGCGGTCATCGCCAGGCTGGGCAGCTATCGCAATGACGACGGCGGCTTTGGCCACGCCCTGGAGCCCGACGCCCGGCACCCCGGCTCGTCGGCGCTGGCCACCGAGATCGCACTGCGATTCCTGCGCCAGGTGGGCGCCGGGGCCGGCCATCCGCTGGTCGGCGACGCCATTCAGTACCTGCTGAATACCTACGATGCGGCGTCTCGTACGTGGCGCGCAGTGCCCACCGAGGCAAACGATCATCCCCACGCTCCGTGGTGGCACGAGGACGGCCAGGGAAGCCTGGCCCGCACCTTTGACGACTTCCGGATCATCCCCAGGGCAGGGATCGTCGCCCTGCTTCACGATTATTCGTCCGCCGTGCCCGGCTCCTGGCTGGCGGAGGTCACCGAGGATACAGTGGTTGCCATCGAGACCATCGGGCAGTTGGGCAGCGGCGGCGGCGACGACCTGGCCCAGGCCCTGCGCCTGGCCGACAGCGAATCGCTGCCCGAGCCGGCGAGGGCGCGCATCCTGGCGCGCGTGCGCTCCGTCGTGCCCGGGGTCGTCAGCCGCAACCCCGCCGAGTGGGCCGAATACACAATGCAGCCCTTGAAAATCGCGCCCCATCCCCAATCGCCCGTCGCCGACCTGATCTGGGATGGGCTGGCGGAGAACCTGGACTACAAGGTAGACACCCAGGCGGCCGACGGCGCCTGGGAACCGAACTGGACGTGGGGAGATTTCTACCCGGAGGCCTGGGAGCAGGCACGGCGCGAGTGGCGCGGCCACCTGACCATGGAAACCCTGGCCACCCTTCAGGCCTTCGGGCGGCTCCAGGCTTGAACCGGTCCATGCTCTCATCAGAACTTGACAAGCGGGCGCGCGTGTGTTAGAGTGTACTTAATCGAATAACCTGCTCGCCTAGTGCCTTTCGGCAACGGGGGAACCAATCAGGGGGTGAGTCGTCCAGGCAGGACGTAGGGCCAGCTTCTTCGGCCCGAGCCCGGCAGCTAACCTCGTAGGCGTCGGAGAAGGTCACCAAGGGTTCAATCCCAAGGTGCCCTTTTTTGTCGCGGAGGGAACCTTCGGAAGAGCCCTTCAACTACCAAATCATCCAGGAGGGATCCGATGTTTCACCCAACGATATTGTTCGAGTTGACCAAAGACCGCCAGGCCGAATTGGCCCGCATTATGCGGCAGGCGAACCAGAAAAAGGCCGCGAAACAGGCTCGTCGCCCCTCTGACCGGAAGCAGTAGAACCGGTCGTTAGGCAGCCGAACCTCCGGAGTGTCCCCCACTCCGGAGGTTCTTTTTGTTACTCGAGTACCGCAGGCGGTCGTTTTATGATATAATGGTCCTGCCCGACTGGAAATCACGCCGCGAGGAGAGGGTCAACATGAGCAGCGAGTACCCCGACATCCTGGGCGATCTGCTGGAAGCCCAGCAACGGTTCGAGGCCA
>JAAYZQ010000134.1 GCA_012514775.1 Anaerolineaceae bacterium
CCTTGGTATGCCAGGCACCCAGCCCGTAGAATCCGGCCCGCGCATTGGCCTGCACCCGGGAGCCGTACAGGAAGGGATGAAAGATGACGTCGGTTCCGCCCGGCGGCAGGCTTTCGACGATCTCGTTGCACACTTCGTACACCGAAATCCCCCGCGCGGCGGCCGCGGCCTGCTCCTCGTGGCAAAAGTGAGTGATAAACCATTCCAGGTTCGTGGCCGAGGTTGCGCTGCTCTCGGTGGCAAGCCACAGGCCGGGCACGGCAAAGATGGTGCACATAAAGATGCGGCTGTCGACCACCGGCTGCCTGAGGACAACCTGGTTGATGCTCCAGGTGCCCGCGACGATGGACAGCATCCCCTCGTCGATGACGCCGGCGCCCACCGCGGCGGCGTCGATGTCAAACATGCCGCCGGCGACGGGCGTTCCCTCCGCCAGGCCGGTCGTGGCCGCCGCTTCGCGCGTCACCCACCCGGCAATGTCGTGGCTCTCGATGGGCTCGGGCAGGGCGGGGAGGACATCGCCGATGCCATACAGGTCGAGAAGCTCGGGCGAGAAGCGGCGGTTCCGGCTGTCGTACAGGCTGCTGCCGCTCATGTCGGTATAGTCCGAAGTCACCGTCCCTGTCAGGCGGTACTTGATATAGTCCTTGCAGGGAAATGCGTGGCCGATCCGGCTCCAGACCTCTGGCCGGTGCCGCTTGAACCAGGCGAGCAAGGCGGCCGGCTGCGCTGCAAAGGTATTGGTCAGGACGATGTCAAAGTTCTGGTCGTGGACGTCGCCCGGACAGAACCACTCGTCGATGATGTCGCCGGCGCGATTGTCCATGGATGTCACCGACGGACCCAGGGGCGCGCCGGCCTTGTCGACCAGGTAGATGCCGTTGCCGTGGGCCGAATTGCCCACGCCCACGATGTCGCGCTTGTCGATGCCCGCTTTCTCAATGACCTCGCGGATGGCGGCGGCCGTGGTCTGCCACACGGTCTCGCTGTCGCGCTCGACCCACGCGGGCCGGGGGTAGCTCAGCTCCACCTTGTGCCCCTGTACCGCCACCTCGCGACCCTTTAAGTCGAGGATGGCTGCCTTGGAGACGGTCAATCCGTTGTCAATACCTATGAGGTACGAAGCCATGTCTTCTCTCCCTTTGATCCCGATCCCGCCTGGCCCACGAACAGCGCGTTCACCGCTGTCCGTACACGGTCTGGTACATCTGGCCCGTCTCGGCCAGTTGCTCCCGGCTCAACAGGAGGGGCTGGCCCATGAGCATGGCGAGGTGGGTGATCTTGGCAATCTCCTCGACTTCTACGGCCATTTTGGCCGCCTGCCGCGGCGAGTCGCCGATGGTAAAGACGCCGTGGTTCTGCAGCAGGACGGCCCGGGCCGAGCCGATGGCCCGGACGATCTCGGCGCCGATCTGCTCGCCACCGATGGCGGCAAAGCCGCCGCACGGGATCTCGCCGCCGACCATGCACGACTGCGTCAGGCACGCCGGAATGGGCCTGCCCAGGGCGGCAAAGCTGGTGGCATAGGTAGAGTGCGTGTGCCCCACCCCAAAGACGTCGGGCCGCTTGGCGTACACGTAGAGATGGGTTGCCGTGTCGACGGACGGCTTAAGGTGGCCCTCGACGACGTTGCCGTGCATGTCGATGACGACCATATCCTCCGGGGTCATCTCCTCATAGCTGTAGCCACTGGGCTTCATGACCACCAGTCCGCTTTCAGGGTCGCGGCCGCTGATGTTACCGCTGGTCATCACGACCAGGCCGTACTTGGGCAACTCCAGGTTGTACTTCCAGACTTCGTGACGCAGTTCTTCCAGCATGATCTCGCCTCTTCTAACAGTATGTCTTGTTCACCAGGTCGGCAACGAACTGGCGCGCAGCGCGGGCGGTCGCCATGGGATCGCCGGCCGCGCCCTCGTCCGACCACATCTCGACCACCATGGGGCCACGGTAGCCCTGGCCGGCCAGCGCCCGAAAGACCGGCCCAAAGGGGACGATGCCCGTGCCAAAGGGCACCCGCCGGATGGTGCGGGGCAGGGCATCCTTGACGTGGATGCCGACCATGTGACCCGCGCAGGTCGCCAGCTCGGCCACCGGATCGTAACCGGCCGCGGCCACGTTGGCCATGTCGGGATAGATCTGGAACCACACCGAGTTGACCTGCCGCACGATCTCCATGCAGCCGTGGATGGATTCGGTCAGGGGAACGTCCACGTTCTCCAGGGCCAGCATGACCCCTGCTTGCCCTGCCCACTCGGCCGCCCGTTGAAGGCCCTCCACGTAGCGGGCTGCCGTGGCGGCGTCGCTCTCTTCGTAGAACACGTCATAGCCCGCAATCTGCACGATGCGCACCCCGACGTCCACGGCAAAGGTGATGGCCTGGCGCACAAGGTCGGCTGCCCGTTGCCGGACCTGCGGCGATCGGCTGCCCAGGGGATAGCGGCGGTGCCCGCTGAGGCACATGGTCAGGATGGGCACGCCCGATTCGGCGATGGCCCGGCGCAGCTGGTTCCTGGTCGATGCCGGCCCCTCGATGCGGGCCAGGCGCTCGTCGCTTTCGTCGATCGAGATCTCGACAAAGTCGTACCCGGCCTCGGCCGCCGCGGCCAGCCGCCGGTCCCAGGACCACGGGGCCGGCAGCCCTTTCTCGTACAGGCCCACGGGCAGCCCGGCCGGCGCCGGCCCGGCAAGCGGTTCGGCGGCCGAATCGAGGATCGAGCCCTGCCCGACGGGTGCCTTCGCCATCGTCCCTCTCCTACGCCGTGGCCAGGGCCCGAGCCCGGGCCGCCAGCAGGCCGTCGATCTTGGCGATGTCGGCATCCGAGAGCTGCAAATCCCCACCGCCGATGGTGCCCTCGATCTGGCCTGGGCTGCGCGCGCCGACGATGGCGGTGGTCATCTCGGGGCGCCGCAGCACCCAGGCTATGGCCACCTCGCCCGGGCTCTTGCCGTGGCCTTGGGCGATGGGGCGCAGCCCGTCCAGGAGGGACAGGTTGGCGCTCAGCGCCGGCTCCCGGAATTCGGGGTTGTGGTCGCGGCGCCAGTCGTCGGCCGGCAGCGCGGCCACCCACTCCCGGGTCACCTTGCCGGTTAGCAGCCCGTTGTGCATGGGGCTGTAGGCAATGATGCCAATGTTGTTCGCCGCGCAAAAGGGAAGGAGCTCGGTCTCGATGCCCCGGGCCACCAGGCTGTAGGGAGCCTGAAGCGAGGCGATGGGGTGGATGGGCTGGATCCGCTGCATCTGGCCCACCGAGAAATTCGACACGCCCGTGTAGCGCACCTTGCCCTCCCGGACCAGGTCGGCGATGGTACTCCAGCCCTCTTCCAGGTGGGCCTCGTCGTGCGGCCAGTGGATCTGGTACAGGTCGATGGCCTCCACGCCCAGGCGGCGCAGGCTGGCTTCGCACTCGGCGCGCACGCTGGCGGCGGTGAGCCGGCCGTACGTGTCGGGTTTCCCCTCGTCCCAGACCAGGCCGCACTTGGTGGCGACGATGACGTCCTGCCGCCCCTTGATCGCCTGGCCCAACACTTCCTCGGCGTGGCCCAGGCCGTAGGCCGCCGCGCAGTCCACCCAGTTGATGCCCAGGTCGAGCCCCCGCCGGATGGCGGCGATGGAAGCCTCGTCATCCTGAGGGCCCCAGGCCCATTGCCAACCACCACCGCCGATGGCCCACGTGCCAAAGCCGATGGCCGTCAGTTCCAGATCCGTGTACCCCAGCTTCCGTCTTCGCATTCGGTTCCTCCTCGTCTTGTCCATGGCCCGGCCTTCCCGGCGGGGCTCCCTGCGCTACGCCCTGGGCCCTTCCCGCATCAGCAGGTGGTTGAGCGCCACGGCGATGAGGAGCACGCCGCCCACGGCCAGGTTCTGCCAGTACGCGGGGATCACGGTCATCAAGCCGATGGTCACGCACATGATGATAATGGCGCCGACGATGGTCTTGGCCACCGAGCCTTCGCCTCCCGAAAACGCCGTCCCTCCCAGCAACACGGCAATGATGCAGGAGAGCTCCATCCCGTCGCCGGACAGCGGGTCTCCCAGCGACATGTAGCTGGCCCGGGCGACGCCGGCCAGGGCGGCAAAGAATCCGACAATGATGTACAGCAGCCACACCACCTGCACCGAGTTGATGCCCGACAGCTCGGCCGCGACGGGGTTGCCGCCCGTGGCCGCGGCGTACTTGCCCAGGATCGTCTTTCTCTGGACGATGACCAGGAAGGCGATGACGATGAGGGCCACGTAGAACGCCTGGGGCAGCCCGAGAAAGACCTCCTCGCGCGCATAGTAGTTGATCCACGCGGGCATGGGCCTCTCGGTGCTCCCCTTGATGGCCGACAATCCATCGGGCACAATGAGCAGGGCAATGCCCTTGAAGAGGTTCAACGTGACCAGCGTCGCGATGACGGGCGTGATGCGCAGCCTCATCACCAGGAAGCCGTTCAGCGTGCCCATCAGGATGCCTACCACCAGGGCCACGGCGATGGCGGGCGCAAAGCTGAACCCGTTGAGGACCATGTAGGCATAGACCACGGCGCTGAGGCTCATGGCGCTGCCAACGGACAGGTCGATGTAACCCGAGATCATGAGGAGCGTGAAGGCACCGCTCAGGGTCAGGATGGGCACCGCGCTGCGCAAAAGGTTGATGATGCTGTCGGGACTGAGAAAATGCCCGCGCTCGAACATGGCGACCTGATCCAGCTTCACAACGCTAAAGATGACCACGATGAGCGCCAGCACGAAATAGATGTAGAATTGCTTGATGCGCGACCGCATTGCCTGCGACCGATCCATGGGAAGCCGCTGTGAATCCTGAATCGTCTTCACGTCCGCACGCTCCTTGGAAAGAACAACTTGAGCCATGTCGCCACCCCTCGGTTCTTTCAATTCTTCCTTCTATCCAGAGCGAAACGCTGGGCGAGAATCGCCGCAAAGGTGACGATTGCCTTCAGCGTGAACTGCCAGTCGGGCGACAACAGGAGCCCGGTGGCAGCCGACGTCACGACAGAGAGGATGAGGGCGCCGACGAACATGCCCAACACGGATCCGAACCCGCCCATGATGCTCACCCCTCCCAGGAGCGTGATCACCAGAGCGTCGAACTCGTAGCCCATGGCCCGGTTCGACACCCCGGCCTTGAACTCGGATGCCAGGAGGATGCCGGTGATGCCGGCCAGGAACGCGCTGAGGATATACAGCGCCGTAAGATGCCGGTCCACGTTGATGCCCGAGAGGCGAGCTGCTTCGGGATTGGCGCCGATGAGGTACGTGCGCCTGCCCGCCACCGTCTTTTTCTCAAAGATGAACGCCACGATGATGAGGGCCACCATGATCAGCACCGACAGTTTGATGGGCGTCCCGGGCAGCGACAGGTTTCCCACAGCGCCAAAGACGTCGGGCAGGCTGGTGTTCCGCTGGGCACCCTGGGTGACGACCTGGGCGATGCCGCGGGCGACCATCATGGTGCCCAGCGTGACAATGATGGATGGCACCTTGAGGCGCGTCACAAAGAACGCATTGAGCCCGCCGATGCCCATGGCGCACACCAGGGCCAGGGCCACCGCCACGCCGTAGGGCAAGCCGAGCCCGTTGGCGAGGGCGTTCTGGGAGACGTTGGCCGCCTGGCAAAAGTAGACGGACAGGACGCCCGTGAGGGCAATGACCCCGCCCACCGACATGTCATAGTTGCCCGTGATCAACAAGAATGTGACGCCGATGCCGAGGATGATGGTGAACCAGCTATTGGTGACCAGGTTGAGTATGTTCTGGGGCAGGTAAAAGTTCGGCACAAAGATTGCGGCGATGGCAAAGACGGCCAGGAGCACGCCGACCATGAACAGGGTGATGAACGACTCGTTGCTCATTTTGCCGCCGATTGACGGCCGTGGCAGAACCTGATTGCTTTCCACGTCTATTCTCCACCCGTAACAATGTGGATGATCTTCTCGCTGTCGATGTCCTCGCCGTTGCGCATCGCAGATTTCAGGCTGCCGTCGTACAGCAGGTAGATGCTGTCGCAGATGTTCATAATCTCGGGCAGCTCTGACGAAAAGATCAGGATCGATTTCCCCTCCCTGGAGAGCTGGCGAATGATGCCATAGATCTCGCTCTTGGCTCCCACGTCGATGCCGCGCGTCGGCTCGTCCAGCATGAGGAGGTCGGCATCGGCGAACAGGCACTTGGACAGGACGACCTTCTGCTGGTTACCCCCCGAGAGCTTGGAGGTTTCTTTTTCGGTGCTGTTGGTGGCGATCCGAAGCTTGTCAATGTACTCCCGCGTGACCTCTTTTTCCTTCGCGGCGTTGATGAACCCGTTGCGCGATATCTTGGCCATGTTCATGACGGGTACGTTGCCCCGAATGGTCAGGATGGTGAACAGCCCCTGCGACCGCCTCTCTTCGGGCACCAGGGCGATGCCCGCCGCGATGGCCTTGTCGGGTGAGGGCTGGAGCTTTTTGCCCTTGAACCTGATCTCGCCTTCGTAACGGTCGACGCCATAGATGGCCCGCGCCAGCTCGGTCTTGCCGGCCCCCACCAGGCCGTAGAAACCGGCAATCTCGCCCGCCTGGACTTCGAAGGAAATGTCCCGCAGTTTGTGGTTCGACAGGTTGCGGACCTGGAGGAGGGCGCCGGCGTCGGCGCTCTCCTTTGGGGTGTACTCCTCAAATACCGTCTTTCCAATCATCATCCTGCACAGCTCGGCCCGGTCCTTGACCTCTGATACCGGTTTCGTGGCAATGTGCCGGCCGTCGCGCAGGACGGTGACATAATCTCCAATTTCGAATATCTCGTCGAGCCGGTGCGAGATATAGATGACGGTCACGTTCTGCTCGCGCAGGCGCCTGATGATGGTAAACAGGCGCCCGATTTCGCTCTCCGAGATGGCGGCCGTTGGCTCGTCCATGATGATGATGTCCGACTCGGTGGCCACGGCCCTGGCAATCTCCACGATCTGTTTCTTGGCAACGCTCAGGCTAGAAACCTGCTGTCGCCGGTGGATGGACGGCTCGATGCTGTTCATCACGCTGACCATCCGGTTGATCTTGTCGGTCTTTCTCAGGAAGCCAAACGTCGTATCCTCCATGCCCAGCGTGAGGTTCTCCTCGACGGTCAACTGGTTGACGACGTTTAGCTCCTGGAACAGGGTGCTGATGCCTTTCTGCCTCGCGTCCCGGGGCCGGTGTGGGTTGTACTCCTCACCGTTGAGCAGGATCCTGCCACTCGTGCGCTGGTATGCGCCGGTCAGGATCTTGATCAGGGTCGATTTCCCCGCGCCGTTTTCCCCGACCAGGCAGTGGATGGTGTTCCGCTTGATGTCAAAGCTGACATTGTCGACGGCCCGCACCCCGGGAAAGTCCTTTACGAGGTCCCTGATTTCCAGCACATTCTCTGTTGCGTTCATGGCTCGGCTCTCCCTGTTCCTGTGGGGGAGGGGGGCCCTGCGCCCCCCTCCCCTGGGAACGCTAAATCTACAGCTCAGATCCTACCATCTATTCGACGTTCGTACCAAACTGGCTGTTCAGCCATTCCACAGCTTCGTCCCGCGGCATGGACCAGAAGGAGATGTTGTAGGCCTTGTAGAAGAACTCCTGGGCGGGCTGAGAGGTCATGGGCACCTTGCCCGACGCGACGTCCATGATGAGGTCGATGCGGCCCCGGGCGGTCTCGACGGGCGGCAGGCCCATGGAGAGCTTGAGAGAGCTGTTGGGGTCATAGACGCTCTTCATCTCGACTTCGTCAAAGTCGACGCTGCACACGATCTCGGTCAGCGGCTTGCCGTTGTCGAACTTGCCGCGGCCAGCCTGGGCGAGGCCGGCCATGGTACCGACGGTGAGGTTGGAGGCCTGGGAGTAGATGAGGTTGACCTCGGGGTGCTGGGTGACCAGGTCGAGGATGATCTGCTTGGCGGCGTCGGGGCCCTTGCTGGCATCGAGGCAGCCCAGGTCGGTGGCGGTGGGGTCGACGGACAGGACACCTTCGACGAAGGGGTCGGTGCGGCCCGACTTGACCTCGGTGTGGTTGGGCCAGCCGAGCTGGACCAGGACGATGGGCTTGTCGGGGTGGGCGGCCTTCCACTGGGTGGCCATCTCGGCGCCCATGGCGTAGGAGACGCCGGCCTCGTCGCTGCGGGCGACGGGGATGCCGGTGTCGGCCAGGGGGCTGAAGAAGGAGGTCATGATGATGTCCTTGTCGAGGGCATCGAGGACGCCGGGCTTGGCCGCTTCAAAGTCCCAGATGTGGAGGGTTGCGGCATCCATGCCCTGGGCCACGACCTGGTCGACGTTCTGGGTCATGACGGCGCCGTCGGACTTGCCGTCAAAGGCATACACCTCGGCGCCGTACTTCTCGGCGGCGTACCGCTTGGCCTCGGTGAACTGTGCCTGGTGGAACACGTTGGACAGGTCCGATACAAAGAAGGCAATCTTCATCGGTTTGTCTGCGGGCGCCTCGGCTTCGGGAGCTTCGGCTTCGGGCGCTTCAGCCGTCGGGGCTGCGGGTGGCTCGGGCGCGGGTGTAGCGCCACAGGCGGACACTACGAGGCTGGCCAGTACCAGCAAGATCAACATGGTGAACAGATTCTTTTTCATCTCCTGAACTCCTCTCTTTAAAACCTCGTCGTTGTTTTTGCTTGCAGAAAAGAAACGGCTCTTGCTCGCGTCCTTCCTCCTTTCTCCAAGAAAGTGTCTTTCGTCTCGGGTGGCCATGGCTATCGACCCTTTCGCGCCGGTTCCTCGGCGCTAAAATCCACTGATGTCCTGGGCCAGCCCAAAGACCAGCATTTCGGAAACGCATCCGCCCCTGGTCAGTGCGCAGGCCTGATATACCATGTCGGCGAAATGTTCCGGGCGCACGGCCATCGAGTCGTCCCAATCAAACCTGTCAACGCCTTCCGCCGCCGTCTGGAAGCCCGTGTTGGACCCGCCCGGCACCAGCAGCGTGACGGCGATGCCGTGGGGCCGCAGCTCGGTGTAGAGGCACTTGGTAAAGGCATTGACCCCGGCCTTGGCCGCCGAATACACTGCCCACCCCGGCCAGGAGCGCCGGTCGCACACGCTGGACACGTTGACGATCTTGCCGTAGCCCTGCCTCTTGAACTGCGGCGTGAAGGTCCGGCAGCTCATGATGGTGCTGGTCAGGTTCAGGTCGATGATGCGGCGGTTGATTTCGTCGCTCATCTCCTCGATGGGCGCCACCTTACCCGCGCCCCCCGCATAGTTGATCAGGAAATCGACCTTGCCAAAGGCCTTCATCGTCTCCGCAAAGATGCGCTCGTGGGTCTCGCACCTGGTCACGTCGCCGGCCAGGGCAACCACTTTCGAGCCCGCGTCCTCGCATGCATCGGCGGTGGCCTTGAGGGCCTCCTCGTTGATGTCGACCAGAACGAGGTTCACCTGGTCGACCGTGGCGAACTTCTCGGCCGTGGCCTTCCCAAACCCGGAGCCAACGCCCGTGATGACCGCCACCTTTCCGTTCAAAGACTCAGCCATGACTCATCCCTCCTTCTCTCGTGTCTTGGGCCACTTGGCCCCGCAACCGGGCCAGCAATTTGCCCAGTTCCTGGTCCTCAATTGCATACGTGTGCTCGCTGGTGGGGAATGCCCCGCTCTCCACCTCTTGCCGAAAGTCGGCCAGCGCCCCGACGATGGTCTGAGACAGGTCGGCGTAGACCTTCAGAAAACGCGGCGAAAGCTCCTTGAATAGGCCGAGCATGTCCTGGGTCACCAGCGCCTGCCCATCGCAGTCGCTGCCGGACCCAATGCCGATGGTCGGGATCTCCAGGCTCTGCGTGATGATCTTGCCCAGGGCGGCGGGCAGGCACTCGAGCA
>JAAYZQ010000135.1 GCA_012514775.1 Anaerolineaceae bacterium
GGGGCCGGCCTCGACAAGTCGAGGAGTCCGGGTGTATCCTGGAGTCCCGGTCTTGACCGGGGCCGGCCTCGACAAGTCGCCTGTCCCACCTGCCCTGGCGGGCGTTGCCAGGGTGGCCGGACAGGCCAGGGAGGAGTCCGGGGGGGCCCTGGAGTCCCGGTCTTGACCGGGGCAAGCCGTGAAGGGAGGTCCAACCTCAGTGCAAGGGGAAGAGGGAGCGGCGCGCCTGCTGCCCGCCCGCTCCATTGCCCGCCCGGTGCGGACCCTCCTGGCCGCCCGGCCCTTTGAAGCCCGGGTCCTGGCCATCTTTGAGCGCGCCTGCCTGCTGTCCACGCCGGACGGCGAGGTGCTATCGCTGGTGCTGCCCGCGGCCGGCGACGGGCCGCTCAACGTCGTCGTGGAAGGCGAGCCGGGCGCCTTTGGCGGGCTGGCGCAGGCCATGCGCGCCCACCTGCACGACGGGCAATTGAGCCTGGGCGACGTCCATGTGCCGCTGGCCGGCGCCGCCACGTGGGAGCCGCGCCCGGCCTGGGAGCGGCTGCGCGCCGCTGGCGCCACCGCGCCGATCCGACTGGAGCAGCTCCGGGCGGTGGCCCTGGCGCCCGCTCCCCGCGAGGGACTGCTGGTGCTCCTGGCGCCCGAAGGAGGGCCCGGCAGCAATGCCCGCCCCCCGGCCGTGGTCGAAAGGGCGCGCGCCGCCGCTGCGGATCTGGCCGCCGGTCGCGCGGGCGACGTGACCCGCCTGGAGGCGGCGGCCCGGCGGCTGGCCGGCCTGGGCGGCGGGCTGACCCCGGCCGGCGACGACTTTCTCGTCGGCGCCATGCTCCGCGCCTGGCTCGACGGCCCGGCGCCCGAGGCGTTCTGCCGGGCCGTCGCCGCCGTCGCCGCGCCGCGCACCACCCTGCTGTCCGCTGCCCTGCTGCGCGCCGCCGCCCGCGGCGAGTGCTCCGCCCCCTGGCATCGGCTCCTGGCTGCCCTGGAAAGCGGCGCATCCCCGGCCCCCGCCGTGGAAGCCATCCTGGCCCACGGCCACACCTCGGGCGCCGACGCTCTGGCCGGCTTTCTCGGCATTGGTTAGGGCCACGTGGCGCCCTCCCGGGCGCTTGAACCCTTGAACCCCTGAACCACTGAACCCCTGAACAAGATGAGCCACTGATAGTCCAGCACGAGCCATCCGTGCCCACATCCCCTTCATCCCTTCAGTGATTCCAAATCAAGAGAGGGCACTGATGGTCAAGCACGACCCATCAGTGCCCTCATCCTATTCATCCCCTCAGTGGCTCGCCTGGATCGCCGTGTAGATCGTTTCCGCCGACAGGGGCAGCGCGTCGAACCGGACGCCCAGGGCGTCGTACAGGGCGTTGGCCATGGCCGGCGCGGTGGGCACCATGACGTGCTCGCCGACCCCGCGGGCGCCCCACGGCCCGTCCTCCACGGGTGTCTCCACGAACTCGCCATAGATCTCGCCCGGGATGTCGTCCGCCGTGGCGATGCGATAGTCCACCAGGTTGGGGTTCAGCGGCCGGCCGTGGGCATCGAACTTCAGGGCCTCGTAGACCGAGCTCATGCCGTGCACCGCCCCACCCTCGATCTGGGTCATGATCAGGTCGGGGTTGATGGCCTTGCCCACGTCATAGACGCTGGCAATCTTGAGCACCTCCACCTCGCCCGTCTCGGTGTCCACCTCCAGGTCGATGGCCTGGGCGCCCACGGTATAGTGCACCACGGCGCGCGTCCCCTGGCCCGTCTCAAAGTCCAGGTTGGTCACGTACGTCGGCATAAATCGGCCCTGGCCGACGATGGGCCCGCCCTTCCACCCCTCAAAGCCGGGGTTGGGCAGCCCGTAGATGACCATGTCCTTGAGGGGCATCTCTTCCTCGGTGCGATATGACACGACGACCCCATCCTTGATGTCCAGGTCCGACGGGCTCTCTCCCCAATGGCCCGCCACCACCTCCAGGATCTGGCGGCGGGCGTCTTCGGCGGCGGCCTTGACGGCGTTGCCCGTCGACCAGGTGATGCGGCTGGCAACCGTCTGCCACTCGTAGGGGCTGTAGCGGGTATCGACCGGCACCGAGATGCGCACCCACTCGTAGGGCACGCCCAGCGCCTGGGCGGCGATCTGGGCCATGGCCGTGAAGGCCCCCTGCCCCAGGTCCTGGGCGCCGATGGAGACGTTGACCGTGGCGTCTTCGTTAAAGCGCACGACGGCCGAGCTGCCGGGGTTCGGCGGCATGGCCGGCGCCTTCCACATGATGGCCAGCCCCTTGCCCCGCCGCTTGTGGGGCGCCGAGGCGGGCTCCCTGGTGCCCCAGTTCACCGCCGCCGTGGCCTTGTCGATGCAGGCCACCAGGTCGATGGGCGTCATCTCCATGCCCGTCAGGATCTTGGCGCCGGTCTTGACGCAGTTGCGGCGCCGGAACTCGGCCGCGTCCATGCCGATCTCGGCCGCCAGTTGGTCCATGATCTGCTCGATGCCCCAGTGGATCTCGGGCATGCCAAAGCCGCGCATCGCGCTGCCGATGGGCTGGTTGGTATAGACGCAATACGAGTCGCCCTTGACGTTGGGGATGAGGTACGGCCCGGTGCAGGAATAGCCCGCCGCCCGGGCGATGTTGACCCCGTAGTCGTTGTAGGCCCCGCCCCCAAAGTAGTAGCGCGTCTCCATGGCCAGCAGGTTGCCCTCGGCGTCGCAGCCGATCTTGGTGTGGGCCACCAGGCTCTGGCGCACGTTGGTGCCCACGAACTCTTCCTCGCGGGTCATGCGCAGCTTGACGGGATGGCCCTGCACCGCCCGGGCCATGACCACGGCACAGACCTCCATGGAGATGCCCGCCTTGCCGCCGAACCCGCCACCCACGTAGGGCGACACCACCCGCAGCTTGCCGTGGGGGATGCCCAGGCTCTGGGCCATCAGGTCCCGCTGAGCAAAGGGCGACTGCGAGCAGGTCCACAGCGTCACCTCGCCCGACTGTTCCCACAGGCCCACGGCCACGTGGGGCTCGATGGGCACGTGCTGGATCTGGGGCAGGCGGAAGGTCCCCTCCACCACCGCGGCGCACTGCGGCCACGCCGCCTCCACGTCGCCCTTGCGCAGCTTGAAGTGCTCGGAGATGTTGGTGCCCGGCTGGGGAAAGATGAAATTGGCCACCTTGTAGCTACCCAGGTCGGGATGGAGGAGGGGGGCGTCCGGCTTGGCTCCCTCTACCGGGTCAAAGACGGCCGGCAGCTCCTCGTACTCGACCTCCACCAGGGCGGCGGCCTCCACGGCGATCTCCTCGCTGCTGGCGACCACCCCCGCCACCGGCTCGCCCACGTAGCGCACCCGGTCCCGGGCCAGGATGGGCCGGTCGACCAGGTAGAGGCCGATGTTCTGCGGCACGTCGGCGCCGGTGACCACCGCCTTGACGCCCGGCAGGGCCAGTGCCTTGCTGGCGTCGATGCCCTTGATCAGGGCGTGGGCGTGGGGGCTGCGCACCAGCCGCCCGTGGTAGAGCCCGGGCCCGAACTGCATGTCGTCGGCATAGATCGCCGCGCCCGTCACCTTCTCAAAGACGTCGATGCGCGGGACGCTCTTGCCCACCGGTTCAGACGTCAGCCTGTCCATGCTATTCCCCTCCTTGCCTGCCCGCGGCGTCCTGGATGGCATCGATGATGCGCACGTAGCCCGTGCAGCGGCACAGGTTGCCGACGATGGCCTCCTTGATAGCCTCTTCCGTCGGGTGCGGGTCGCGCTCCAGGAGGGCGTGGGCCGAGATGAGCATGCCGGGCGTGCAGAATCCACACTGCACGGCATTGTGCTCCACGAAGGCCTGCTGCAGCGGGCTCGGCTCGCCGTCGACCGACAGCCCCTCCACCGTCCGCACCTCGTGCCCGTCGGCCTCCACGGCCAGCATCATGCACGAGTTGACCGGCTCGCCGTCCAACAGGACGGTACACGCCCCGCACTCGCCCGCCTCGCAGCCGTTCTTGGTGCCCGTGAAGGCCAGCCGCTCGCGCAGCATCTGCAACAGCGTCATGTTCGACGGGACGTCCACCCGCTCCACGGCGCCATTGATGGTAACCTCTATGGTGTGCCTGCCCATGTTTTCCTCCAATCCCCGTCTCATTCCTGCAAGGCCTGCCACGCTGCGCGCAGCTCGCGCAGGGCCAGGTTGCGGACCATGTCCCGTTGATAGGCCGCCGTGGCGCGCACGTCGGTGATGGGGCTGGAGGCGGCGCACGCCAGCTCGGCGGCCCGCACCAGGCTCTCCTCGCCCGCGGGTTGAGAGGCCAGGTGCGCCTCCGCCTCTCGCGCGCGGATGGGGGTCGGGGCCACGGAGCCCAGCCCCAGGCGAAACTCGTAGCCCGAGGGCGTGCCGTCGGCATAGGCCAGCAGGGCCACCGCCACCAGCGACAGGTCGCCGCTGCGGCAGCGCCCCAGCTTGCGATAGCGGGCCACGGCGCCCGGGTGCGGCGGCGGAAAGTGGATGGCGGTCAGGAACTCGCCGGCCTGGAGAACCGTCCGGCCCGGCCCGAGAAAGAACTCGCCGGCCGGCACCCGGCGCTCTCCCCCGGGGCCGTGCAGGTTGAGGCTGGCCTCCAGGACCAGGGCGGCCGGGCTCGTGTCGGCGCAGGGCGAAGCGTTGCACACGTTCCCGCCGATGGTGGCCCGGTTCCGGATCTGGTACGAGGCCACGGAGCCGGCCGCCAGGGCCAGCAGCGGGTAGTGGGCCCGCACGTCGGGGTGGCGCACCAGCTCGTTCATCGTCACCGCCGCACCGACGGTCAGGCCGTCTTCCGGGGCATAGCGCACCTCGCGCAGGCCGGGCACCCCCTTGACGTCCACCACCAGTCGGGGACGGAGCCGCCCCTCGCGCAGTCCGGGGAACAGGTCGGTGCCGCCCATGAGCAGTCGCGCCTCGGCGCCGTGCTCCTGTAGAAGCTCGACCACCTGGCTGGCCGTGGCAGCCCGAAGATAGTCGAAACTGGGCAAACCGGGTCTGGCAAACATATCATGCCTCCTTGCTCCACTGGGCAGGCCGGGCAGCCGTGCCCCGCCTGCTTTTGCTACCAATCCGGGAATTCGTTGCCGGCGGGCGGCTCCTAACCTTCCACGACGGCGCTGCGCACCTGCTCCCAGATGGTGGGCAGATGCTCGTTCATGTCGTGGCCCGCCGACTTGAGCTCCAGCAGGCGAACGCGGTCGGGGAACTGCTCTGCGTAGGCCCTGCTACCGGCGACGGGAACGATGTTGTCGTCGCGGCTGTGGATGATGACCGTCGGCGCTGCCGGCGGCACCCACTCGCTGTAGCGCTGGCCGTCTGCCTGAAAGTCGAACCGCAGCGGGGGCATCCCGGGCAGGGCGTAATGGGACACGCGGATGCTACCCTTCTCCTCCCAGCGGGCCAGCTCTTCCGCGTTCACGATGGGCCTCCAGCGCAGGAGGGGGGCGAACAGCACGATCTTTTCCACGTTGCCGTAGCGGTGGGCATAGTTCATCGTGACCAACCCTCCCAGCGAGCTGCCGAGGAGGGCCAGGGGTTCGAGGTCGTGGTCGAGGACGTATTGGCGCAGCCGGTTGATCATGCCCGTGGGCGTCATCCACTCGAAATCCGCCGGCGTCGGGTTGAGGTTGATGGCGCGCAGCGTTTCCCCGGACTCGGTTTCCAGCCTCTCGCGCAGGTACTTGGCCTTGGTTGCCTGGTCCGAAGACACAAAGCCGTGCACGAACAGGATCGAACGTTTCGCCATGATCCTCCCTCCTCGACGCTCAGACCGCGCCGGCGCGGCGCAGCTCGGCGCACTCTTCGGCAGTGTGGCCCAGCACCTGCGCCAGCACCTCGTCGGTGTGCTCGCCCAGGCGTGGCGGCGGGCGGCGGACGGCTGCCGGCGTCGCCGAGAGCTTGTAGGGAAAGCCCGGAAAGCGGACCGTGCCGGCACCGGGATGCTCTGCCGACAGGACCATCTCCCTGGCCTCGGCCTGGGGATGCTGAAACACCTCGGGCACGCTGTTGATGGGGCCGCAGGGCAGCCCGGCCTCGCGAAACAGGTCCAGCCACTCCCCGGCGTCCCGCTGCTGGAAGGCCCCGCTCAGGATCTCGTGCAGCTCCGCGCGGTTGGTCACGCGGGCGCCGTTGCTGGCAAAGCGGGGGTCGTCCTTCAGCCCCGGCTGGCCGATGGCCTCACACAGCACGGAAAACTGCCCGTTGTTGGCTGCCGCCAGGGCGAACCAGCGGTCGCGGGCGGGAAAGGCCTCGTAGGGGCAGATGCTGGGGTGGGCATTGCCCAGGCGCCGGGGCCCCTCGCCGCTCACCAGGTGGTTCGAGGCCACGTTGGTGAGCAGCGCCGCCATCCCATCCAGGAGCGACATGTCCACCAACTGCCCCTCGCCCGTGCGCTGCCTTGCCTGCAGGGCGGCCAGGATGGCCGTGCTGGCAAACATGCCCGTGGTAATGTCGACGATGGGCACGCCCACCCGGTAGGGTGGGCCGTCTTCCGGCCCGGTGATGCCCATCATGCCGCCCTCGGCCTGGATGACAAAGTCATAGCCCGGCTGCTGGGCGTAGGGGCCGGTGCGCCCGTAGCCGCTGATGGAGCAGTAGACCAGCCGGGGATTGTAGCAGCGGATCTGCTCGTATCCCAGGCCCATCTCGTCCAGGGTGCCCGTCCGATAGTTCTCGACCAGCGCGTCCGAGACGACGGCCAGGTTGCGCACCAGGCGTTGGCCCTCGGGGCTCTTCAGGTTTACCGTAATGCTGCGCTTGTTGCGGTTGGTGGCCAGGAAATAGGCCGACTCGCCCGGGTACGGCCCGTAGGGCTCGCCGACAAAGGGCGGGCCCCAGCCCCGGCTTTCGTCGCCCTGGCCCGGCCGCTCCACCTTGATCACGTCGGCGCCCAGGTCGCCGAGCATCATGGTGCAAAACGGCCCTGCCAGGGCCCTGGTCAGATCCAGAACGCGCAGGCCGTCGAGTGCTTGCATCCTCACTCCTCTTTGCCGGATAATAACGTCGAGCGCAGAGCCGGCGTCGTCCCGCACGGCCGAAAGTCCCGGCGCAGCCCTGCTCGCAGAGTATACCACGGAAGGATGAGACAGGCAAAAGGGCGGATCGCCACTTCTAAAGAGTCTAAAAGGGTGTCCCGCGATTTGCCCGGACCGGGTTCCTGCCGTATACTAACGGTATGTCACGAGTTGTCATCGTCGAGTCGCCCGCCAAGGCGAAAACACTGGCCGGCATCCTCGGGCCGGGTTACCGGGTGCTGGCCTCCCTGGGCCACGTCCGCGACCTGCCGCCGAAGGAGCTGGGGGTGGACGTGGCGAACGGCTTTCGCCCCCGCTACGTCACCGCCCGCGGCAAGCAAAAGACGATCCGGCGGCTGCGGGAGGCGGTCCAGGGTGCCGAGGAGGTCTACCTGGCCACCGACCCCGACCGCGAGGGCGAGGCCATCGCCTGGCACGTGCTCCAGGCGACCAAACCGCCGCGGAGCGTGCCCGTGCGGCGCGTGGCGTTCCACGCCATCACCCCCGCGGCCGTGCGCGAGGCCATGGACCGGCCCGGCCAGATCGACGAGCGCCTGGTGGAGGCGCAGCAGACGCGGCGCATCCTCGACCGGCTGGTGGGCTACCAGGTGAGCCCGCTCCTGTGGCGGCGCGTGCGGCGCACGCCCCGCCCGGCAAAGGGCAGCGGCGGGGGGCTTTCAGCCGGCCGCGTGCAGACGGCGGCGCTGCGCCTGGTGGTGGACCGCGAGCGCGAGATCGAGGCCTTTGTGCCCGAGGAGTACTGGACGCTCCACGCGCGCCTGGCCCAGCAGGTGCCCGAGCCCGTGCCCTTCCTGGCCGAGCTGTGGCGCATTGCCGGGAAAAAGCCGGACTTGCGCACCGAGGCCGACGTGCAGGCCATCGTCGACGAGCTGGACCCGCCGGGCGGCCCCCAGGCGCTGTGGTGGGTGGAGAGCAGCGACACGGCCCGCAAGCACCGCCGCCCCGACCCGCCCTTTACCACCAGCACCATGCAGCAGGCCGCGGCCCGCTCGCTCCACTTCCCACCGGGGCTGACCATGCGCCTGGCCCAGCAGTTGTACGAGGGCCTGCCCGTGGGCGACGAGGGCACG
Organism: Anaerolineaceae bacterium; assembly: GCA_012514775.1. The sequence goes on from JAAYZQ010000135.1 coordinate 8,092, forward strand.
GTGGGCCTCATCACCTACATGCGCACCGATTCCACCGCCGTGGCGCCCGAGGCCCAGGCGGCGGCCCGCGAGGTGGTGGAGCGCTTCTGGGGCAAGGAGTACCTGGCCCCCC
>JAAYZQ010000136.1 GCA_012514775.1 Anaerolineaceae bacterium
AAACGCGCGTCGACCTGGTCCTTTGCGGTGACCGATGGCATCTTGAGCTTGGTGTGGGGCAGGCTCAACCCCTTGCGGGAGCTGAGCGGCCCGCCGGCAACCACCCGGGCTTCCGCCTCCCGGCCGGTGGTGACATCGGTTACCTGCAGCTCCAGGATGCCGTCGTCCAGCAGGATGCGGTCGCCCACCTCCACGTCGCGCAGCACCTCGGCGTGGGGAATGGGAATCATGCCCGGATCCTGAGAGGCGTCGGCCAGCGCCAGGCGCACCGACCGGCCCGGAACCAGCTCGATCTGCTGGCCGGGCAGGGTTCCGACGCGCAATTTGGGCCCTTGCAGATCGGCCAACACGGCCACGGCGCGGTTGCCATCGCTGGCAGCACGACGTACAAAGGCGATCTGCCGGGCATGGTCTTCATGAGTGCCGTGAGAAAAGTTGATGCGCGCGACTGTCATGCCGGCCTCGACCAGGGCCTGGATGGTGTCCTCCGAGTCGGTCGCCGGCCCGAGGGTACAAACGATCTTGGTACGAATCACGTCCTACCTCCTACGGCTCCAGGTTGTTAAGCAGTCGCTCCTCCGCACCTCGCAGGGTAAAGATAGAGGCAATGCCTGCCAACAACACAACGACGCCGGTGAGCATAAAGACGCTCTTGGGCCCGACGATGTCACCCAACACACCGGCCATGATAAGGGCGCCCATGGTGCCGATGCCGATGACGGTCACCATGGCGCTTTCCACCCGCCCTCGCTGTGCGTCAGACACGAGGGCCTGGGTCATGGCTGCCAGGGTCGTCCGCGCCGAGACCACGCACAAGCCGACAAGAAGGGCGCCGATCAGCACCAGCCAATAGACCGGCGCCATGGCAAAGACCAGGATTCCGCCGCCAAGGACGATCATGGTCACGCTGACGATCTGTCGCGAGCGGGCCCAGGAGGCATAGATGCTGATGAGCAACGCCCCCAGGGCCATGCCGATGCCCTCTGTGCCCAGCAAAAAACCCTGGTACTGGGCCGAGATGCCCAGGAGTTGCTCAAAATAGGCGGCCGCCAGGAGGGTCGTGGCGCTCAAGCCTAGGGTGGCCACGGTGGTGATGGCCATGAGCTGGAGCAGGTGCTTGTTGCTGCCGATGTAGCGCAGGCCCTCTGTGAATTCCTCCCAGAACTGGTGAAACTCGCCGCGTGGCGCTGTGGGCGTCGTCCTCTTGGCGTTGGGGATACGCGCCCATATCAGGAGGACGCCAGAGATGAAAAAGGTGACCGAGTCGACGATAAAGGCAGTGTAGACGGAGGTCAGGCTGATGATGAGGCTTGCCAGGAAGGCGCCGACGATGAGCGATGCCAGCTCCGTGGCCTGCACCAGGGCATTGGCCGTCAGCAGGTGCTCCTCGGGCACCATGTTGGGGATGGAGGCGTTCCGCGCCGGGATATAGAGGGCGCCGAGGGCCATGACGCCAAAGGCGGTGATGTACAGGATGTAGAGATGCCCCGGCTTTTGCACCAGCAGGGCGAGCAGGATGACCCCCGCCCTCAGGACGTCGGTCAGGATCATGACGGTTTTGCGGCTGAAGCGGTCGACGATGACGCCGCTGGCCAGGGCAAAGAGCTGGGGGATGGTCATGGCCGCGGCAATGATCACCACCGCGATACCCGCCCGCTCCGCCAACTGGTTGATGAGGACCAGAGCAGCAATAACGGCAAAGTTGTCGCCGACTTTTGAGACCAGCTGGCTTAGCCACAGCGCGAGAAAATCACGGTTCTGCAAGACCGTAAGCATGCCGGTCTTGTGGTTGTTCATGCCTCTACCTGGTGTCGCTGTATTGGGCCGCACTCATTATAAACGCAAACGGTTCTGCTGGCAAACCGTCTGCGCCCCGGGAAGGGCGGCCCTGCGACCATAGGCCAGCCCCGCCCCTACTGCCGCCAGCAGCGTCGCCAGGCTGGCGAGGGCCGGCCAGGCGGGCAGCCGGTAGGTCAGCTCCACCAGGCGGCTCTCGCCGCGCGCCGCGACCGGCACCCCCTGGAGCAGGTAGTCGGTGCGGATGATGGGCGCCGGCCGGCCGTCGACGCGGGCCTGCCAGCCGGGATAGAAGGGCTGGCTGACGACCAGCAGCCCGGCGCCGCCGGGCGAGACCTCCAGCACCAGGCGCCCCGGCCGCGCCTCCACCACGCGTGCCGCGCTGCCCGCCTGCTCTCCGTCCCTCACGTCGAGCCCCGGCCCCGCATCCGGGACGACGGCCGCCTGCCTGGGGTCGAACGCCTCGCCATCCAGGATGGACAGGGCCTCGTCTCCGGCAGCCGCCACCACCTGGTGGACCACCCAGGCCCTCGGCAGCGGGTCGCCGACGCGATAGACCCGCACCTCTCCCTCCTGGTAGACGCGCTCCAGGCCCGGCCCGTCCAGGTCGCGGTCGCTGAGCACGTAATGCACGTTCAGCAGTTGCCACCGCCGCCAGGCGCCCACCCCCTCCTCGAAGGCCTCAAAAGCCGCCAGTCGCAGGGGCGTGTTCCCGGTAATGTCCTCGATGCCGTACACGATCCCCGCGCTGGCCCCGCCGGGCAACAACCCCGCGCTGGAAACGCGAAAGGTCCCCGGCTCGGCCCTCAGAAAGGAGACGAGCCCCGTCTCCGGAAAGGCGCCGCCGGCCTCCGGCTCGACCTGGTTGTACTGCCCGTTCACGGTGAACAGGTTCAGCCAGATGAGCCCCAGGGCCAGGCCCGCCAGCCAGGCCCGCCGCGCCCTGCCCGTCGAGCGCAGCCAGAAGAGCAGGGCCGCCCCGCCCAGGATCACGAGGAGCAGGACGTGGTGGCGCAGCGCGCCCTCGAACAGGTTGATCTCGACGCCCTGCCCCTCGGCCTGCAGGTGGCCGACGTAGAAAAGAGCCGCGAGCCCCGCCATGGCGACCCACGTCCAGGCCAGGCCCCGGCCCATGCGCCGCAATCCTCTACGCTCGGCCGGGGGCAGAGGTTGCACGAGGGCCAGCGCCCCCATGCCCGCCAGGACGCTCACCGCCAGGCTGAACAGGTAGATGATGCGCTCCTGGTTGCGCACGGCGCCAAAACCGGGCAGCAGCAGGTAGGCGGCGCGGTAAAGGGCCGTGTTGCCACCAAAGGCCATCAGGAACGCGAGGCACGCCACGACGAGCCAGAAGACCGTCCTGGCCCGCAGGCGCGGCACAAGGAGGGCGCCCAACGCCAGGATGGGCGGCAGGATGCCCACGTACTGGGGCGAGCCGCCGAAATAGCCGGGGTAGAGGAGGTGCGTCGCCTCCGACAGGGGAAAGCCCCACGATACCGCCCGGTAATCCAGCCCGGCCCGCGTCGAGCGGGCGATAAAACCCAGCGTGGGCGCCAACTGCACCGCGGCCAGGGCGGCGCCCAGGGCCACGGGCAACAGGGCAAAGAGCGCCAGGCCCGCGGCGCGGGCCGCCGGGCGCAAGCCGGCCGTTCCCTCCGCCGCCCGCCCCAGGCGCCAGGCCAGGACGCCGTAGGCCAGCGCGGCATAGACGACGTACATGGCCGTCTGCGGGTGGCCGGCCAGCAGGGCACAGGCCAGGGCCCCGCCGGCCAGCAGGAGCTGGGGTAGGGGGTGGGGGCTCGCAGCGGCGCGATCCAGAAAATAGAGCACCAGCGGCAGCCAGATGGCCGTCTCCAGGATGGTTAGCTGTTGCACCGGGAAAGAGGTGAGATAGCCGGCATAGGCAAAGCTCAGAGCGGCGACGGCGCCCGCCAGTCGCGCGGCTCCCCGCCGCGCCCCGGCGTGGCGCGCCACCTGGCGCACCAGGAGGTAGGTAAAGAGGCTGGCCAGGGCAAAATGGAGCACCACCTGGGCCGCCAGCACGTCCAGGGTAAAGGGCCGACCCAACAGGGCCAGCACCAGGCCGGCCAGCAGGTTCGGGGGATAGTAGAAACCGGTCTGGACATCGGCCAGGGCGGGCTGCCCGCCATTGATGTACGGATTCCAGCCCGGCAGGCGGCCGGCGGCCAGCTCGCCCGCGGCAAAGGACTGGAGCGGAAAGTACTGCTCCTGGAAATCCCCCCGGGGGATGGTCGCCCGGTCGGCGGGGTCCAGGGCCCACAGCCGCCACCAGAAGAGGAGCGGCAGCAGCAACAGGGCGGCGACGATGAGGAGTTCGGCGAGCCGGGCGCGTCTTGGCCGCTGGGTCGTCAACGATCAGCTCCCCCGCTTCGGGCGTTCCCGGCGCGCGGCGCGCCTGGCAGGGGTGCCCCGGTAGCTGGGCACGATCATGCCCCACACCCGGCAGCGCTGCAGGTCGAGCATCCGCGTGCGCAGGCGCGGGTCCACCTCGTCGATGGCGCGGGCCATGGTGATGACGGTCGGCAGCCGCGCGTTGTAGCGATAGTTGAAAAGCTGGTAGAGCTTTTCCTGGGCCCACGGGCTGGCGCTCTCGGTACCCAGGTCGTCCAGCACGAGAAACTGGGCAGTCTTGATCTCCTCGAAGCGCTTGTCAAAGCGCACCAGGCTTGACGGGCTAAAGGTCGCCCGCAGGTGGTCCAGCAGATCGGGCACGACGACAAACACCGCCGGATAGCCCCGTGCCTGGCGCTCGTGGGCGATGGCCGCCGCCAGGTGCGTCTTGCCGCAGCCATAGTCACCCGTCAGCACCAGCCAATCCTGGGGATCCTCGGCATACTCGCGGCAGAGCTGAAAGGTGCGCTTCAGGTTTTCGCGCTGCTCCCCGGCCAGCTCGCCCTCGCGCAGGCTGAATGTCTCAAAAGTCATGTCCTGGAGCAGCGACAGGCTGGACAGATCCGAGCCCTCCTGGTCCACGAGCTCGCGCCGGTAGTCGGGCGCCAGGATGTGGATGACGCTGGCCACGGTCGGGTCCACCAGGCGCGAGCGGATGCGCAGGTCGATCTCGTCCAGCCTCTGGTTGGAGGTGACGATGGTCGGCAGGCGGGCGTTGTAGCGATAGTTCAGGATCTGGTACAGCTTTTCACCGGCCCAGGGCGTCGTGTTCTGGGTGCCCAGGTCGTCGAGGACGAGGATGGGTGCGTTGCGCACCTCCTGAAAGCGCTCGTCGTAGCTGACGGCGCTGGACGGGCTGTAGGTGGCCCGCAGGTGATCGAGCAGATCGGGCACGACGACGAACAGCACGGCCCGGCCGGCCTGCAGGCAGCGGTTGGCGATGGCCGCCGCCAGGTGCGTCTTGCCGCAGCCATAGCCGCCCAGATAGACGAGCCAGCCGCCGGGGTTCTCGGCAAAGCGCTCGGCCGTGCTGTAGGCATGCCGCAGAGAGCGGGACATCTCTTCCGGCAGCCGGTAGCGCTCCTGCACCCAGTTCTCAAAGGTCATGTGCGACAGGTGGCCCAGGTTGCTCAAGGAGCGCAGATGCGCCAGCCGCTGCTCCTCCAGCTCGGCCATTTTGCAGCGGCAGGGGAACAACTGGCCAAAGTGGGGATGATCGACCGGCACGTTCTCGCGCACGTACCCCAGGCCGCCGCAGATGGGGCACGGCTCGTCCCCCGGGCGCTGCCCTTCGGGGCCGGTGGGCGCGTCAGTGCTCGATATAGTCGGCATATTTTCCCTCGATGAAGCGGCGAGGATCGTCTTTGCGACCTGGCCGA
>JAAYZQ010000014.1 GCA_012514775.1 Anaerolineaceae bacterium
CCCAGAGCTTTGTCCAGATCATGGAACAGGCCGACGTAGACTATGCCGTGCTGGGGGGCGAGGAATGGTGCTGCGGCTACCCGGTCTATGGCGCGGGCATGAAGTCGCGCCTGCGCGAGATCGCCGAGCATCACTGCGCCCGCCTGGCCGAAACGGGAGCCAGGCTGCTCGTCACCACCTGCCCCTCGTGCTACTACACCTGGCACCACCTCTACCCGGAGGTGCTGGGGCGCCCGGTGCCCGTCGAGATCGTCCACGCCAGCGAGTTGATGGCCCGCCTTATCGAGGACGGCAAGCTGGAGCTGGGGCCCGTCGAGGACGTGGTGACCTATCACGATCCGTGCGACCTGGGCCGCAAGAGCGGCGTCTATGACGCGCCGCGCCAGGTGTTGCGCGCCATCCCGGGCCTGACCTTTCTGGAGATGAGCCAGAACCGTGCCGACAGCCTGTGCTGCGGCGGCGGGGGCGACATTGCCATGTACGCCGGCGACGTGTCGGGCGACGTGGCCCAGCGACGGATGCGCCAGGCGGAAATGACCGGCGCCCGCTACATTGTCTCGGCGTGCCAGCAGTGCAAGCGAACCCTGGCCGATGGCGCCCGCAAGGCGCGCATTCGCATCCGGCCCATCGACTTGACAGAGCTGGTGTGGATGTCGATCCAAAATGCCCAGGCAGGCAAGACCCTCGCCGAGGCGGCGCCTGCCAAACAGCCGAAAGCCGGCAAGCCCCAGAAGTGGGGCGTGCCGCAGCCGGCGCAAGAATGAATCGAGGTGACGGTATGAGCAAACCCAAGATTGGCGTGTACATCTGCCAGTGTGGGTCCAATATCGCCGCCACGGTGAACACCGAGGCGGTGGCCAGGTTCGCCGAGGAGTTGGACGGCGTGGTGTTGGCCCGCGTTAACAAGTACACCTGTTCGGATCCAGGGCAGGCCATCATCCGCAACGACATCAAGGAGTATGGCCTGGATCGGGTGGTGGTCGCCTCGTGCACCCCGCGGATGCACGAGCCCACCTTCCGCCGTACCCTCGACAGCGCTGGCCTGAACCCCTACTACCTGGAGATGGCCAACATTCGAGAGCAGGTGTCGTGGGTGCACAGCGACGTGGAGTCGGCCACGAACAAGGCCAAGGACCTCGTGGCGGGCGCCGTGAACCGGGTGCACCTCCACCAGTCCCTGTACTCCCGCAAGTCCCCCGTCGAGCCGTCGGCCCTGGTCGTCGGCGCCGGCATCGCCGGCATCCAGGCGGCCCTGGACATGGCCGACGCGGGCTACAAGGTCTACCTGGTGGAGCGGGAGCCGTCCATCGGGGGCAAGATGGCCCAGTTGGACAAGACCTTCCCCACCCTCGACTGTGCCACCTGAATTCTCGGGCCCAAGATGATGGATGCCGGTCGGCATCCCAACATTGAGCTTCTGAGCTACAGCGAGGTCGTGGAGGTCAGCGGATACGTCGGCAATTTCGACGTCAAGATCAAGAAAAAACCCCGCTACGTGAACGTCGACAAGTGCACGGGCTGCGGGGCTTGCATGGAAGCCTGCGTGTGGCACGACCGCGTCTACAGCGAGTACGAGGTGGGCATGGGCCTGCGCAGCGCGGCCTACATTCCCTTTGCCCAGGCCGTGCCCATGAAGGCGACCATCGATCCCAACTCGTGCCTTTTTCTCACCCGGGGCAAGTGCGCCCAGAAGTGCCTGAAGGCGTGCGAGGCGGGGGCCATCGACTTTGATCAGAAAGAAGAGTTCGTCGACGTCAAGGCGGGAGTGGTCATCCTGGCCACCGGCTACGATCTGACCGACCATCCCTCCCTGGCGCGCTACGGCTATGGCACCTATGACAACGTCATCGACGGCTTGCAGTTCGAGCGCCTGTCCAGCGCCGCCGGCCCGACGGGGGGCAAGATCGTCACCCGCGACGGCCGCGTGCCCGAGACGACGGTCTTCTTGCACTGCATCGCCAGTCGCGACGAGCAGGCGCACGAGTACTGCTCTCGCATCTGCTGCATGTATGGCACCAAGCAAGCCCACCTGGCCAAGGACAAGACGGGGGGCGAGGTGTACCAGTTCTACATCGACATGCGCACCCCCGGCAAGGACTATGAGGAATTCTACAAGCGCATGCAGGAGGAAGGCATCCGCTACGTGCGCGGCAAGGTGGCCGAGGTGCTGCCCGACCCAAGCGGCAGCGGCAAGCTGCTGGTCCGGGGCGAGGACACGCTCTTGAATCGCTATGTAGAGGTTCCCGCCGACCTGGTGGTGCTGTTGACGGCCATCAAGCCGTCCGAAGGGTCCCGCGAGATCGGCAAGCTCTTTGGCGTGTCGGTGGGCAAGGACGGCTTTTTCACCGAAGCGCATCCCAAGCTCAAGCCCGTGGACACGACCACGGCGGGCGTCTTTCTCGCCGGCTGCGCCCAGGGCCCCCGCGACATCCCCGACACCGTGGCCCAAGCCAGCGGTGCCGCGGCGCGGGTGCTCATCTTGCTCAACCAGGGTGAGGTCGAGATCGAGCCCACCGTCGCCGAGGTGGTCAGGGAACGCTGCTCCGGCTGTGGGGAGTGCATCCTGGCCTGTCCCTTCCACGCCATCGAGCGGGTGGAGGGCAAGGCACAGGTCAACGTTGCCCTGTGCAAGGGCTGCGGCACCTGCGTGGGCGCCTGCCTGGCCAAGGCCATCATCGGCCACCACTTTACCGACGAGGCGCTCGTTGCCCAGGTCGAGGGCATCTTTGAGCGGGATCCGATGCCGGTGTGGTAAGGAGTAGGAGACAAGAGAATGAGTGATAACGGATTCGAGCCACGCATTGTGGGATTCCTGTGCAACTGGTGCAGCTATGCCGGTGCCGACGCTGCCGGAACCTCGCGCTTGAAATATGCTTCCAACCTGCGCATCGTCCGCGTCATGTGCTCGGGGCGCGTCTCGCCCGAGCTGGTGGTGCGCACCTTCCGGGAGGGCGCCGACGGAGTGATGGTGCTCGGTTGACACCTGGGCGACTGCCACTATGTTAGTGGCAATCATCGAACCGCCAAGCGGTTCCCCATCTTCCGCAACCTGTTGAGCTATGCCGGCATCGATCCCAGGCGGCTCCACCTGGACTGGGTCTCTTCGTCCGAGGCCGGGCGCTTTGCCGACGTGGTGCAAGAGTTTACTGACGAGATCCGGGCCCTTGGCCCGCTGGAAACGAAAGAGGGGGCCTGAGATGGACCGAGTTTCCCTGGTACGCGACGCAGTAAAAAAGCTGCTGGATAGCGGCGAGGTGGCGGGCGTACTGGCACTGCGGGCCAACTGGCCGGCATCCGCCCCCCACCTGTACCGGCCCGGCGACGACCTGGGCGACCTGGTGCTGTGGCCCAAGTACTCTCTGCCCAAGATCATGGACAAGCTGCTGGACGCCGAGCCCGACGTGCGCCTGGGGATGGTGACCCGCGGCTGTGAGGAGCGCGGCTTAATCGAGATGGCCAAGCACAACCAGGTCGACCTGGGCCGCATCGAGATGATCACGGTGGCCTGCACGGCCGAGGAACGGGACGAGTGCCGGTGTGCCTGGCCCTATCCCAGCCGCATCGACGTGGGCGAAAAGGTGGAGGGCATCGCCGACAAGCTGGTGGCGGAGCACGAAGCGCTCTCCCTGGAGGAGCGGACCGCCTTCTGGCAGAAGCAGTTTGCCCGCTGCGTGAAGTGCTATGCCTGCCGCACGGCCTGCCCCCAGTGTTTCTGCGAGACCTGCGCCCTCGAAGACAAGCTGTGGGTCGAGACCGGCGTGATGGCGCCCCCCTTCCCTTCCTACCACCTCATCCGCGCCTATCACACCGTGGCCAAGTGCGTGGGCTGCACCGAGTGCGAGCGAGCCTGCCCGGCGGATATTCCGCTGACGGTGCTCTATACCCTGCTGCGCCGCGACGCAGAATCGATGTTTGGCTACGTGCCGGGGCGCAGCGTCGAAGACCAGCCACCGTTGGTGGTCGAGACGTTGTGGTAAGGAGTGTGAACCTGTGGAATACAAGAACGTTCTGACCACCTGTGTCTATTGCGGTACCGGCTGCGGGCTCTACCTGGAGGTGCTGGATGGCAAGGTGGTGGGCACAATACCTGCCAAGAACCATCCCGTCAACGAGGGCAAGCTGTGCATCAAGGGCTGGAACGCCCACGCCTTTGTGCATCATCCCGAGCGCCTGACCACACCCCTCATCCGCGACAAGAAGGGCGGGGAGCTGCGGCCGGCCTCCTGGGACGAGGCGCTGGACCTGGTGGCGTCTCGCCTGAACCAGGTCAAGGCCGAACACGGGCCCGATGCCGTTGGGTTCTTGTCCTCGGCCAAGTGCACCAACGAGGAGAACTATCTGCTTCAGAAGCTGGCGCGCTCGCTGGTGGGGACCAACAACGTCGACCACTGCGCCCGCCTCTGACACGCCCCCACCGTGGCCGGTCTGGTCACAGCGTTTGGCAGCGGGGCGATGACCAACAGGATCCCCGAGTTCGAGGAATACACCGACTGCTTCCTCATCATCGGCTCCAACACCACCGAGGCCCATCCGCTCATCGCCACCCGGGTGATGCGCGCCCAGCGCCGGGGGGCCAAGGTGATCGTCGTGGACCCGAGAGACACCCAGATCGCCCGCATTGCCGATCTCCATCTGCAGCATCGGCCGGGTACCGATGTGGCGTTCATCAATGGCATGATGCACATCATCATCGGCGAGGGCCTGTACGACGAGGAATTCGTGGCGAACCGCACCGAGGGCTTCGAGGAGCTGAAGGCGGCGGTTGCCGACTACACGCCCGAGCGCGTCGAAGCCATCACCGGCATTCCGGCGGACCTCCTGGCCGAGGCGGCGCGCGCGTACGCCGGGGCGAGTAACGGCGCCATCCTGTACACCATGGGCATCACGCAGCACACCACGGGCGTGGACAATGTCCTGTCCTGCGCCAACCTGTCCATGCTGACGGGCAACATCGGCAAGCCGGGTACGGGCGTGAACCCCCTGCGCGGCCAGAACAACGTCCAGGGCGCCTGCGACATGGGCGGCCTGCCCAACGTCTATACCGCGTACCAGGCGGTGACGAACGAGGCCATCCAGGAAAAGTTCCAGAAGGCCTGGGGCTCGACAGCGCACACGCGCGTCGGCCTGACTGTCACGGGCATGTTGGACGCGGTCCATCACGGCAACATGAAGGCGCTGTGGATCATGGGCGAGAACCCCATGGTGTCGGACCCCGACCTGACCCACGTTGGGGCGGCGCTGGAGGAGTGCGAGTTTCTGGTGGTGCAAGACATCTTTCCCACCGAGACGGCCGCCCTGGCCGACGTCTTACTGCCCGGCACCACCTTTGCCGAGAAGGACGGCACGTTCACCGGCACGGACCGGCGCATCCAGCGCATTCGCAAGGCCATCGAGCCCGTGGGCGATTCCCGCCCCGACTGGCTGATCATCTCCCAGGTGGCCCAGCGGATGCAGGGCTCCAACGGCGGAGACGCGCCCTATGCCGGCTGGTCCTACGCCTCGCCGGCCGAGATCTCTCAAGAGGTCAGCGCCCTGTCGCCCTCTTACGCCGGCGCCACGTACGAGCGCCTGGAAGAGCTCGGCCACCTGCAGTGGCCGGTCCCCTCGACGGAGCATCCGGGCACCGCCTACCTGCACAAGGACAAGTTCAGCCGCGGCCTGGGCCACTTTAGCCCCATCGCCTTCAAAGAGCCGGCCGAAATGCCTGACGCGGAGTATCCTTTGATCCTGACCACGGGCCGCATGATGTTCCACTACCACACCGGCAGCATGACCCGGCGCTCCGAAAAGCTGGATCGGGAGGTTCCCGAGGGCTATGTCGAGATGAGCCCCGAGGATGCCCGGCGCCTGGGCGTGAACAAGTCGGCCAAGGTGCGCGTCATCAGCCGCCGCGGCGAGATCGAGACGCGGGCGTGGATCACGCGCCGCGTGCCGCCCGGGCTCCTGTTCATCCCCTTCCACTTTGCCGAAGCGGCGGCCAACGTCCTGACCAACCCGGCCCTGGACCCGGTGGCCAAGATCCCCGAGTACAAGGTTGCCGCCGTGCGAGTAGAAACCGCCGCCTGATGGGGCGGATGAGTCAAAATCACGGGGTAGATTGGCAGAAGCGTCGAGCCAATGCCAATCTACCCCTTTCGTGAGGATGCACAACATGACGAACGCTGAGCAGAGCGGGCAGCGCATACTGGTTGTCGACGACGAGCAAGGCCTGCGCGAAGGGTGCCGGCGAGTCCTGGGCCGGTACCACTTCCAGGTGGACCTGGCCGCTACGGGGCGCGAGGGCCTGGCTCTTTTTCGGCAGAACCGCCCGGACCTGGTCCTCCTGGACGTGATGATGCCCGACGTGAGCGGCATCGAGCTGATGAACACCCTGCGCACCGACGACCCGGACATCGTGTGCATCATCATCACCGGCTACGCGACGGTGGAGCTGGCCGTGGAGGCCATGAAGCTGGGCGCCTACGACTTTATCGCCAAGCCCTTCTCCGACGACAACCTGTTGCTGGCCGTGGAAAAGGGGCTGGAAAAGCGCCGGCTGGAGCAAGAAGCGCGGCGTATGCAACGGGCCGAGGAAGAGGCGCGCCGCCTGAACCAGGAAAAGGCCATGCTCGAGGAGCTGGACCGGATCAAGACCGCCTTCATGCGCAAGGTGGCCCACGAACTCCGGGCGCCCATCGCCGCCATCCAGAGCTTTCTCGTCTCGATCCTGGCGGGCTATGGCTCGCCCGAGGTGCAGCACGAGATGATGGAACGGGCGGTGCTCAGGTCGGGCGAGTTGCTGGACCTTGTCAACGACCTGCTGAACCTGTCGCGGCTGAAGGACGCCAAGGTGGAGCTGAAGAAGCAGGAGGTCTCGCTGCAAGAGGTCCTGGATGACGTCCTCAGCCTGCACGCCGCCGATGCCGAGCAAAAACGCATCCGCCTGGACGTGACCTGCGAGGAGTGCCCGCCCATCCTGGCCGATCCCGGCCACATCAAGCAGCTCTGGACGAACCTCATCAGCAACGCCATCAAGTACACGCCCGAGGGGGGCAGCGTGCGGGTCCACCTGCGCCCCGAGGCCGGCGAGGTGGTGGGCGACGTCGAGGACACGGGTATTGGCATCGGTCCCGACGACCTGCCCCGCCTCTTCGAGGAGTTCTTTCGCACCGAACAGGCCAAGGCCTTTGCCCAGTATGGCACCGGGCTGGGCCTGTCCATCGTCCGCCAGATCGTCACCGAGTGCGGCGGCAACATACAGGTGAAATCGGAGGTGTCCAGGGGCACGCGGTTCACCTTCCGCCTGCCGGCCGCCCCGGCCCCTGCATAGCAACGGCGTCCATCCCGCGAGACAGGCGCCGCAGTAGACGACGAGCGGGCACGGCCCCAGGGGCCGTGCCCGCTCGTCGCGTCTCAACTCCTCGCGTCTCGGCTAGATCGTCCCGAACCCGACCTCGGAAGTGGGCGGCATCCCGGACAGCTTCAGGGGCAGGGTGATGGTAAAGGTCGTCCCTTTGCCCTCTTCGCTCTGCACCTGGATCTGGCCGCGGTGCATCTTGACGATGCCATAAACGATGGCCAGGCCGAGGCCCGTACCCTTGCCCAGCGGCTTGGTGGTGTAGAACGGGTTGAACAGCTTGGCGCGGTTCTCCTCCGAGATGCCCGTGCCCTGGTCGGCCACCGAGATCCTGACCCCCTGGCCCAGGGGCGCCAGGCGGGTGGTGATGGTCAGCGTTCCGCCGCCCTTGGACTCCATGGCTTCCGCCCCATTTTCCATGAGGTTGATAAAGACCTGCTGCAGTTGCAGGGGATCGGCCTGGATGTCGGGCACCTCCGGGTCCAGCTCCAGCGCGAGGCGCACGTTCTTGAACTTCGGGTTCGGCGCCTGCTCCTCGGCCATGCGGCGGAGCAGGTCGTTCAGGTCCGTGGGGCGGGCCATGATCTGGTTCTGCCGCGCAAAGTCCAGCAGGTTGCGGACGATGGACTTGCAGCGGTTGGTCTCGGCGATCACCCGCTCCAGGTCATCGCGGTGCGGGTCCTTCTCGGGCGTCTCTTTGAAGACGACGTTGGAATAGAGCAGGATGGTGCCCAGGGGGTTGTTCAGCTCGTGGGCCACGCCGGCGGCGAGCTGGCCCATGGACGCCAGTTTTTCCTTCTGGAGCAGCTCTTTCTGGGTTTCCTGGAGGGTCTCGGCCATGTTCTCGAAGGCGCGCAGCAGCTTTTGCTGGGTCTCTTGCAGGGCTTCAACCATGCTGTTAAAGGTGCGGCCCAACACGGCCAGCTCGCCCTGGCCCCGGGGATGGACCCGCGCGGTCATGTCGCCCTGGGCGACCCGCTGGTTGGCCCGCACCAGCTCGGCGATGGGCCGCAGGATGACCCTGGAGACCGGGATGGCAATCACCCCGGCCAGGACGATGGAGACGAGAGCAATGAGGGCCACCTGGTTGGACATGCTGGTGGACAGGGACCGCAGGCCCGACTCGAGGGCCCCGACATAGATGCTGCCTACGACGTCGCCCGTATAGCTGCGCAGCGGCTCGTAGCGCGTGATGTACCACTTGTCGACGACGTAGGCGCGCCCCACATAGTCCAGCCCCTGGAGCAGCACGCGCTGGTATACGTCCTCGGAGATGCGGGTGCCCACGGCCCGCTCTTCGTGTTCGGTCATGACGTTGGTGGAGACGCGCATGTCGCCGAAAAAGATGGTGACCGTGTCGACGCCGGCGACCTCCTTGATGCGATCCACCAGCGTAAAGTCGTTGTTCAGCAGGTGGGCGGAGAGGACGGCGCCCACGACCCGGCCGTCGTCCCCCGTCAGCGGCCTGACGCCCATGAGCGCCAGCCCGGCCGTCCCTTCCCGCGGGTCAAAGGGCTCGGGCATGGCCCTGGGCGTGTCCACCAGGGCGATGAGTGCCTGGTCGTCGAGGCCGACCTGCTGCAACAGCTCTGCCGGCGCGATCTCGGTCGCCGCCTGGGGCTCGCCCGTGGCCAGCACCTCTTCCACGATGGGCAGGCCGGCCAGGCTGCCCGACGTGAGCATGGGCAGCAGCTCGTTCTCCGCCGAAATGACCCGGCCCACGACAATGTTGCCGCGGGCGTCGAGGACGGCAATGACGTGGGTGCCGCCCAGGGACAGGACGGTGATCTTGTTGGTGATCTGCTGGTCGATGAGCCGCTGCGCGTCGGGCCGGTCGCGGATGGCGTCGGGGAGGGCGTCGTTCACCCAGGGGTCGAGGGCCAACCGGTAGCTAATGGCGGCCACTTCGTCCAGCTTGAGCCCGTAGAATGCGTTTGCCAGGTCCATGTCGCGGGCCACCAGGTCGGTCTCAGCCGTCTCCAGGTAGTCGCGGATTACCTGCGACACGGCCAGCGCGTTCAGGCCCACGGTGAGGGCAGCCACCAGGGAAAAACAGGCAACCAGAACGATCTGCAGGCGCCTGTCCAGAAGCAGCGACAGAAGACGTCTCATCCCTTTGTGACTCCTTTGCCAGTCCGAACTCTCCTCGCCCTTGAGGCACGGAGGTCTAGGCTGTGAAAACTATAACACGGCGCCCCCGGGCTGTCAAGATGGCGGCGGTCGCTGCCCCTGCAACTCCGACACCCCGTCCGCGCCCCGGACTCCCCGACTTGTCGGGGGCCAGGCCGTCGTCCCTGCGCGCCTGCCCCGACAAGTCGGGGGCTCCAGAGCCGTCCGCGCCCCGGACTCCCCGACTTGTCGGGGGCC
>JAAYZQ010000137.1 GCA_012514775.1 Anaerolineaceae bacterium
ACGGCGCCCATGCCTGGCAGTTCGAAATATGGCGAGGTGCAACCCTGTCTCCGCTCTTCCGCTCCGCCTGGATCGCCGGCTTGGGGCAGACACCGCCAGATCTGGCGATCTGGCGGGAGCGAACATCTTGCGGGGCAACCGCCCAGGCCAGGTGCAATGCACTTCCACAGGCCGGGAACGCCCTTCACGAACCCGCAGGTCCTCGCGGCTGCATCGCCTGTACCGGTGGGCAAAAGTGCATTGCACCTCCGGGGCAGCGAATGCGATGGCCCTGCCACCCCCGCCAGTGCGACGACGAGCTGCCGGTGATCGGGCTCGGGGAGTGCGCCGATACCCCTGCCAACGAATCAAGAAACGAATAACCGAATGAGAACACGCCGGATTCGTTTATTCGTTCCCCATTCGTTGACAACGCCCTTCCGCACCCCTCGCCCTTCCCCTTGCCCTCCGCCCCCATTCGGTGTACAATAATCGACAAATACTCGATGGAGGGAACGATGCTAAAAGCCGGCGATCCCGCACCCGATTTCACCCTCGTGTCCGACGGCGGCCAGGAGGTCAGCCTGTCCGACTATCGCGGGCAGAAGGTGGTCCTCTACTTCTACCCCAAGGACGACACGCCGGGCTGCACGGCCGAGGCGTGCGCTTTCCGTGACGACCATTCGGACATTGTCGCCGCCGGGGCCGCCGTCCTGGGGGTCAGCCCCGACACGATCAAGTCCCACGACAAGTTCAAGGCCAAGTACAACCTGCCCTTTGCCCTGCTGAGCGACCCCGACCACCGGGTGGCCGACATGTACGGGGCCTGGGGGGAGAAAAAGATGTTTGGCAAGGCCTACGAGGGCATCCTGCGCTCCACGTTCATCGTCGACGAGGAGGGCACCATCGTCAAGGTCTTTCCCAAGGTCACCCCGAAGGACCACAGCCGCGAGGTGCTGGCCGCGCTGCAGAGCTGACAGGCCCTGCGGCCTTCGCCTCCCAGTTGATCCTTGCGATGCTCCGAACGAGGCCGTAAAAGAGCGAGGGGGCCGGGCAATGGCCGCGGCCCCCTCGTGGATTCAAGGATCAGGCGGCCGAGTAGCCCGGACCCTCCGTGTAGAAATTGCGGTTCTTGTCGATCCAGTCCTTGTACTCCTCCGGCACCTCGTCCTCGGGATAGATCGCGTCCACCGGGCACTCGGGCGCGCAGGCACCGCAGTCAATGCAGGTGTCGGGATCGATCCAGTAGGCCATCCCCCACTGGGCATCGCCCTCGGGGCCAGGCACGATGCACTCCACGGGGCACACCTCGGCACAGCTCCCATCGCGGATGCAGGGCTCCGTAATCACGTACGCCATTGCTACACCTCCTCTTTCTTGATAAGGTCTATGGATCCAGGCCGGCCCGCGCCGGCCACGGTCAACCAAACTCGGCGCGCAGCCGCTCCACCTGCTCGGCGGTCAGCGGTTCCAGGCGGCGCGTCGCCACGGGCCCCATCCGCAGCCCGGCCACCTGCTCCTCGTAGGTAGGCAGCCGGACCTGGTACAGGACGCCCAGGGGGATGCGATCGCCCCACTCCAGCGCCTTCTGGAAGGCGGCAACCCGGTCGGTGGGATCGTAGCCGCTGCCCTCCAGGTCGTACACCCGCTCGCGATACCAGTCGTACGTGTTCTTGCGGTTAAAGGTGACGCACGGCTGGAGGATCTCCATCAGGGCATAGCCCTTGTGCGCCAGGGCCCGGGCAATCAGGCCCGACAGGTGCTTGACGTCGCCGGCAAAGCCCCGCGCCACAAAGGTGGCGCCCGCCGCCAGGGCCAGGGCCGCCGGCGACACGGGCAGGTCCAGGGCGCCCGCCGGCGAGGTGCTCGTCACAAAACCGGGATCGCTGGTGGGTGAATACTGGCCCTTGGTCAGGCCATAGATCTGGTTGTTCTGCAACAGGTCCACGATCTCCACGTTGCGCCGGGCGGCGTGCACAAAATGGCCCATGCCCAGCCCCATGCCGTCGCCGTCGCCGTGGACGACCAGCGTTTTCAGCCCGGGATTCACCAGGCGGGCGCCCGTGGCGATGGGCACCGCCCGGCCGTGGAGCGTCATGAAGCCGTTAACGTGGGCATAGTCGGGCAGCTTGCTGCCACAGCCGATGCCGCTGACGACCAGGATCTCGTGGGGCGCCAGGCCGGCCTGCACCAGCGCCCCCTTGACCGCGGCGAGGATGCCGAAATCGCCGCACCCGGGGCACCAGGTGGGCTTGACGGGGCTCGCGTAGTCCTTCTGAGTGACGGGCTGAGCGACGGACATCAGGCCACCTCCTCCAGGCCCGCCAGCACGTCGCCGGGCGCGAAGGGGCGCCCGTCGTAGCGGCTGATGGTGTGATGGATCGGCATGCACAGCTCGCCCTGCAAGAAGCGGGCGAGCTGCCCGGTATAGTTGTTCTCCACGACCACGAGCTTGCCGCCCTTGAGGGCCTGGCGGGCCGCCCTGGCCGGGAAGGGCCATAGGTCGCAAAAGTGGACCAGGCGCGCCCGGCCCTGGAGCCGGTCGACGACCTCGCGCAGCACGCCGTAGGTCGAGCCCCAGCCCACCAGGACGATGGGCGCCCCGTCGGGGCCGTAGCAGGTGGGCGGCGCCATCTCCCGCAGGGCCACCTCCTGCTTGCGCATCCGCTTTTGCATCATAAGCCGGCGGTTTTCGGCGTCCTCGGTGATGTGGCCGAACTCGTCGTGCTCGTCGCTGGCCGTGGCATACACGGCCTTCGGATGGCCGGGCACGGCCCGGGGCGAGATGCCGTCGTCCACAAAGCGGTGGCGCTTGTAGGGCTCGGCCAGGGCATCCAGCTCCTCGCTGCCCAACAGCTTGCCCCGGTCGATGACCACGCTCTCCAGGTCGAGGGCGCCGGGGTCCAGGGTGCGCAGCGAGGCGGCCAGCAACTGGTCCGAGAGGACGAGGACCGGCGTCTGGTACTTTTCGGCCAGATTAAAGGCCCGCCAGCCGCACTGAAAGTACTCCTCGATGGTGCCGGGCGCCACGAGCAGGCGGGGGAACTCGCCCTGGCTGGCGTTGAGGACAAAGAGCAGGTCGCTCTGCTCCGTACGGGTGGGCAGGCCGGTGGACGGGCCGCCGCGCTGGGCCTCGACGACCACCAGGGGCACCTCGCACATGCCGGCCAGCCCCAGCGCTTCGACCATGAGGGAAAAGCCGCCGCCCGAGGTAGCGGTCATGGCCCGCGCCCCGGCAAAGTTGGCGCCAATGGCCATGCAGATGGCGGCGATCTCGTCCTCGGCGTGCTTGGTGACCACGCCGTACTCTTCTTCGTGCCTGGCCATCCACTCGATGATGGACGTGGCGGGCGTCATGGGATAGGCCGACACGAAGCGACAGCCGCCGGCCAGGGCGCCCAGGGCAAAGGCCTGGTTGCCGCCCACCAGGAGCCGCCGGGGCGCGTCGGGCACCGCGGCCAGCTTCCAGGGAAAGCCGGCGGCATAGCGCTCCTCGGCATACAGATAGGCGGCCCGCGCCACGCGCAGGTTGGCGGCCACCACCTCGCCCCCCTTCCGCCGAAAGTTCTGGCGGATGACGTCGGCCATACGCTCGTAGGAATAGCCCGTCACGCCGGCCGCGGCGCCCAGGGCCGCGGTGTTGGCCATCACCCGCTCGCCGTGCTCCTTGGCAATCTCCACCAGGGGCACGGGCATGGCGTTCCGGAGGGGGTCGGGGCCGCCGGCGACGGCCGCCGCCTCCACCTTCAGGTCCTGGTCGTAGATGATGCCACCCCCCGGCACGACGTCGTCGCAGAAGGCTTGCAGCGCCTCCTCGTTGAGGGCCAGGAGGATGTGGATGGCATCGTCGTGGCAATAGAGGGGCAATTCGTGGACCCTGAGCTCGAAAAAGTTCAGGCCGCCGCGAATGCGCGACATATAGTCCTGGAGGGCAAAGACGTGAAGGCCGCCCTGGGCTAGCGCCTGGGCAAACCCCGCGCCGCTGGACTCCACTCCCTGGCCGGCTGCGCCGGCGATTCTGAGGCTCAAATCGTTGATGGTAGTCATTCCCTGCTCCGTAGCATCTGGGCCGGCCTCGTACGGGGCCGGCAACTCGACCGGTGCGTGGGGTCCGCGGTGACCGTGAGCAGTGTACCATCATTGGGCAGCACAAGTCAAATCTGCGACACGTCAGGTTGCGCTCCGGGTCGGGCTACGGCGAGGCGCGCAGGACCAGCGGCAGGTAGATGTACTTCAGGGCCCCCGGCGCCCAGTACTCGTCGGCGCCCAGGTCGGGCGTGCCAAGGCGAGGCTCGCGGTCCATGTCGTTGCGCACGCCCGCGTCAATCCCGGCGTCGATGGCCAGCGATTTGGAGCCGATGTGGAAATCGCCCGCTTCCTCGTCGGCAAAGGCCGGAAAGCCGGTGATATAGTTGGTGCACGACGCCCCGTTGCCGCAGCGGGTGCCGTTCTTGTAAAAGAGGGTGCGGTCGGCGACGACGTCCGCGCCCCAGTAGCCGGCCACCGTGTGCGACGAGACGATGGTGTTGGTCAGCCGCGCGCTGCCGCCGTTGGCCCAAAGGGCGAAATCCCCGTTGTTGGCCAGGGTCCAGTGCCGCGCCACGAGGTTGCCACCCGAAAGGTAGATGCCCTGGGCCATGGAAGAGTTGTTGGCGATGACGTCGTTGATGCCGTCGACGTGGCCGCCGGCGATGACCATGGCCCCGCCAAAGGTGCCGGGCGCCTGGTTGTGCATGACGGCGTTCCTCTCCAGCTTCAGGTTACCGTCGACGACGTACAGGGCGCCGCCACCCTGGCTGCCGCCGACGTTGTACGCCAGGCGGTTCCCGACGAGGGTGATGAGGCTGCCGTTGGCCCAGGCGGCGATGCCCCCGCCGTCAGACGTGGCCGTGTTGCTGATGATGTCGTTGTTGTACAGCGCCATGGTGCCGGCGCTGATGCCCACCCCGCCACCCGACGCCGCCGCGTTGCCCAGGATCACGTTGCGGCTCGCCGTGACGCTCGGCGGCTGCACGCCGTCCAGGCCGATGCCGCCCCCGTTGCCCGTCGAATCGTTGTCCTCGATGATGTTGTCCTCCAGGACGGCCGTGCCCGACGTGATAAACACGCCCATGAGCGAATTGCCGCGGATGGTGTTGTTCCGCAGCGTGGCGTCGGCCCCGTTCAGCATCGCCCCACCGCCCATGTCCGTCGAGGTGTTGTTTTCGATGAGGCTGCCGGTCACCAGGAGCGTGCCGTGGCGCGCCCCCAGGCCCGCGCCGTGGCGGCCGGAATGGTTGTCCCGGATGATCGAGTCGACGATAGTCAGGCTTCCGTCCTCCAAAAAGACCCCGCCGCCCCCGCCGCCGACGGTCCCCGTGGCGGTGTTGTTCAGTATCTCGCAGTTCTGGATCGTCACGTTGCCGTTGACGACATAGATGCCCCCGCCGTCGGCCGCCAGCCCCGAGTTGCCCCGCTGCACCACCAACCCCTCCAGCCGGACGGTGACGTCGCTCGAGCCCTCCACCCGGATCACCCGGTGGCCGGCCGTGGGGCCGGCGTCCAACACCGTGCGCCGTGTATCGGGCATGGACGTCTGCCAGTCGGTGGTGGCAAAGCCGCCGATGATGGCCAGGTCCTTGGTGATGTGCACCTCGAGGCGCGGGTCCGTGTAGGTCCCCTCGGCCACCTTGACCGTGTCGCCCCTGTTGGCGGCCAGGACGGCTTCCCGGACAGAGGCAAAGCACGGCCCTGCCGCACCGCAGTCTCCATCCGGCGCCACGAAAAGCACGCCGCTCTGGGCCCGGGCAGTCGTCCCCAGGGCCATCAAGATCAGGGCCAACAGCCCCCCGCACAGGGCCAACGCGCAGCGTCCTTGCTTGTTCATCGAAACCTCCTGTTGAGCATATGATGTTCGAACGTTGGCGTTGCCGTCGCCGGCAACGAGCGCGAGATGGCAGAAGTGTATCGGCTGCCCCTGGCCGGCTGGATCTCACGGGGCCGGAAAAAGGATCGCGGATGATAGCTCGATGAGCCTGGGCTCCCCCGAGACCGGGTCAGAGCCGCGAGGCTTTGTACCTTACATCACAAGTATACCACGGTGCCGTGGAAAAGGCAAACGAGAGAACCCGAGTTCTACGCCTGGCGCTCGAGCAGGGCCCGCACCTTTTGCGTCAGCGCCTCGACGGTGAATGGCTTGGCCAGGAACGCGATGAACGGGTCGGACATGGCCTGCTGCACCAGGGGCAGGTCGGCATAGGCCGACATGTACATGATCCGCATTTCGGGGCGCACCGGAAACAGGGCTTTCACCAGCTCTCGCCCGCCCATCCCGGGCATCACCAGGTCGGTGAGGAGCAGGTGGATGGGCCCCTCGGTCTGGGAGCTGATTTGCAGCGCGTTGAGGCCATCGCTGGCGGCCAGCACCCGGTAGCCGTGGGCCGTCAGCGTCTGGACGGTTAGCTCTCGCACGTCCTCCGCGTCCTCGACGACGAGGATCGTCTCGGCGCCCGGGGGCGTGATCGCCAGCTCCGAAGGCCGGACGGTGCGCAGCACCCGGTCCTCCCTGGCCTCCACCTGGGGAAGGTAGATGGTGAACGTGGTGCCCTGGTCCACCTCGCTCTCGAACCGGATGTGGCCCTTGTTCTGCTTGACGATGCCGAATACGGTCGACAAGCCCAGGCCCGTCCCCTGTCCCCTCTCTTTCGTGGTGAAAAAGGGCTCAAAGATGTGCGATTTCACCTCGTCGGTCATGCCCACACCCGTGTCGGTGACGGACAGCAGGACGTAGCTGCCCGGCTCCATGTCGGGATGCACTTCCGCGTAGGCGCTGTCGAGGCGCACGTTCGCCGTCTCGATGCGCAGGCTGCCGCCCTCGGGCATGGCGTCGCGGGCGTTCACCACCAGGTTCATGATCACCTGTTCCACCTGCGACGGGTCCAGGCGGATAGGGGCCAGGTCGGGGGCCAGGGAGATCTCGAACCGGATGTTCTCGCCAATGATCCGCTCGAGCATGCCGCTCATGTCCTCAACCAGGTGGTTCAGATCGAGCACCTGGGTTTCGACGACCTCCCGCCGGCTGAAGCTGAGCAATTGCTTGGTGAGGGCGGCCGCCCGCTGCCCGGTCTCGCCGATGCGCTGCACGTGGGGCCACAGGGCATCTTGCTGGTCCAGTTGCTGCTCCAACAGCCGGGTGGAGAGGTGGATGACCGTCAGTAGGTTGTTAAAGTCGTGGGCGATGCCGCCGGCCAGGCGGCCCAGGGCTTCCATCTTTTGCGACTGGCGGAACTGCTCCTGCAGTTGCATCTCGCGGCTCACGTCGCGCATGGTCGTCACATAGTTGACCACCTCCCCTGCCTGGTTTCGCACGGGAGTTGCGATGGCGTCGACGGTGTAGGTGTCGCCGTTCTTTTTCCTGCTCACAACCCGGCCCTGTTGCACCTCCTTGTCATCCATGCAGCGGGCGAGCTGCCAGTAGAGCGTGCCCTCTCCCTTGCCGTCCAGGAACTCTTTCGGGTTGCGTCCGATGGACTCGGCGCGGGCGTGGCCGCAAAGCTGCTCGAAGGCCGGGTTGACGTAGACAATGGTGCCGTCGACGTCGGTGATCATGACCGCCTCGGCCGACTGCTCGACGACCGTGCTCAAACGCTGCTGGGTCTCGACCAGGCGGGCCCGGGCGAGGGCGCCCGACAACTGCTCGGCCACACGCAGGGCCAGGCCGATCTCGTGGGACGAGAATTCGCGAGGCGCCCGAGACGCCAGGCACAGCACCCCCTCCGCCCGTCCCTCGACGGAGAGGGGCAGGGCAAGCAGGCTGGCCATGCCAAAGGATATCATCTGCTCGCGGACGGGAGCCAGTTGCACGTCGGCCTGGAAGGCATGGACGACGACCAGCCTCTGGCGCTCCAGGACGTAGGCCAGCAGCGGGTCGGCGCTGGCTTCGAGGGTCCAGGCCGTGGGCTGGACGGCCTCGCCGGGCCGGGAGGCCAACGTGCCGGTCGACTGCACCACTCCCCGGGCCAGGGCTGACAGCGCCATGGCCGGGATGTTTACCGCCGACGCCCTGCTGCCATCGGCGTCGAGGACCACGGCCCAGGCCCAATCCACGCTGTAGGCCAGGACCAGCTCCTGGCAGACCGTGTGCAGCATCGACTCCAGGTCCTGGCTGGTGGCCGACGCGGCAATGATCCGGTTCAACAACACCAGCTCGCGATACCGGCGGCGGGTCTCTTCGTGCAGGCGCGCATTTTCCAGGGCGGTGGCGATCTGGTTGGCCAGGGTCGTCAGCGTGCGCTGATCGTCGGCGGTGTACGGCTCTTCGGAGAGCTTGGGCCCCAGGGCGAGAATGCCCACCAGCTCGCCTTTGGCCTTGAGCGGCACGAACAGCTCGGCCCCAAGGGCGGTGAGGGCCCGCATCTCTTCGCCCCAAAGGGCCTTGAAACCGGGAAAGAGATCCAGCTCCCCACGGTCCAGGGCATTGTCGTGCTCCGACAGCCAGCTCACCAGGGGGTGATCGTTTCGCAGGCGCTGGTGGCCCTGGTGCTCCAGGCCGCGCTGGGCTCCCAGGCGGAACTCGCCGCTGCCCTCCTGCCGCAAGAAGAACCCCGCCATGCGGATGTGGATCGTCGACGTGATGCTGTCCAGGATGATGCCCGTCAGTAGATCCAGGTCCAGAATGGACGCCGTCGTGCGGCTGAGATCCTGGAGCATGAGGCTGGCATCGTACTTTTCCCGGAAGAAAAGCCGGTCGATCCAGAGCTGCGCCCGATCGCGCAGGGGTTGCGCCGCCACGGCGGCGATGGCCGCCACCAGGAGGGATATGATAAATATCTGGAGTCCCGTCAGGGCGTGAAAGAGGCTGGTCGCCAGGGCGACGATGAGAAAGTAGGCGACGCCGATGATCGCCGTCGGGATGGTGTAGAGGAGCCCCTTCCGGACGACGAGCGAGATATCCACCAGGTGGTAGCGCAGGATGGCATAGGTCAACAGGATGGCGTTCAGCAGGTTGGCCGCGTGGTCGACGGGATAGGTGGACACTACGTCGACGAGGTTGCTGAGCCCGCCGGCGAGGACGATGGTGCCGCCGGCGAGGGGGTACAAGATGCGGTTGCGCTGCACCGGGTTCGACGTCCGCTCGCGCGCCCGCGCCAGCCAGATGACGCCAAGGATCAGGTAGGAGCCGGTCCAGAACGACATCAGGTAGCCCAGGGGCCTCAGCTTGAAGCTCAACAAGCCGCCTTCCAGGAGCGCAACATCCTGGACCAGGAGGCCAAAGGCGTTGGCTACCTGCAGCACCACGCCGGCGGCGATACCCACCCGCAACAGGTTGTTCAGCTTCTGATCCAGGAACACCAGGACAAAGCCGCAGAAGGAAAGCGGCATGGCCAGGGCACTGCCCGTCGTCACCTTGTTCCACAGGAGGATGTGGCCCGGGTCCAGGCGCTGCAAAGCCGAGCCAAGGCTCCACAGCGCCATGGCCAGGAGATAGATGGCAAACATGCGCTGCAGGCGAGAGCTGACCGCCCGCCGCAGGACCACATTCCCGAGGGCGAGGTAGGTGATAAGGGTCAGCAGGGGTGTAAGGGTCAGGATCCAGAAACGGACCTCTAGCATCGGTTCCCCGTCATTGATTCGTCATCCCCGACGATTCCGGCGCGCCTGCCGCGCCTCATCCGCCCGTCCCGTCGCCGGCATGCAGCAAGTCCGCGATGACGGCATCGGGCGCGTTCATGTGCCGCGGCTTCAGGTGGGCGACGTCGACCCCGGCGGCCATCTGCTTCTGCGTGTAGCGCTGGAAGGTGCCCTGCCGCAGCACGGTCACCTGCATGGGCCGAATCTCCAGGAAGCTGACCAGGTCCACGTAGAAGGGGTTCAAGTCCATCAACTGCTCGTGCACCCGCTGCGCCACGTCCTCGGCCGCCACGTCTTCTTTCAGCTCGATGTACAGGTGCAGGCCCGCGTGCTCGCCCAGGAGCTCCTTGCGGACCGCCCACTCCTCGTGGGGGATGCCCGTGTTGGCGATGGCCTGCCAGATCAGCTTCTCGTCGATGAGTCCCGTAAAGTTGGCCAGGTCGATGAGGTCGGCGACGCGCCCGGCAAAGGTCATGCTGGGCAGCTCGATCCCCTCGTCCTCATCGCGATAGCGGACAAACTCGACCAGGTCGTGGAGCCGGTAGCGCATCATGGGCCCGCCGTAGAAATTGGTCAGGACCACCTCGTAGCGCGTGCCCAGCTCCACCTCGTTGAGCAGGACCGTCTTGGGCATGTAGCTCTCGTCGGCCCGCCAGCGCGTCCACTCCGTCTCGGGAATGAACTCCAGGAAAGAGACGTCGGGCAGAAAGTAGAGCCCCTTGCGGTCCCAGGCCTGCACGGCGATGGTGGCCGGCCCCTCTGTCATGCCATAGCCCTCCGTCGGCTCCACGCCCCAGTATTCCCGGATCCGATCCCGGTAGATGTCGGTGTCCATCCCGCTGACCATGATCCCCTTCACGCGCCACAGATCCCTGGGCAGGATCGCGCGGCGGGCAAGGCGGCTGCGGACCCAGGCGCGGCCCATGCGCGCGAGCACGGCCGGATGGAGCATGGCCGCCGAGACCTTGGCCGAGGCCCCCTTGGAGAACTCGTCTCCGATCTTGACCAGGACCGAGCTGATGGAGCCGACGACGTCGATGCCGGTGCGCATGCCCATGCGAAAGCCGGCCTGGATGCGTTCCTGAAAGCTCATCTGCTCCATCTCTTCGACGGTCGGCACGTAGCGCATCTCGAACAGCTCGGCCAGGCTCATGGCCCCGAAGCCGCTCATGTACGGCCGCGACGCCACGTTATAGACCAGGATATCGCCAGGCTCCAGGCGCACCACTCCCCGCTGGTTGGTCGTGGACAGGATCAGCCAGGCCAGCACCCCCTCGCCGATCTTGGCAAAGGAGCGGGCCGTGCACGGGTACCACTTGTAACTGCCCGAGCGCCCCGAGGTGTGCGCCCAGGCGACCGGCTTTTCGGGCAGAAGGTCCTCCTTCCGCTCGTCGAGACAGAAGGCATAGTCCTCGTAGGTCGTAATCGGCACGCGCTCGCGGAATTCCTGGACGCTTTGCGGGGGGTGCTCCCCCATGATCGTCCGACCCAACTCTGACCGGCCCATGAGCTGCAACTGTTCAAGCAGCAGCCGCTCCTGGATATCCATAAACTGCTCCAGGGTAATGTCCAGGAAGCCACAGTACCGCTTCCATACTTCTTCGCTTCGGCCCTGCCGTATCAAGTCTGCTGGCTTTTCCATTCGTCGCACCTCTCCTTTTTGTCGCGACCCCTGCCTGGAACGTCCTCCCGGCAAGCTCGATCTATGCAACCTCTGCGTACATGGTCAGGGCGCGAGGATACCAGGCACGGCGCGCGCGCGATTCGCGCACCTGGATCGCACCGAAACCGGCATTGGAAAGCATGGCGCGCCATTCTGCGGCGGTGTGCATCTGTCTAAAGGCATCCTCCTCGATCTGGTTTCTGGACCTCGATTGGGTCAGGCCGAACGCCGAGAGCATGACCTTGAGCACCAGGCGGCCGGCAACGGTGCGCCAGTAGGAGGGCGCGCCCGCCTCGGCCAGCACCAGCCGCCCGCCGGGCCGCAGGACGCGGCGCGTCTCCCGAAGCAGGCGAGGCGCGTCCATGTGGTGCGTGCCAAAGGCACAGACGGCGACGTCAAAGACCTGCGGGGCAAACGGCAGCTCCATGCCCGAACCGCCGACCAGGAACGCGGTGGCCGAGAGGTTCCCGGCACGAATGGCCCTGTTCCCTCCGCTGAGCATGGCCGGCGTTATGTCAACACCCACGGCCCGGCCGCTGCCGTGGCCGTCCCTGGAGACAGCCAGCCGGCGGGGGATCAGGGCCGTGCCCGTCGCCACGTCCAGCACCCAGTCGTCAGGCCCCACGGCCGCCCGGGCCAGCAACCCCTCGACAAAGGCCTGGTAGCCGACCCCGAGGTACTGCTCCAGCTCACGGTTCATGGTCCGTTCGTAATCGGGAGCCAGCTCGGAAAACGCTGCGAGAAGGGCATCGTCGGGGGTCATGGGGCTCACCAGGGCGGTCCAGGGGAGACCGCCCCCCCAAAGCAAAAACGGCCAGCGCTGTGCGGCCTGGCCCGAGCCCCGAATGGGCTCGACGGTTGGTTCCATCGTCGACAAAACGTCATCGTTACAGTGAGCATCCTTGATCGCCATGCGGCCTTCGGCTTGCGCCATCCTGCAACGCCATCGCCCAGGATGGTCCCTCAGGCGCGCTACGAGTATAGCACCACAACGAGAAAAAGGCAAAGAAGCGAGAATCGGCAACCCGTTGGGTGACACACGTCCAAGGGCCCTGCCTGCAGGCAGGGCCCGTTGACGTTCAAGCAGCGCGCCGCCGGATCAGAGCTCGGCCACGCCCTCCCAGGGATAGACCTCGGTTCCCTCGGCGGCGGCACGGACGGCCGGATCGTCCGAGTAGTAGCCCCGGCGCTCGGGCGGTATCAGGTTGGCTATCTCGCGCATGATGCGGTGGCCCAGCTCGTCCAACTGGCGGCGGCGCTCCTGCCCGCGCCCGTTCACGTAGAACGGCCCGAGGGGTTGGCCGATGCGCACCGTGACGCGCGCCCGCCGGCCCTTGAAAAGGCAGGCAAAGATCTTGTCGCTGCCGTCGATGCCCACGGGCAAGATCCTGGCGTGAGATCGCGCGGCCAGGAAGGACGCGCCGGGACGTGGCGGCCGCAGCACCGTGGCCCACGACCCACCCTCCGGCGCGATGCCCACCACGCCGCCCTGGGCCAGCACGTCCTCGGCAAGGCGCAGCGCATCCCGGGCGCCGGTGCCGCGGTGGACAGGCAGGTAGCCCCACAGCTTCAAGATCCAGCCACCCCAGAAGGGCGAGTTGGGCAGGCGGAACCCGCCCAGCACCTCCAGCGGCCAGGGGACCGCGCGCAAGATGACGGCCGGGTCGGTGAAGGAAAAGTGGTTCAAGGCCACCAGCAGCGGGCCCTCTTCGGGCAGGTTTTCGCGGCCCGTGACCTCCAGATGCGTCAGGAGGGCAAACAGAACCCGGTTCAGCGCCCTCAACACGCTGCGGATGACGCGCCGCCGGGGATAGCGCACCTGGTATCGACGGCGGCTCATCTGTCGCACCACCACGAGGGGATGGTTGGTTGCAGGCACGCAGCCATGTACTTTCTTCCCTTCCTCTGAAATTGCTACGGCTGCTATGGCAGTTCGTCTGGCCGTGGGCTTGGCTCGCTGTCCGCACTGAAGGCTCGCCGCCCGGCACGACGTCGCCGGCTGTTCCAGGCGGCCGCGAGACGGTGATGTTCCTTGTGCGCAAGATCAACCACAGTATAGCAGAATACGACCTGCAAGTCAACGGGGACACGGAAGGTTCCGGTGCCGCCGCAAGCCACTCCCCCCTCACGTCTCCTGGAGCTGCCGCGTCCAGCGCGCGATGGACACCGGGATGACGGGTGTCTCGCCGGCCGGCGTGCGGCGCATGGCGTCGATGGCCTCCGGGGGCAGCCGCAGCAGATTCCGCATCGTCGCCCGGGCCTGTTCCGGGTCGCGGCGCGTAACGGCCTCCAGGATCGCCTGCAGGTAGGCGGTCTCGGCGCGCGTGGCGGCCTCGGCCGCCCGGACGGGGCCCTCGTCCTCGGCCACCCAACTGCGCAGGGCGCGCAGGCGCAGGAGCGCCGGCCCCAACTGGCGAAGGACCTCGTTGTGCGTGGCGTCTAGCACTGCCAGCATGACCGACCGCGAGCCTTCGCGCAGATGCTCGCGCTCACCAGGGGTGGTCTCTCCCCTGGCCCAGCGGGACTGGTAGTCGGCAAAGCGGGCCGCGTAGGCGTCCACCGCAGCCGTCAGCCGCTCCACGTCCTCGTCCGTCGCCGCCGTGGCCGCCAGGGCCACGGCCTCGGGCAGCAGCAGCTGCTCGAACTGCTCCACGTCCCAGGCCGTGGCGCCGGCCCGGCGCAGGGCCAGCAGGAGGGCCTCGCCAAAGGCCTCCGTCTGAGAGCCGGTGACGAACACGCCCTTGCCGTGCTGGACGTCGACCAGGCCCTGGGCCATGAGGATGCGCGTCGCGTCGCGCACCACGCTGCGGCTCACGCCGAGCTGCGCCGCCAGCTCGGCCTCGGTGGGCAGGCCGGCCCCCGGCTCCAGGTCGCCAAGCAGGATGGACTCACGGATGGCCCCGGCGACCTGTTCAGCCAGCGTCTGCCGTTTGATCGGGCTCGACAAGGGTGAGGCTTGAGACATGGCGTTTCTCCTCTCGCCCGGGCAGGGCGTCGATGCTCAGGTACAGGCCCAATGATAACACCAATACCACCCCTCCGGCAAACCAGGCAACGCCGACGGAGGTCTGTTCGGCCAGGTAGCTCAGGCCGGCGCTGCCCAGGATGCTGCCCAGGTAGACGACGAGCGATTCCAGGGACAGCATCGACGAGCGTTGCTCCGACGGAATCTCGGCGTTCATCATGGTGGCGTGGGGCGAGTTGACAACGCCCATGCCCAGGTACACCCACCAGAACAGCAGGATCGCCGGCACGGGAGCCACCTGCAGCGCCAGAAAGACGAGGCCCAGGCCGCGCAGCCCCTGAAAGAGCGCGGCGGCCAGCCCGTGGCGCCCCTTGAGCAGGCGCAGCAAGGGGGTGGACAGCAGGTTGCCGGCCATGCCGGCAAAAAAGTTGCCGCCCATGATCAGCCCGAAGAGCAGCGTGCGGCCCTCGCTGCCCCCCAGCAGCCCGGCAAAGTGGGGCTGCCACAGGGCCTCCAGGCTGGTCAGCACCAGGCCGCTGGCAAAGGACACCGCCAGCAGGCGCAC
>JAAYZQ010000138.1 GCA_012514775.1 Anaerolineaceae bacterium
GACGCCAGCGGCACGCGCTGGCAGATGGTCCTGCCCGTGGACGAGATCTCGATCCCCGACAGCCTGCAGGCCCTCCTCACCGCCCGCGTCGACCGCCTGGACGAGGTGGCCCGCCACGTCCTGCAGTTCGCCTCGGTGGCCGGCCGCTCGTTTTACTATCGCGTGCTGGAGCTGGCCCTGGAGCGCGAGATCGACCTGGACGAGCAGCTCCGGGTGCTGCAGCGTGCGGGCCTCATCCTCGAGGCGGCCCGCGTGCCCGAGCTGGAGTACACCTTTCGCCACGCCCTGACGCAGGAGGCCGCCTACCGCTCGATCCTGCGCCGGCGCCGGCGGGAGATGCACGGGCGCGTGGCCGAGATCCTGGAGAGCCTCTTTACCGACCGCCTGGACGAGTTCGCGCCGCGCCTGGCCCACCACTTTGACGAGGCGCGGGACCCCCGCGCCGTGGCCTATTACCTGCGGGCCGGCGACGCCGCCCTGCGGCTGTACGCCAACGACGAGGCGGTGGCCCACTACAACCGCGCCCTGGAGGTGGCCCGCCGGCCGGGGGTGGAGGCACCCCCCTGGAAGCGGCTGTTCCTGGGCCGCGGCCGGGCCCTGGAGCTGTCGTCGCGCTACGAGGAGGCCCGCGACGGTTACCTGGAGGCGGAGGAGCTGGCCCAGGGCCTGGGAGATCGGGACCTGGAGCTGGCGGTCCTGGTCGCTTCGGCCACCATCCACGCCTCACCCACGGCGGTCCACGACGTGCTCACGGCCCAGGACCTGTGCGACCGGGCGCTGCTCCTGGCCCGCGAGCTGGGCGACCGGGAGGCCGAGGCGCGCATCCTGTGGAACCTGCTGCTGCTCCACGAGCGCTCGGGCCGCGCCGACCAGGCCCTGATCCACGGCGAGGAGTCGCTGGCCCTGGCCCGCGAGCTGGGCAGCCGGGAGCTGCTGGCCTTTACCCTCCACGACCTGGCCCAGGTCTACCTGGACGTGGGCCAGGTGGCCCGCGGCCGGGCGGTGCTGGACGAGGCGCGGGCGCTGTGGGAAGAGATGGACAACCGGCCCATGCTGGCCGACAACCTGACGAACCTGACGCTGTTCAGCACCTTTACTGGCGATTACGACCAGGCCATCCGCGTCTCTGACGAGGCATTTGCCCTCAGCCAGTCCATCGACAACCTGTGGGGCCAGGCCTACAGCCGCATGTACGTCGGCCTGGCGCACCACGCCCGCGGCGATCTGGGGCGCGCGCTGGCGGTCATGCAGGAATGCATCCGCCTGGCCGAAGAGGCGGGCTTTGTCGCCCCCCTCCTCGTCACCCGCAGCGACCTGGCCCTCGTCTACGGCGACCTGGGGCAAGTCGACCGCGGGCTGGAGCTGGTGCGCCTCTCCCTGACCGCGCCCTCGGTGCACATGCACCTGTGGTGGAACTGGGCCTTTATCCGCATGGCCGAGCTCTATCTGCTCAAGGGCGACCACTCCGGGGCCGAGGCCATCCTGACCCAGATCCAGCGCGATCTCGGGGACCACCTGGCGCTCTTCACGCCGTTGATCCTGTCCTTCGAGCCCAAGCTGGCCCTGGCGCAGGGGGAGTATGCCCGGGCCGAGGCCCTGGCCGGCCGCTACAGGACCATGGAAGCCTGGGGGCTGCACGCCTTTGTGCCCGAGCTGCTGTGCTACCTGGGCCGGGCCCTCCTGGCCCAGGGCCGCGGCGACGAGGCCCACGCGGCCCTCGACACGGCGCGCCGGCGGGCCGAGGCGCTGGGCGCCCGGAACGTGCTGTGGCCCATCCTGGCCGGGCTGGCGGAAACGGCCGCGCAGGCGGGCGACGGCAACGGCGCGGACGACCTTCGGGCCCAGGCGGTCGCCATCCTGGGCTACATTGCCGACCACGCCGGCAGCGACGAGCTGCGCGCCTCGTTCCTCGCCCAGGCCCGGGTTCGGGCCCTGCTGGAGGCGTGAGCCATGCACCTGACGCCTGAAATGGCATCGCCCGGGGCGGCGGCGAGGGATGCGACGGCGGCCGACTTTTTGGGGCGCCTGCCGCTGTTCACCGCCCTGCCGCGGGCCGACCTGGAGCGCCTGTGCAGCATGGTGCAGGACGTGCGGCTGGCCGCCGGTGAGGTCCTCATGGCAGAGGGAGATCCCGGCGACGCCATGTACGTCATCGCCGAGGGCGAGTTCGAGGTGGTCAAGGAGAGCGGCGACCGCCAGGTCGTCCTCGCCCGGCGGGTGCCCGGCGACTTTATCGGCGAGATGTCGCTCCTGGAGCAGGCGCCCCGCACGGCCACCGTCCGCGCCCTGGCGGACAGCCGCGTGTTCCGCATCGGCCAGGACTCGTTCCGGCAGTTGCTCACCGCCAGCCCCGGCGCCGCCGGCGCCATCCTGCGGACCGTGGGGCAGCGCCTGCGGAGCACTGAGGCGGTGCTGGTGCAGCGCGAAAAGATGGCCGCCCTGGGCACCCTGGCCGCCGGCCTGGCCCACGAGCTGAACAACCCGGCGGCCGCCGTGCGCCGCGGTGCCGGCCAGTTGCGCGCCCTTCTGGAGGCGTGGCAGCAGGCGGTGGTGGCTTTTGACGCCCTGGGGCTGGACGGGGAGCGGGCGGCCCTGGCCCGGCGGCTGCAGGGCGAGAGCGTGGAGCGCATGGCGGCCCCCAGCGCCCTCGCCCCACTGATCTACTCCGAGCGCGAGGACGAGCTGCTGGCGTGGCTGGAAGAGCTGGGCGTGGCGGGCGCCTGGGAGCTGGCGCCCGTCCTCGTGTCGGCCGGCTGGCAGGCCGGCAGCCTGCGCCAGGCCCTGGCCGGCTTCGAGGCGGCCCACCTGCCCGCCGTGGTGCACTGGCTGGCCGTCACCACGGCCGTCCACGACCTGCTGGGCGACATCGACCGGGGCTCGGCGCGCATCTCGGAGCTGGTGGGGGCCGTCAAGCGCTATTCCTACCTGGACCAGGCACCCATCCAGCGCGTGGACGTCCACGCCGGCCTGGAGGACACCCTCTTGATCCTCCGCCATCGGCTGAAGCAGGGCGTGGAGGTGGTGCGCGACTATGCCCCCGACCTGCCCCGCATCGAGGTGCGCGCCAGCGAGCTGAACCAGGTGTGGACCAACCTGGTGGACAATGCCCTGGACGCCATGGGCGGGCGAGGCAAGCTCGTGCTGCGCACCTACGCCCGGCCCGGGCAGGCAGTGGTCGAGGTCATCGACGATGGCCCGGGCATCCTGCCCGAAATCCAGCACCGCATCTTTGAGCCCTTTTTCACCACCAAGCCCGTCGGCACCGGCATCGGGCTGGGCCTGCACATCGTCTACAACATTGTCGTGCTGGAGCACCGGGGCCAGCTCCAGTTCGAGTCGCGCCCCGGCCGGACCTGCTTCCGGGTGGCCCTGCCCATCGACATGCCGCCCACCGCCGCGGCCCCGTAGCACTCGTTCGTAGTGCGCGCTTCAGCGCGCCATGCCATCGCACCCGTTGAACGCCGCCCCGTGGCCCTCGTTCGTAGTGCGCGCTTCAGCGCGCCATGCCATCGCACCCGTTGAACGCCGCCCCGTAGCCCTCGTTCGTAGTGCGCGCTTCAGCGCGCCCTGCCATCGCACCCGTTGAACGCCGCCCCGTAGCACTCGTTCGTAGTGCGCGCTTCAGCGCGCCATGCCAGCATCCCCCGCGAGCAACCGCCGGGAGGCCATCAACCGTACGCCCGCAGATCCTCCCGCTCCGCGGCCCACATCTCGTCGAACA
>JAAYZQ010000139.1 GCA_012514775.1 Anaerolineaceae bacterium
CGCTTTAGCTCTTCGATGACGTCCTCCATTCCCAGCATGGTGGTGGTCAGCAGGCCGGACAGGCCCAGCACCTGCGGCTCGTGGTCGCGGACGGCCTGGGCAAAGGCCACAGCCGACACGTCTACGCCGAGGTTCACCACGGTAAAGCCGGCGCTCTCGAGCATAAAGCCGACCAGGTTCTTGCCGATATCGTGCACATCTCCCCGGACCGTGCCGAGGACGACGGTGCCCTGCGAAGTTCTGTCGCCCGCAGTCAGCACGGGAGCCAGAACCTTCATACCCACGGTAAAGGCCTCGCCGGCCCCCATCAATTCTGGCAAAAAGTACTCGCCCGACTCGAAGCGATCGCCGCAGGTTCTGAGGCCGGCCATCATGGCTTCAAGGAGCTCCTTGGGATTCTGCCCGGCGTCAAGGGCGCTCGTGACCATGTCCTCCATGTCGTAGACGTTGCCTTCGGCGACGGCCGCTGCAATTGCCGTTTTCATGCTAGTACCTCCCATATTTCTCGACCAGTTGGAAGACATAGTTGGCCTTTTCCAGGCTGGCTCCTGGCGGCACCGAAGCGATGGTGACCATCAGGTTCGCTCTGACCTCTTTCGCCAGACCGCAGATGCGCTGCACCGTTGTTTCGAGCTGTGCCTCACTGGCGTCGCGCAGGTACTTGCCATGTACAAGATAGGTATAGCTCTGCTTGTGCTTCCTGGCCAGTTCCAACATGGGGCGGTCGTACTCTGGCAGGCTGAGGCCCTCCGGGGTCACCGGGAAGACATAGTTGGTAAAGACACCAAATCCCTTGGCCAGCACCGGATCCTCCAGGTTTTCCACCGTCTCCTCGGGCGAAGGAACGAGGTAGGAAATGGTCACTTTCCTGTCCAGGGCCTCCCAGGCGCGGACCCGGTAGGGGTGCACGAACTTGAAATAGTCCCCCCGGCTCATGATCGGCTTGGCCGCGTATTGATCGACCATTGTGGAGCCCATGAGCGACAGCCCGTTCTCCATCGCCAATTGGAAGATGCGGACGCATAGCTGTGTGGTCAGCTCCATGATGGCCGGGTAGATGTCTGGATTCCCGAAACGCCGGATCTTGTCCCGCGTGGCCTGGTCCTTGGCCTCTGTATAATCCCTGTGGATGCGCAGATCGGTGGGCAGGTCATGGTCACCGCGCAACAGCATGGCCAGGTCCCAGGGCCCATCCATCATGAGCATGAACAACGAATCGGGGAACCGGCGCTGCGCCTCCTTGTTGATGTCAAAGACCATCTTCAGGTACCCGGTTGCCTGTTCCGGGATCTCGATCTTGGCGATATCCTCCTGCTTCTTGATCGGATAGTCCACGGCGTAGGGCACGCGCCGCTTTTCTATCTTGAACACTGTGCCGAGTTCCGCCGGTCCCACGCACATGAGCCCCAGCCAATAAGGCACCGCCACCACATCCGCCCGTACTTGCTCGCGGACGAGGCCGAATAGTTCCAGGTTGGCATCCACGCTCTTTGAAAGGAGTTCATAGTCGAACCTGGGATCCACCAGGTCTGGCTCCACGTTGGTGGCTGCCAGAAAAGTGGCGGGGCGGTCGGCCAGCGTAACGGACGAGACCATGAATCTCTCGATGCCCGTCAGCGTGCCGAGGTGCAGCTTGTGTTTCAGCAGCGCTTTGCCCATTGTCAACATCAGGTTTGCCACATCGCACCTCCCTGGGTTCTAGCGGCACTTCTACAGAGTATGAATCACAATGCCATATTACCAGATTCTGCTCGCGGTGTCTGTTGCCTGGACAACAACGAGCGAGACGCGATTCAGCATGGTCTCAGAGCTGCATCAGCCCCCAGGCCAGCTCCACCGCCTCGCGTGCGTCAGGGGCATAGCCGTCCGCGGCTATTTCGCCGGCCAGGTGTGGGGTAATCGGCGCCCCGCCGACGATGACCTTGACTGTGGAACGCAGCCCGGCATCCTCTAAAGCCTGGATGACCAACCGCTGGTTCTGCACAGTTGTCGTGAGGAGCGCGGACATGGCCAGGATGTCGGGTTGGTGCTCGCGCACGGCCGCAACGAAACGTTCAGCGGGGACATCCACCCCCAGATCAATGACGCGGAACCCGCGGGCGGTGAGGAGCATGGATACGATGTTCTTCCCGAGGTCGTGGATGTCACCCTGGACCGTGCCGAAAACCACGGTGCCCAGGGACGGAACCTGCTGCCCTGAGGCGATGGTACATGGCTCGATGAGAGCCAGGGATTCTTTCATTACCGAGGCGGACCACATCACATCGGCCAGCTCCAGCTCGTTCGAGTCGTACAGCTCCTCGACCTGGCGCATGCCGCTTGATAGGGCATTGAGGGCCAGCATGGGGTCCACGTCACTTTCAACCGCACGTTCGACCCAACTGCGGGCTTCCCAAGCCCGCGCCGAGAGCACGGCTTCCCGCAAGCCGTCGAGGATCTGGGCGTGCTCCGGGGTGATCACCACCCAATGGCGCCCCTTCTTCCAGATAAGCCCCTGCTTTTTGAGCTCGTTGAGCAGAACGGTGATGGTGCTGCGGTTAGCAGCTACCAACTGGGCGATGTCTTCGTGCGTGAGGTCCGCGGCAATCTCCAAACCCCGCTCCGTGGCAATGCCATGCCGTCGGGCCAGGTCCATCAGGCTGCGCTTGAGGCGTTGCTGGACATCAAGCAGGCCAAGGTCGCGAGCCCTGTCCGATGAGGACTTGGCGCTCTGCGCCAGCTTTTTCATCAGCAGGGACGAAAAGCGGGCGTTCGTCGTGAGCAGGCGGTCGAACTCCGAGGGTTGCAGGGCGATCACCTTCGCCTCGTCGAGCGATTGGGTAATGGTGTCGTGGTCGTGGCCAAGCAGGTATGCTGTGGCACCAGCCAGTCCGCCCGCGCCCAGTACCCGATAGGCGTAGGCTCTGCCGTCGGGGAGGAGCGCGTACTCCTTCAGGTTTCCACTACGAACGACAAAGACATACTCGACCGGATCGCCCTGCCAGTGAAGCACCTCGCCCCGGGCAAGGCATCTGATCCCGCCGAGGTGGCTGGCCTCAACGCGCTCAAGAAACTGCCTGTCGAGTTCTTCGGCATCGCGTGCGAAATGCTCTCCTGTCACTCGGACCTGGCTCCCTTGCATTGTCCATGCCGCTTGTGCCCTATGCGTGAGTATCATTATAGTCGCGGCGGTCACGGGCGTCAAGCTGAACCCTCCTGGGTCCCAAACCTCCTAGCGAATACTGCGGAATTGTTTTATTCCATAGAAGGCTGGTATAATAGGTGGCGGCTGCACCCATCGCCGGGCTAGCCGAGTCCAGTGGCCTACGCACAACTCCATCACAAACAGCAGATCTCCGGGTTCATTCCCTGCCCACAAAACCAGGGAAGCCTCAAATGATACGGGATAGACCAGAAAGAGAGGAAAAAGCGATGGCAACAGTCGAGTTTACGGTGAACCGGAACGAGATCCAGGCCGGCGAGTGTGTCACCCTGTACTGGCGGGTGGATGGCGTCAAGGCAGTATATGCCTACGCTGACGGCGAGCATTGGCAGGAGCATGGCGTCGTCGGCGAAGGACATCGCGAGGTCTGTCCGTCGCAGACCACCACCTACAACCTCCGTGTGATTCACCAGGACGACTCGAAAGAAGTGCGCAAGCTGGTCGTTACGGTGCGGCCCGGTTCGGTCATCCAGCACTTTAGCGTCGACCGGGGTGAGATCCGCAGCGGCGAGTGCGTGACCTTCCGCTGGCACGTGGAGGGAGTCAAGGAGGTCTATTTTCACCGCGAGGACAATCCGTGGCGGGAGAAAGGTGTAGCGGGTATAGGGGAAGCGGAGCGCTGTCCTTCCGGCACGTCCACCTTCTGCCTGCGGGTAGTCAAGCGCGACGACTCGGTCGAGGTAGGCCGCATTACCGTCCACGTGCACGACTGAGTCCGGCAGCTCCACGCAGTGGCAGGCGTGAACACGCGCCTGTCACTGCGTGGAGTTGGCCTTGCATCTGGCGGCTATCAGCGCCGTCGTGCAGCGGCTCCTGGAGAACCAGGCTAACCGGATTGCCTCTTAAGATCATGCTGGGCACACAACCGACCGACGAGTACGTCTTGAACTTGCTGGCACACACGGCGCCAGCAAGCTGGGGAAATTGCCTCCACTTTTTGGCCGGATCGAGCTTGATAAATATAACAATGGGTGTTATAATGAAGGTCGTCCCGGTGCACATTAATAATATATCCAAGGAGGGC
>JAAYZQ010000015.1 GCA_012514775.1 Anaerolineaceae bacterium
CCAGGCCCGGATCCGCGCCCTTCTCCGCCGCGCAGATGTGCGGTCACGACCTATGCGCAGCCCCGGGTCCAATGCCGGCGGCCGTGGCATTGCCTCTTGACTGCCCCTGGGAGCGCCGAGCGCTAGCTCGGCAAGTTGCGTGCTGTGAGAAACGCCGAGCCGGCGCTCGGCGGTCCCAGACAGCAGGACCGACTTTGCAAACAGCCGTGGCATAATGCCCGGCGAGGTCTTGCAATTCGACCCGGACGTGGTACAATAGAGGGGCAAATCCATATGGAAGGGAAGGAAACAATGGACGAACTGATCAACATGGTGGCGTCGAAAGCAGGCATCAGCCAGGACCAGGCCCAAAAGGCCGTGAACGTGGTCCTGGGTTTTCTGAAGGACAAACTCCCCGCGCCCATCGCCGGGCAGATCGACTCTGTCATTCAGGGTGGCAAGGGCGGATTGGGTGACGTGGCCGGCAGCCTGGGAGGCATGCTGGGCAAGAAGTAGCCCGTTCCGCCGGCAGCGCTCTCGACGAGGAGAAAGATGCCCCAACCTGCGAATCTCAGCCCAGGGGCCTACGAGGCCGAAGGCGGCCCCGTTGGCGCCCTCCTTATCCACGGTTTTACCGGTTCGGCGGCCGAGACGAGCCCCATGGGCCGGTACCTGGCCGCCCGGGGAATGGCCGTGCAGTGCCCCCTGCTGCCCGGCCACGGCACCAGCCCCGAGGATCTCACGCGCATCCGGTGGCAGGCCTGGGCCGGCGAGGTCGAGGCGGCCCTGGAGGCCCTGCGGGAGCGATGCGAGGAGGTCTTTGTCGGGGGGCTATCGCTGGGCAGCCTGCTGGCCTTGTGGCTGGCCCACCGCCATCCGCACGTCGCCGGGCTCATCGCCATGGCGCCGGCGGTCAAGCTGCAAACCAGGCTCCTGCCCCTGACGCTTGGCCTGCGCCGCGTGTGGCGCTACAACCCCCTGGGCCCCGTGGGCGACGACGACCTGGGCGACCCGGAGTCCAGCGAGCGCGTGTGGTGCTACGACCAGACGCCCCTGTGGGGCGCGGGCGAGGTCTACCTGCTGCAGCGCCGGGTGCGCCGCGCCCTGCCCGCCATCCGCCAGCCGATCTTGATCTTCCAGGGGCGGCGCGACGGCCAGCTGGACCCCGGGGCGGCCCAGCTCCTCTATGACCGCATCGGCTCGGCGGACAAGACGCTGGTATGGCTCGAGAATTCGGGCCACAACATCCTGGCCGACGGCGAGCGCGAGTCGGTCTGGGAACAGAGCCACCGCTGGATCTGCGAGCGGGCCGGCGGCAGCCGCCCCTGATCAGCGCCCCACGACCGGCCTAACGCACGGTCACCTGCACGCTGGACACGAGCATCGGGCTCTTGTCCGCCCGATCATAGTAGCCCGCGAACCGCTGCACGAGATCCCCCGAATCCTGGCTCAGGTCTGAAACAAAGGCCCGCGAGGTGGCCTGATACAGCAGCTCGGCCGAGACCGTCAGCGGCAGGCGCCTCCCCTGCACGTCGATGGCATAGGTCACCGCATCGGAGCCGCCCACAAAGTTGCCGTCCGTCGCCGCCCTGCCCCACGTCGCGATGTCGGCATGGGCCGTCGCCTTGTTCAAGCCGGCCGGCAGCAAACGGTTGTCCTTGGCGTACGCCGCGGCCCGCAGCAAAGTGTAGGTCAACTGCCCGTCGCTGTCGAGCATGGCCGTCTCATAGATCTGCACCTGGTCGGCCTGCGAGATCAGGTCGTAATGGGGCTCAAAGCTGCCCGTCCCGGCGTCCTGATCGTCGCCCTCGATGCTGCCATCGGCCAGCGGCCGGCCCGACTCGAAGAAGGTCGTGCCCGCCGCGTCCTTCACGGTCACGTGCAGCCACACCCGGCGGGTGGGAATGCCCGACGGCAGCTTGTGTCCCGAGCGATTCTGGACGGCCAGCGACAGGGTGAGGGTGCCGTTGGCCACCTGGCTGCCCGTCACCTGCAGGCTCGCCGTGTTGCTCGACAACTGGCCGGCAATCCGGCCCAGGGTCGCGTCCAGTTGCGCGCCGCTGGCCGTCACACCCAGGTCGGCCTGGTGGCCCTTGAGCATCTGGATGAGGAGGGCATTGCCGCCCACGTAGTGGTGCTGGTGAAACGGGCTGCGCGCCGGCAGGCGCATGGGCCGGTTCGAGATCTTGACCGGGCCGCTGGCCAGGGGCAGGTGGCAGTCCTGGCACGATTGATCGGTCCCCACGCCATCGCCGTAGGCGCTGTTCTCCCATTCCAGGTAGGTCATCTGCTCCGGAAACTCCCCGAGGACGTTGCCCTGGGCGTCGACCATGGGTGTGTAGAGCACGTGGCACACCCCGCAAAAGCCCGAGTCGGTCGTCTGCGGGCCCTGCACCGGCGTGTAGCCGACGGCGTTGCGCATGGGCGCCTGCATGGGGTTGGCGAACTTGGCATAGATCAGCCGGTTGGGGGCCGACGTGCTGGTGTCGATGACGTAACCGCCGGTAAAGGTGGCCGGCCCTCCGAGGCCCTCGTTCCGCACCTGGTGGCACAGGCTGCAAGAGACACCGTCGCCGGCCGCGGCGTTCAGCGGGTGGGCGGGGTCCAGGAAACCGCTGCCCAGGACACCGACGGGGGTGCCGTCGGCCACGGCCTGGGTGCGGGCCATGGGCATGTGGCAGCGGGTGCACTTGTCCTCGATGACGGATTGGAGCGCCGGGTTGCGCAGCACCTCCGACTGGATCTTGGCCTGCCACAGGGGATCCTTGGCCGCGTTGGCCATCATGGTCGAGCGCCAGTGGGTGTCCATCGACACGTCGTTGCCCGCGCTGTCCTGCAGGTTGCTGTGGCACGCGGCGCAGTTGCCCGACCCGGAAAAGTCGGCGGTCACAAAGGTGCTGAGGTTGGTCCCTTCGCCGGGGCCGGGTCCCGCCCCGGGGCCAGGTCCGGCCCCCGGTCCCTGGGCCCCCGCCAGCGACGCGGGCAGTGTCACGGCCAGCACGGCGACCACGAGGACGAAGCGCAGGCGAGCGTGCAGGTGTCGTCGTTCGCTCATGTCTCTCTCCTTGTGTGAGTTGGGCGTCTGCGAAGAAACGGCTTCGCCATCCATTATAGCAGGCTGCTCTGCCCGTGGGAGGATGGGTTTCGTTTGTATCGGGTTGGATTCGTTGCACCGGGGTTGGCCCCTGCCCCTGGGCAGTACCCGCCTGCCGTGCCTGAGTGTTACGTGTGCCGTGTTGTTTATGCACGGTCGTGGGGGGATGTATACACAGAAGATAGCCGAGTAGCCGCCATTTCCCCGGTCGAAACTTGGCTCGACGGCGGATCTGAGGTACAATTTCCGGGAGCTCGTCCTACGACCGTCTCCAGGAAGAGAGAGCCACAGCGCGTGCAGCAGGCAGCTCGTCTCACGGGTCACGCACGGGCCGGGCTGCCGGCACGCCACGCCTTTGGAGCAGGGTAAGGAGGTGAGCCTAGCGGAAATCCACTGATGGAAAAACGAATCGACATTGGCCAACGCCGACCAGATGTATATCAAAGGAGAACAACGATGCAACACTATCACACGCCGAAAAGCATGGTACTGCCCCTGGCCCTGGCCGTCTTGTTGTTGGCGGCAGCCGCGGGCCCGCTGCCCCTGGCAGCGCAAGGATCCACGACGGTTTTCATCAACGAAATCCACTATGACAATGTCAGCACCGATGTCGACGAGGCCATCGAGATCGCCGGGCCGGCCGGGACCGACCTCACCGGCTGGAGGCTGGTGCTGTACAACGGCAACGGTGGCGTTACGTATGACACGACGCCTCTCAGCGGCCTGATCCCCGATCAGCAGGATGGCTACGGTACGGTGGTGGTCACCTATCCGGAAAACGGCATTCAGAACGGAGCGCCGGACGGCATGGCCCTGGTCGATGCCGGCGGCGCCGTTGTCCAGTTCCTCAGCTACGAGGGCACCATCTATGCCAACACCGGGCCGGCGATGTACATGACCAGCACCGACATCGGCGTGGCCCAACTCGGCGGCGACCCCGTGGGGCACTCATTGCAGTTGTCCGGGACGGGCGCGACCTACGAGGATTTCACCTGGAACGCGGCCGCGCTGAACACGTTTGGCGCGCCAAACACCGGGCAGACCTTCGTGAGGCCCAAGGTCGTGGCCGTGAGCAAGACGGCCCCCACCACCGTCACCCCCGGCGAGCAATTCGAATACACCCTCACCGTCGTCAACGTCAGCGGCTTGACCCTCACGGACCTGGTCATCACCGACACCATGCCGGCCAACGCCACCTTTGTGTCCACCTCCGACGGCGGCATCCTCGACGGCGGCGTGGTCGAGTGGACCGTGACCGAAAACGTGGGGCTGGGCGAATCGGTGGTCCGCACCTTCCAGGTAACGGCCACGGAGACCAATGGGGTGCAGATCGTGAACGACGATTACGGCGCGGACGCCACCGGCCTGGACGCGCCGGGGGTGGGCAGTCCCGTGACGACCCACGTCTTCGAGGAGACCCCGACGGACATCGAGGTGACCAAGAGCGGGCCGTCCATCGCCGCCCTCGGCGAGACCCTGAGCTACACGCTGGTGGTCAGCAACACCAGCACGGAGGACGCGGCGAGCGTGGTCCTGACCGACACCCTGCCGGCGGGCCTCAGCTATGTCTCGGACGACATCGGGCCACACACGAACCCATCGGCCGGCGTCTATGCCTGGGACCTGGGCGACCTGCCGGCCGGCAGCAGCCAGACGTTCCACGTCGCCGTGGAGGTCGACGACGACGCGCCTACCGCCACGCCCCTCGTCAACCAGGCGGAGGTGGGCACCGCGACGAGCGAACTCGACGAGGACGACAACGCCGGCCAGTGGACGACGATCGTCTACGAGCTGGTGACCATCGCCGAGGCGCGCCAGCGCGAGGGCGACACGGTCATGGTCGAGGGCACGGTCACGGCCGAGCCGGGCATCTTTGTCGACGGCACCAACCGCAAGCTGTACATGCAGGACGACACGGCGGGCATCCTCGTCTACCGGGGCGGCGGCCTGGATCCCGTGGCCCGCAGCAACAAGGTGCTCGTCGCGGGCGAGGTCCAGGCCTACGCCGGCGAGACCGAGCTCGTGCCGGCCGGCCGCGGCGACGTCGTCGACCTGGGTCCCGACACCCCCGTGACGCCGGTAGCGCTCGACACCGGCGCGGTGGACGAATCGGTGGAGGGCCAGCTGATCCAGGTCTTCGGACAGATCGTGGCCAAGACCGTGCCCTATCGGCTGGACTTGGACGACGGCTCGGGCCAGGTGCAGGTCTATCGCTACGTCAACCTCGGCACGGCGGTCGATCCGAACTATATCGACACCTCGTCGTACCAGGTGGGCGACTGGCTCCGGGCCACGGGCGTCAGCCTGGGCTACGAGAGCGGCGGCAACGTCACCCGCGAGGTCATGCCCCGCGGGCCGGAGGACCTGCAGGAATTCTACGTGCTCACCTTTGTCTACCACGACGTGGAGGACGTCGTCCTGCCGGGCGAGGACGTTGGCATGGCCGGCGACTGG
Source organism: Anaerolineaceae bacterium (assembly GCA_012514775.1). The sequence goes on from JAAYZQ010000015.1 coordinate 5,528, forward strand.
AACGGCTGGGGCAGCTCCGGCCTTGAGCCCATGGCCGCCAATGCCACCCACAGCGTGTTCACCGCCACCGTGACACTGGACGCGCCCGGCCTGCAGCGCTACCAGTACGTCGTCCAGAGCGGGGCGCAGGACTACCCGGGCTGGCTCAACAGCGGCCTGCGCTCGCTGGACGTCCAGGGCAGCCCCACGGTCGACGACTATCGCCTCGTCATCCCGGACGAGGCGGTGCTGCAAGGACCGCCGGCCATCACCATCGACCTCGGCGAGGCCACTGGCCCCATCATCGGCGACGTCTACTTTGCGAGCCTCACCGGCGGGCAAGAAGCGGGGCGCGCCCTGTGGGGTGAGCTGGGCTACGGCACGGGCACGGACCCCGCGGCCTGGACCTGGACGCCCATGAGCTACACCGGGCCTTCCGGGGACGCGTTCGATCGGTTCGTCGCCAGCCTGCAGCCCGAGGCCGGCGGCGTCTACTCTTATGCCGTGCGCTTTGACGGCAACCGGGGCCTGGGGAACCCCAACGCCGGCTGGACCTACGGCGACCTGGACGCGAGCGATGGGTCCTTCGAGTTGGACCAGGCGGGCGTCCTGACCGTCACGGCGCCCAGCCTGTCCATCGCCAAGGTCGTGGCGCCCGAGGCCGACGTGCTGCCGGGCGGAACCGTCACCTACACCATCACCCTGAGCAACACGGGCGACGGGCCGGCGACGGGGATCGTCCTGACCGATGCGCTGCCGGAGGAGGTCAGCTTTGGCGGCTGGATCGAGCAGGGCGACGCCACCGAGAGCGACGGCACGATCCAGTGGGCGGGCGACCTGCAGGCGGACGCCTCGGTCACCATCGCCTTCACGGCCACGGTGGGCACCGACCCGGCCCTGGCCGGGTCGACCGTGACCAACAGCGCGTCCTTCACCTCGGCCAACGCCGGCAGCGGCACCGCCGGCGCGGCCTTCCAGCTCCAGGGCAAGGTCAAGATCTTTTTGCCGCTGATCCATCTCGACAGCGCCGACTAGGCGAGCAATCGCACCCTGGCGCGGGGCGGGCGGTCTTGCCCGCCCCGCGCTCACCTGTGGAGGAACCATGAAGCGACAGAAGGTACCGTCCTTGTTGCCGGCTCTGCTGGTCCTCGGGCTGCTCGCCCTGGCGTGGCCGGCAGCCGGCACCCAGGCCCGCGCGCAGGCAGCCGTCACCATCGCCGAGGCCCGCGCCCTGCCGTTGGGCACGAGCGTGACGGTGGAAGGCGTCGTGACCGTGGCCGCGGGCACGTACAACGCCGGCTTTGCCATCCAGGATGAAACAGCGGGCATCTATGTCTACCCCAGCAGCTTCTTGAGCGTTCAGCCCGGCGAGACGGTGCGCATCACCGGGCCGTTGAGCACCTTTGGCTGCCTGCTCCAGGTGGCGCCCCAGGCCAGCAACGTGCAGCGCACAGGCAGCGCTCCCCTCCCCGAGCCGCTACCCAGGACCACGGGCCAGATCGGCGAGGACAGCGAGGGCTGGCTGGTGGCCATCAGCGGCGTGGTCTCGGGGCTGCCGGCCAAGCCGTTCTACGTGGACGACGGGAGCGGCGCGGCCGAGGTGTACGTCGATTCGGACACCGGCATCAGCCTGGCGCAGGTGAGCAACGGCAGCCGGGTGCGCATCGTCGGCCTCAGCATGCAGTACGACACCGACCCGTGCGACGGCGGCTGGCAGGTGCAGCCCCGCCAGCAGAGCGACGTGACGCTGCTGGACGCCACGCCGCCGGCGGTCGTCGCCACGCTGCCCGCCGATGGCGCGACCGGCGCCAGCCCCCACAAGCCCATCGAGGCCACCTTTGACGAGGCGCTAAAGGCGGCGACGGTCAACGCCGCCACCTTTTTGCTCCAGGGGCCGGGGGGCGCCGCGGCCGGCACGGTGAGTTACGACGCGGCGACCCGGCGCGCCATCCTGCGGCCCGACGGCGCCCTGTCGCCTGACAGCCCGCACACCGCGACGCTGACCACGGGCATCGAGGACGCGGCCGGCAACGCCCTGGCGAGCGATTATACCTGGACGTTTACCACCGGGGCGCTGGACACCACGCCGCCGGCCATCACCGGCCGCACGCCGGCCCCCGGCGCCACGGGCGTGGACCTTTATGCCAACGTCGTCGCCAACCTGAGCGAGGAGCTGGACCCGGCGACGGTCACCGCCGCCAACGTCTATCTCACCGGCCCCTATGGCGACGTGCCGGCCACCCTGTCCTACGACGCGGGGAGCGCCACGATCACGCTCGATCCCACCTCCAGCCTGCTGCCCCATGCCCAATACCAGGCCACGGTCAAGGCCGCGGTGGCCGACTGGGCGGGCTTGACCCTGGGCAGCGACGCCACGTGGAGCTTTGAGACGGCCGGCGAGCCGTCGATGCAGGTCTACCACGGCGACATCCACAACCACACCGCCATCTCGGACGGCTCGGGGACGCCGGCCGAGGCCCTGGCCGCCGGCCGGGCTGCCGGTTTTCAGTTCATGGCCATCACCGATCACTCGTACAGCATCGGCGACGACGAATGGGCCGGCACCCTGGCGGCCGTGGATGCGGCCACCGTGCCGGGCCAGTTCGTGGCCCTGCGCGGCTTCGAGTACACCCAGGGCGCCGAGGGCCACGCCAACGTCTATAACACCGTTCGCCACGCCGTTCGCAGCCAGGTCGCGGGCTGCACCACGTGCGACTATACCCCCAACCTGGAGGTGGGCGCCACGGTGGACGGTTTCTACCACTGGGTCGAGGTCACGGGCACCGTAGCCATCGACGCCGCCGGCACGCTGCTCCAGTTCAACCATCCGGGCTGGATCAACTTTAACGACTGGACCTTCCACCCCGAGGTCGGGGCCACGGCCCGCCTGGAGGAAGTGGGCAACGGCAGCGGCACGTCCTACGTCTTTTCGGAAGAGGAGTACATCCGCTCCCTGGACTATGGCTGGCGCCTGGGGGCCACCAACAACGCCGACACGCACTCGACCTACTGGGGCACCAACACCGAGCACCGCACCGGCGCGTGGATGCCGGGCCTGACCAAGGACGACCTGATGGAGGCCCTGCGGGCCCGGCGCACCTTTGCCACCGAGGACCGGAACTATGCCCTGCAGATGAAGGCCAACGGCGCCTGGATGGGCGCGGAGATTGCCAACACCGGCCAGATCGCCTTCGATATCCAGGGTGAGGACCCCGACGGGGAGCCGACGGCCGTGGTACAGCTCATCGGCCATGGGGGCCAGGTGCTGGCCGAGGAGACGCCCAACAGCGCCACCTTTGCCTGGCAGCCGGTGCTGGACATCACCCCCGGCGTTCATTACTACTATGTCAAGGCCGTGCAGCCCGACGGCGACCGCATCGTCAGCTCGCCGGTCTGGACCCTGGGCACGGAAGACGTCAGCATCAGCGATCTGACCGTCCAGCCCAGCATCCCCACGATCTATAACCCCAGTCTGCTCACGGCGCGGGTCACCAATCGCGGCCCGAGCGCCCACGCCCTGAGCATGGTCTTTGAGGCCAACGGGGACGAGATCGGGCGGGTGGACCTGGTGTCCGAGCCGTGCGCGGCCGGTCCCTGCGAGGACGCCTTTGCCAACGTCGCCTGGCAGTCGCCGGGCACCGGCGCGGTCACCATCGTCGCCCGGCTGGAGGGAGCGCCGGCGGCCGACAGTCCCGACGACAACGAGCGCTCGCTGGTGCTGGAGGTCACCGACGAGGCCATCCCCCTGGTCCTCATCGACTCGGGGCACAACAACGTGGGTGCCATGCCGCGCGACGCGCGCGCCTTTACCGCCGACCTGACGGCCCACGGGTACAACGTGCTCCACAACCTGGACGCCATCACCCCCGACGACCTGAACACCGAGACGGTCAAGCTGCTCATCCTCAACGCCTATGGGCCCGGCGCCCTGACGCCCACCGAGACCGAGGCCATCGCCGAATTCGTGGCGGCCGGCGGCAGCCTGTGGCTCAACGGCATGTCGGACTATGCGGACAAGGTGGCGTGGGCCAACACCATCGCCGACCGGATGAATGCCCTGGTGGACGCCATCGAGGCGCGCACCGGCACGCCGGTTCCCATCCGCATGAACGACGACGAGGTGCTGGACGGCGACGACAACAACGGCTATCCGTGGGGCGTGCTGTGGCACGTCTATCCCGCCCGCGAGACCACGGGCGTGGGCATGAACGTCACCCAGATCCAGTCCTGGTCCGACTGCTCGCTGACGGACCGCAACGGCGGGGCGCTGACGGCGGAGGACCTGGGGGCCGGCGGATTCCTGTTCGTCGAGGGCGACCTGGACCCGGGCAGCGGCACCTACGGCAAACCCAACCGCACTACGAGCGAGGACGCCGATAAGGAGGGCGACGCGTACTTTTATCCCAGCACGATCCCTGTGGCCGCGGCGGCGGGCTATGACCTGCCCGGCGCGGCGGGCAGGCTGTTCTTCTACGGCGACTCGAACGACCCGTTCAACATCTTTGCCTACACGGCCGGCGACGGCAAACAGAACGAGCTATTCAACCTGGAGGTCGTCATGTGGCTGCTGGGCACGCCTCTGCAAAAGAGCACCGTGGCCCAGGCCCGGGCCGACGCCGGGCTGGACAACACGCCCGACAGGCTCGGCGAGCTGGTGTGGGTCGAGGGCGAGATCACGGCCGGCTACGGCGAGTTCTTTAACGTGCTCTACCTCCAGGACGAGAGCGGCGGGATCACCGTCCACGCACCGGCGGGCGACATCTATGCCGGCGACTATGTGCGCGGCGCTCAAGTCCGCGCCGTGGGCACCGTCGGCATCTATGCCGGCGACACCGAGATCGAGTTCTTTGAGGCCGAGCAGGTGGAGGTGCTGGCGCCGGCGACGGGCGTCGAGCCGCCACCCCTGCCCCTCAGCACCCACAACGCCTCGCAGGAGGCCAACGAGGGCTGGCTGGTGCAGGTCACCGGGACGGTGGTCGACTGGATCGATTCGTCGGCCATCGTCGTGGACGACGGCAGCGGCCCGGTGCGCGCCTTCCTGGACGGCTACAACGGCTCGTTTGCCGGCGTGGGCCGCCTGGACCGGGTGACCGTTACCGGCCTGGTGTCGGAAGACGGAGAGGGGCGGCGCATCCGGGTGCGCAACTACGGCGCCCACCCGGCGCTGCCCGACGACGTGACCATCCTGGCGCGGGCGGAGCGCGTCTACCTGCCCGTCGTCGTGCGCGAAGCGGCGCCGTAAGAGACGGGGCGAACCATGAACCGGGTGGGTGGCACCGACAGTCGGTGCCACCCACCCGGCGGTCGTTTTGGACGGTTGAAGCCGTTACTACGAACCTTTTCCGGCAACCTGCCTAGAAGGGGACCAGGGTCGCGTAGTAATAGACGACCGGGGCCACGAACAAGAGGCTGTCGATGCGGTCGAACATGCCGCCGTGGCCCGGGATGAGGGCGCTGAAATCCTTGACGCCCATCTGGCGCTTGACCATGGACTTGCTCAGGTCGCCAAAGGGCGCCAGCGTGGCGACGATGGCCCCCAGGGCCAGGCCGTGGAGCCAGGGGAGCTCGACCAGCCAGGCGCCCAGGAGCATCGTGGCCAGCACGCCGCCGATCCAGCCGCCCACGGTGCCCTCCCACGTCTTCTTGGGGCTCAGATAGGGCGAGCAGGGGTGCCGGCCGATGGCCTTGCCCACGAAATAGGCCGCCGAGTCGTTGATCCAGGTCACCAGGAAGGTGAGGGCCAGCCAGCGCGTGCCGGCGCCCAGGCCAAAGGGCGCCGAAAGGTCGCGCAGGAGGACAAAGTGGCTGATGAGCCAGCCCAGCCACAGGGCGACTCCGACCGTCAGCGCCCAGCTCTGCGTCGGCCGGCCCAGGGGCGGCCGCAGGAGCTGCCAGGTGAGGGTCAGGATCAGCGAGGCGGCCAGCACCAGGCCCAGCAGGTTGGCATCGGGGAAGCGGGCCACGGCCAGGAGCAGGGCCATGACCAGGGCCGAGGCGGGCAGCGAGGGCAGGTAGCCCGCCTTTTCCACGAGCACAAAGAGCTCGTAGGCGGCCCGCACGGCCACGAGCAGCAGGGCCCCGGCCAGGAGCCACCCGCCGGCGTAGGTCAGGCCGGCCACCAGGGGGATGAGCACCACGGCGCTTAGAACCCGCGTGCGGAGCATCTCCCGTCAGCCCTCGTCGCCTTCCTCGCCGCCGTCGTCCAGGGCCTCTTCGGGGGCGTGGGTTTCGTGGGGAGAGCCATAGTCGTCCTTGATGCCGCCAAAGCGCCGGTCGCGATGCGCGTAGGCCAGCAGGGCGCGGCGCAGCTCTTCTTTGTCAAAATCGGGCCAGAACGTCTCTGTGACATAGTACTCGGTGTAGGCCGACTGCCACAGCATGAACCCGCTGGTGCGCAGCTCGCCGCTGGTGCGGATGATCAGGTCGGGGTCCGGTTGCCCGGCGGTGTACATGTAGCTGGACAGGAGCGCCTCGTCCACCTGGTCGGCGGGGATGCCCGCCTCGACGATGCGCCGCACGGCCTGGACGATCTCGGCGCGGCCTCCATAATCAAAGGCCACGTTGAGGATGATCCGGTCGTTGTTCCGGGTCAGCTCGATGGCCTCCTGGACCTGCTTCTGGAGCGCCTGGGGCAGGCGGTCCAGGCGGCCGATGTGGCGCAGCCTGACACCCTGCTTGTGGAGCTCTTTCAGCTCGCGGCGGATCATCTGCCGCAGGATGCCCAGCAGCCCGCGAACCTCGCCCTCGGGGCGGCGCCAGTTCTCGGTCGAAAAGGCCCAGATGGTCAGAATCTCGATGCCGAACTCGACGCTGGCCTCCAGAATGGGGCGCAGGTTTTCGGTACCGGCGCGATGCCCCGCGAGGCGGGGCAGGCCCCGGGCCCTGGCCCAACGGCCATTCCCATCCATGATGATGGCCACGTGGCGCGGCACGCTCAAGCTCTTGTCTTCGGTCATCCCTTATCCCCGGGGCCGCCCGGTCGAAAACAAAGGGGGCTGAGTGGCTCTGTGGCGACCATCTCAACCCCCACCGTTTCTCACGAGAATCGGCCCGTTCCCCTCCCGGTCCGGCCTAGATCTCCATGACCTCTTCTTCTTTGCGCTTGCCAATCTCGTCGATCCTGGCAATAAACTGGTCGGTGAGCTCTTGCACCTGGTCCTTGGCGTGAAAGAACTCGTCTTCGGAGATCATTTTTTCCTTTTCGAACTCTTGCAGGTCCTTGAGAGCATCGCGCCGCAGATTGCGGATGGCGATGCGGCCCTCCTCGACGCGCCGGGCGACGAGCTTGACCAGCTCGCGGCGACGCTCTTCCGTGAGGCGCGGGATGCTCAGCCGGATCAGCTTGCCGTCGTTCATGGGCGTCAAGCCCAGGTCAGACTTCTGGATGGCCCGCTCGATGTCGTTGAGGGCCGACGGGTCCCAGGGCCGTATGACGAGCAGGCGCGGCTCAGGAACGGCGATGCTGGCCATCTGGTTCAGGGGCGTCAGCGTGCCATAGTATTCCACCTGGAGCCTTTCCACGAGAGCCGGTGAGGCCCGTCCGGTACGGATGCCCAGGAGCTCCTCCTGGAGGGCATCGACCGACTTGGTCATGCGACCGCGCAGCTCTTCCATCAGGTCGTCGATCATGGTCCACCTCTCCCTTTCCAGTGCGCCACCGGGCCCCCGGCTCAGTGGCTGATGACCGTGCCCACCGGCTCGCCCCGGATTGCCTTGAGCAAGGCGTCCGGCTGCCAGAGATCCAGCACGACGATCGGCAGGTGGTTATCCATACAGAGTGTGATGGCCGTGGAATCCAGGACCTTGATGCCCATGTTGAGGGCGTCGATGTAGGCCAGGTGCTCGAAACGCTCTGCCTGGGGATTGATGAGCGGATCCTCGGCATAGACGCCATCCACCTTGGTGGCCTTGATCAGCAGGTCCGCGTCGATCTCCATGGCGCGCAGCGCCGCCGCCGTATCGGTCGTAAAATACGGATTGCCCGTGCCCGCGCCCAGGATGAGGACCCTGCCCTTTTCCAGGTGGCGGATGCCCCGCAGGCGGATGTAGGGCTCGGCGATGGCGCGCATCTCGATGGCCGTCTGCACGCGCGGCACCAGGCCAATGCGCTCAAGGGCATCGGCCAGGGCCAGGGCATTGATCACCGTGGCGAGCATGCCCATGTGGTCGGCCGTGGCGCGGTCCATGCCATGCTCGGGGCCAATGTTCCCGCGCCAGATATTGCCGCCCCCGAGGACGATGGCCACTTCGACGTCCAGGTAGCGGACGTCCCGGATCTTGGCGGCCAGCTCGGCCACCATGTCGGGATCGATGCCAAAGCCCCCGGGCCCGGCCAGTGCCTCGCCGCCCAGCTTGAGCAGAACGCGCCTGTAGGTGATCGCCGCCATTCCCCTCTCGCTCCCGCCTGCTCTTTACGACTCGCCGACTTCGAGGCGCGCGAAGCGCCTCACGATGAGGTTCTCGCCAAAGGTCGAGCTCCTTTGCTTCACGAGCTCGCCGACGGTGAGATCCGGGTTCTTGATAAAGGGCTGGAGCAGCAAGCAGTTCTCGTCGTACCACTTGTTCAGCTTGCCCTCCATGATGCGCTCGGCCACCTGTCCGGTCTTGCCGGCCTGGTCGATCTCGGCCTGGAAGAGGGCCTTGCGCTCATCGACGGCTTCGGCCGGCACGGTTTCGGGCGACAGGTAGAGGGGCCTGGCCGCCACCACCTGCATGGCCAGGTCGTGGGCCAGCTCCTGAAAGTCGGGAGTGCGGGCCACGAAATCGGTCTCGCAGTTCAGCTCCACGAGAGCCGCCACCTTGCTTCCGGCATGAATATAAGAGCCGATGATGCCTTCCCGGGCCTCACGCTCCGAGCGCTTGGCCGCCGCTGCCATACCCTTTTCGCGCAGCCAGGCCGCTGCTTTAGCAAAATCGCCGCCGTGGAGTTCCAGGGCCTGCTTGCAGTCCAGCACGCCGGCGCCGGTTTCCTGGCGAAGATCCTTCACCATCTGGGCACTAATGTTCGCCACGTCTACCTCCTAATCCTCGTCCTCTTCCTCGACTTCGACCTCGACCTCGTCCTCGTCCTCGACCAGCTCGTCCTCAAAGGCGAACTCGCCCGAGCGCAGCTTGGCCAGCGTGGCCGCTCCCAGGTACTTCTCGTCCTCTTCCACCTCTTCGTCGGCCTGCACTGCCTGCCGGATCTGAAGGCCCTCGTTCACGGCCTCCGAGATGTGATTGACGATGAGCTTGATGGCACGGATGGCATCGTCGTTGGAAGGGATCACCAGGTCGATGGGCTCCGGGTCGCAGTTGGTGTCGACCATGGCCAACACCGGGATGCTGAGGATGTTGCCTTCCTTGACGGCAATGCCCTCGCGCCGCACGTCCACGACAAAGAGCATGTTGGGCAGGCGGGTCATGTTTTTCAGGCCGCCGAGGCGCGAGTTGAGCTTCTCGATCAACTGCTCCAGCTTCATGGCTTCCTTCTTGGGAAGCCGCTCAAAGTCACCCGTTTCCCGGCGGTGCTCCAGCTCCAGCAGGTAGCTGATGCGCTGCTTGATGGTCTGCCAGTTGGTCAGGGTGCCGCCCAGCCAGCGCTCGTTGACGTAGGGCATGTTGCACGCCTGGGCCGCGTTGGCCAGGTTGTCCTGCGCCTGCTTTTTGGTGCCGACAAAGAGGACCGTGCCCCCGCTGGCGACCGTGTCGCGGACGAGATTGTAAGCCTGCTCTAGCCGGGTGATGGTCTGCTGCAGATCGAGGATGTGGATACCGTTCCTCTCGGTAAAGATGAACGATTTCATCCTCGGGTTCCACCGCCGGGTGCGGTGTCCAAAGTGCACTCCTGCCTCCAGGAGCGCCTTCATGGTTACAGTTGCCACAATTCCCTCCTATGGTTGTTTGTTCCTCCACCCCCATCATCCCGCCGGGGACCGGCCTGACTTTGGCCGGCACCTCCCGCCCGGTCAGAGGGTGTGTGAGATGGTATTACCGAGCGGCAAGTATAGCATATACCTGGACAATAAGCAAATCAATTATGTGGGCCGGCGGGCCTCCCGCCGGCAAAGGGGACTAGGACCCGGGGTCCAGCCAGGGAGGGCAATTTCATCCCCGGGGCTAATTGAATTCATCGCACCGATCCGCTATAGTATAATGAGAACCGTTCCGTAGGAGGCATATTTTCGTGGCGGGAGAAACAGCTCGCCCCCCGCTGCCAGAGTCGAGCGCCAACCAATTGGCCGGCTGGTGGCACGCGGCCGAGCTTGCCCGGGACGCCGGGCAGGTGCGACGTGCCCGCCGGTTTCTGCGCTGGATCCTGGCCGCCAATCCCGGCGAGGAGGAGGCGTGGCTGGAGCTGGCAAGGCTGGCGGGCAGCGACCGGGAGCGGTTCGCCTACCTGCGCCAGGCCTACCGCTTTCATCCCGAGAGCGCGCGGGTGCAGCTTGCCCTGCGCCAGGCAACCGACGGCCACCTTCGATCGCAGGTGAACGAGCTCCGGCCCCGGCAAGCCGGGCGCGACATCCTGCCCAACTGCCGCAGCCACGGCAGGCCGGAGGACGGCCCGGCGCCCGCCGGGCGCGCCGTGGCCGCCGATCCGCTGCTGACGGCCGAGAGCAACCCATTCTGGCCCATTCGCCTGCCTGCCTTCCTGCGGAGCGGGCGGCGGGATTGGGCCGCCTGGCTGGCCTTCCTGGTGCCCCTGGCCGTCTACCTGGCGACGGCCTGCCGCACCGTCTATAACCTGGACAGCGCCGAGTTCTCGGCCGCGGTCCACGTGCTGGGCATCGTCCGCGCCACAGGCTATCCCCTCTACCTGCTGCTGGGCAAGGCCTTTGCCATGCTGCTGCCCGTGGGCGACGTGGGCTTCCGCCTCAACGTGTTGTCGGCGCTGTGCGGCGCCGGCACCGTCCTCCTGCTCTACCACCTGGCGCGTCGCCTGGTGGGCATGCGCGCCGTCGCCCTGGCGGCCGCCCTGTTCTTTGGCTTCTCCTACTACTTCTGGGCCCAGGCCGTGGTGGCCGAGGTCTACACGCTGCACACCCTCCTGCTGAGCGCCCTGCTGCTCCTCCTCCTTCGCTGGGAGAGCAGCCGGGCCGACGGGCTGCTGGCCGCGGCCGGCTTGCTGTACGGCCTCAGCCTGGGGAACCACGTGAGCTCGATCCTCGTCGCCCCCGGGCTGGCCGCTTTTCTCCTGGCCGTGGCGGGCAAGGAAGCCCTGGCCCCTCGCCGGCTGCTGCTCGTCGCCGGGCCCTTTCTCGCCGGGCTGAGCATCTATGCCTACCTTCCCCTCCGCTACCTGGCCGGGCCGCCCTTTAACTATGCCGGCCATTACGACGTCTCCGGGCAGTTTGTGCCGCTGGACCTGACGCGCATCGAGAACCTGTGGTGGCTCGTCTCGGGCGAGGGGTTCCGCGAGCTGATGCTGGGCTACACGCCGGCCGAGACGGTGGCCGAGATGGGCGCCACCATCCATCGCCTGTGGGCGGCCTTCCTGGGCGTGGGGCTGCTGCCCGGCCTGTTGGGCGCGTGGGCGCAAGGGCGCCGCCGGCCCCGCGTGCTGCTGCTCCTGGGGCTGACCTTTGCCGCCAACGTCGCCTTTTACACCACCTACCGGGTGGTGGACAAGGCGGGCATGTTCGTGCCGGCCTATCTCATCTGGGCCGTGTGGATCGCCGAGGGCTGCGCCTGGATCGTGGGCTGGCTGCAGAAGCAGCGCGCCGGGGCACGATCTCCCTCGCCGTCCTGGGCCTGGGCGCTGGTGATCCTGGCGCTGGCCGCGCTGATAGTCAACGGGCCCCTGGTGAACGTGCGCGGCGACACCCGCGCCCGGGACCGCGCCGAGGCCATCCTGGCGTCGGCCGGGCCGGAGGCCATCGTCTTTGGCTGGTGGACATCGGCGCCCCCCGTGCAGTACCTCCAGGTCGTGGAAGGGGAGCGGCCCGACGTCCTGGTCATCAACCGCTTTCTCATCGGCGCCCGGGAGATGTACGGCCTCATCGACCGGTCCCTGGGCAGCCGCCCGGTGTACGTCGTGGAGCTGGACGAGGGGCTGACGGGCGCCTACGACGTGTCGCCGGCAGGGCCCATGTTCGAGTTGCGGCCCCGGGAGCTGGCGGGAGCGGACCGGTGAGCAAGTTGTTGTCGTCACGGCGCAGCAGAATCGCCGGGCTGGTGCTGCTGGCCCTCCTGAGCCTGGTGCCGCTGCGGCTGCTGGCGCTGCCCTACGGCGCGCTGGATTGGGTGGAATACGACCCATCCTACCACCACGGACACTCCTGCCCCGTCGCCTCGCCCACGGCCTCCGCCCTCCAGATCCCGTGCGCCGAGCTGCCCGGGCCCGAAGAACCCGTGGCGGCCGTGGTGAACGGCCAGGAGATCGGCCGGGCCGCCTTTGACAGGGAAGTGGAGCAATTCCTGCTGGCGCTGCAGGTCGGGGGCATTGACGTCGCCAGCCCCGAGATCCAGGACAGGCTGCCCGAGTTCCGCCGCCAGGTGCTGGAGTTGCTCGTCGAGGACGTCCTCGTCCAGCAGGCCGCCGTGGAGCTGGGCATCGGCGTCGCGGAGGAGAGCATCGAGGCACAGGTGGCGGCCCAGGTGGAGGGGGGCGGCGGGCTGGAGCTGTTCCAGGCGTACCTGGAGCAGACGGGCCAGAGCGCCGCGGAGTTTCGCCGCGAGACCTGCCAGGAGCTGCTCCGCGCGCAGGTGCAGGCAGCGGTGACCGGCACCTTTACGGGCACCGTGGAGGTGGTGCAGGCCCGGCAGATCGTCGTCGCCAGCCAGGAGCAGGCGGTGCAGGCCCTGGCCCGCCTGGCGTCCGGCGAGCCCTTTGACGAGGTGGCACGGGCGGTCTCCCGCGACGAGGCCACCCGCGAGCAGGGCGGAGACCTGGGCCGCTTTGCCCGGGGCGAGAGCCCCGCCGAGCCGCAGGTGGAGGCGCTGGCCTTTGACGGGCGGCAGGGCGAGGTGCAGGGCCCCGTCGAGGTGAGCGGGGGCTATGCCCTCGTCCAGACGGTGTCGCCGGCCGAGGAGGTGCCGGACGTCGAGGGCCAGGCGCTCCTGTTCCAGCAGTGGCTGGAGGACCGGCGCCAGACGGCCGAGGTCGAGGTGTTTGTCGACGTGGGCGATTGGAACCACTGAAGGGATGAAAACGGTGAGGCCCCTGATGGCTGGTGCTTGGTCGTCAGGGGCCTCGTCTTTTTCAGTGGCTCAGTGGTTGGAGCGGGCAGAGATCACCGCAGGCGGGAGAAATGGCCGGCGGCGTGCAGCGCTTCCGCCGGCTCGAGCAACAGAGCCGGGCGGCGGAACCTGCGCAGAGTTATCGAGGCGACGCACTCGCAACATCTTGCCGTCGGAAAAGCAATGGAGCGGTGAACAAACGGACAATCTCCGTGCATTCATCTGTCTACATTTCGTCCATCGAGTGTGTTCATAGCTATGTTGGCAAGTCACTGGCACTCGCACTTGTGCCCGAATGCCAGTAAAGACCTGCTCCCTGGGCAGAGTCAAGGCAGCGACTCGATCTCGACTCTGTGGCCGGCGAGTATAACCATGGCAGCCTCTGCGGACCAATACCATGGCCATCCACTGGGATCCGGTAGCCCGGAAACAGAGAGTAGAATCCAATGGCCTGTTGGGTTGGGATCTGTGATACGACTTGATGCCATCCAAACGCTGCCCGGTGAACCGATAGTCGGTGGGCGTTGTGCCTCACGTGTAGCGGGATTTGCTGCACCACACGACCCTTGGCTATGGAACGTTCCGCCGGGCATTCTCAGTAGGACCACGAGAACAAGGTAATTGCTGTGTTCTACCCTGAAGCAGGTGGGGCGGCACTTCTTAGGCCATATCTACTTGGACATACGTGAAGTCCGGATTGTTCACTCCCACCAGATTTGTCATCATACGCTCCAGGTCGTCCGGGATCTCGTTGAACTCAAAGCGAATTCTAGCGCCTCCATGCTCTCTGATCTCAGAGACAGCTGCCTGTTTGATAAAGGACAGGACTATCTGTCGCTGTTCCGGAGTGAGGAAAACCCACTCGATGTAGATAGGCTTCACTCGCGTTCCATCCTTCAGAACCAAGGTTGTGCTCAGGATTTGCTGCAAATACTCTTGCAGCTCCTCGTTGGTGCCATAACCTTCGCCCGGTTCAGCATCGTCTTCGGGGTGCTCCGATGGTTGCAGTACGTAGGGCGCCAGGCATCGAACCCGCACGCCGGCCCGACTACAATACTCGATAACCTGGCCTTGGAGCTGGCGGGCGGCTTTTCGATCGGATGCGACGATACTTGGTGTGAGCTGGTGAAAGACGCCGCCATCGGCTAG
>JAAYZQ010000140.1 GCA_012514775.1 Anaerolineaceae bacterium
CCATCGGCTTTGCCGAGATCACGGGCTGGAAGATCCTGCTGGCCCTGATCGTCTGGCCGCTCTACCTTGGCCAGGCCGCTGGCTAGATCACCGCTCTGCTGACAACAACGAGAGGCCATCTTGATCAGATGGCCTCTTCCTTTTCCTGCCGTATCGGGCCGGTTAGCTCGTCCGGTTGAGCCAGAGGTCCACCGGATTCGCGCCGGCGTCGTAGGGCTTGCCGACGATGTCCGGCAGCCCATCTCCGTCGATATCGCCCAAGGTGGCGCAGTGCGTGGGCCGGTTGCCCACCACGATCATCTCGAAGCGTCCCCCGCCCAGGTTGCGATAGATCATTTCGCGCGGGTTCGAATGCTGCTTGAGCCCCATCTCGGCCACGAATACGTCCGGCCGCCCGTCGCCGTCGAAATCGGCCACCTTCAGGCTGTGAGGATGATAGAGGTCGTCGGCAAGCAACGTGACCTCCCATGTCGGGTTCCGCAGCCAGAGCAGCCGCGCGCGGTCCAACTCGCCCTCGGAGAGCACGATGTCCGGCCGGCCGTCGCCATCCAGATCGCCCACCGCCACGCAGGTGCGCGGATCCAGCCCTCTCACCAACTCGGTGCGGGCCCACTGCCCGGCGGCGTCGCGCCTGAACACGTTTGGGCCCGCCACGATCTCGTTGCGCCCGTCGCCGTCCAGGTCGGCGATGGCCAGCCCCTCCACCTCCAGCCCCTCCGCGATGAGGTGCAGGCACTCCTCCGGCCAGGGCGAGATGGTGGGATCAGCGGGAATGTCGAGATAGCCGACGACCTTGGCCCCCTGGGAGGCAAAGAGGATCTCTACCTCGCCGTCGCCGTCCACATCTCCGGCGGCCTGGTCGTGATACTTGCGGAAACGCGCCGTGATAATATGCGGCCTCCAGCGCTGGCACGGGTTCTCCGGGCACTCGAACCAGTAGAGCTCGCGATTGGTGTACCCCGGCGGGATGTCCAGGGGATTGCCCGCCACCAGGTCGAGCCGCCCATCACCGTTCACGTCCACCAGCACCCCGCCGGCCTCGACATGGGTCGTGCCGATGACATGTCGCTCCCAGGTGGGGTTCTCGTACCAGACCAGGTTGTTCTCGCCGTATTTGCCGGCGATCAGGATATCTTTGCGACCGTCCCCGTTCAGGTCGCCGATCAAGCAGATGTCGTTCTTGGTCCCCGGTGTGCAGGGGTCGATGATCTGGTGCGCGAAAACCAACGGTTTGGCCTTGCCCACGGGATCGCTCCTTACAGTGACGCGATGACGGATCGGATCGCCTGCACGCATTCGATCACCTGCGGCAGCGGGTTATCCGGATCGCCCTCGTATTCGATGGACAGGTACCCGCCGAATCCCACATCACGCAGCCGCCGCATCAGGCCGGGCAGGTCCAGCCCGCCCGTGCCGATGATCACGTCGCGGTGGCCGCCCTGGCTATCAAAGACAAAGTCCTTCAGGTGAACGCCGTAGAGCCGGTCTTGAAAGAGGTCCGCGGCCTCCAGCGGGTCGCAGTCGGCGTCCAAGAACCACGCGGTGTCCAGGCACAGCCCTATCCTTCGCGACGACCGCCCCAAGATGGCCTGCAACTGGTCAAAGCGGCCGTATTGGTGGCTGCGCCCGTGGTTGTGCACCGCCACATTCACGCCGTACTCCTCGGCGAGCCGGTCCATGAGCCCGATCGCCTCAGGAGCAGGGTTGGCTGTAAAGGCGGGCAGGGCCAGCTCGCGGGCAAAGGCGAACATGGAGCGCGCCTCCGCTTCGTCGCCGTGCAGGTGCACCTGTCCATACGCGTTCACCGTGATACCTCGCGCCGCAAAAGCGGCCAGCGCGGCTGCCCGCTCCGCCGCCGGCGTGGTCCAATGCAGGTGTTTGGGCCAGATCTCCACATTCGCCAACCCCGCCTGCTCCAGCGCCCCAATCAGCTCGGGGATAGGCAGGAACTTGCGGAAGCAATAGCTCTGAATGCCAAGGTGGAAGCCATCCATGGCAACCTCTCATTTTACCTGTTGCGGGAGGGCCTGGCGCAGCAACCGCCTGGCGTCGTTCAG
>JAAYZQ010000141.1 GCA_012514775.1 Anaerolineaceae bacterium
CATCGTCCTGCTCCTGGCAACCATCCCGGTCATGATCATCATCATCCGCCGCTTCCGACGGCAGGAGGAGATCCGATGAGCGAGCAGCTGAAACGAGCTTTGGGACGCATCCCGGTGCACATCGTCGTCATCGCCATTGCCATCCTGTGGTTCATCCCCACCATCGGACTGCTCATCAGTTCCTTCCGGCCGCCCCAGGATATCGCCAGCAGCGGCTGGTGGGAGGTGTTCACGCCGCCCACGGATTTCACCCTCGAGCTGTACGAGGAGGCCATCACGGCCCGCAACATGGGGCAGAGCTTTGTGAATAGCCTCTTTATCACCATCCCGGCAACCATCATCCCCATCATGGCCGCGGCCTTTGCCGCCTATGCCTTTGCCTGGCTCGAGTTTCCGGGGCGCAACGTGCTGTTCCTCGTCGTGGTGGCCCTTCTGGCCGTGCCCCTGCAGATGACGTTCATTCCCATCCTGCAGATCTATAACCGGGCCGGCCTCACGGGCGAGTTTCTGGGCATCTGGCTGGCCCACGCCGGCTTTGGCATACCCTTTTCCGTCTATCTGCTTCGCAACTCGGTCGGCGCGCTGCCCAAGGACCTGTTCGAGTCGGCCTACCTGGACGGAGCCACGTCCTTTGACATCTTTTTCCGGATCGTCATGCCGCTGGTGGTGCCATCCATCGCCTCGCTGGTGATCTTTCAGTTCCTGTGGGTCTGGAACGACCTCCTCGTGGCTCTGATCTTTCTGGGGGGGCACCCGGCGGTGGCACCCCTCACCGTGACCATCGGCAACCTGGTAAACTCGCTGGGCGGCAACTGGCAGGTGCTCACCGCGGCGGCGTTTATTTCCATGATCCTGCCCCTTCTCGTCTTTTTCAGCTTGCAGCGTTACTTTGTGCGCGGCATCCTGGCAGGGTCGGTGAAGGGCTAAAAATCTTCACGATTTGAAATAGGAGTACGAATGACCAAGGTAGCGATCAACGGTTTCGGGCGCATCGGGCGCCTGGCTTTTCGACACATGATGGCCGACGGCAGGCTCGACGTGGTGGCGATCAACGACATCGCTCCCCTCGACAACCTGGCCTATCTCCTGCGACACGATTCGGTTCACGCCGAGCCCGAAGTCTCGGTGGAGGCCGGCAACGGCGTGCTGCACTGGGGCGACCAGGAAGTCAAGTTCCTGAGCGTCAAGGAACCGGCCCAATTGCCCTGGAAGGAGCTCGGGGTGCAGATCGCCGTCGAGGCGACCGGCCTGTTTACCAAGCGAGAGGCCGCCTCTCAGCACCTGGACGCCGGCGCCGAGCGGGTGGTCATCACCGCCTACGGCAAAGGGGCGGACCTGGTGACCTGCATGGGCGTCAACGAGGAAAAGTACGACCCGGCCCGTCACCACATCGTCTCGAACGCGTCGTGCACGACCAACGCCCTGGCCGTCGTGGCCAAGGTATTGGACGAGGAGTTTGGCATCGTCACGGGCTTTTTGACCACGACCCACGGCTACACCGCCAGCCAGAAGCTCGTCGACTCGCCGAGCAAGAAGTGGCGCCGGGGCCGGGCCGCGGCGCTGTCCATCGTGCCCACGACCACGGGCGCGGCACTGGCCACGGGCGACGTCCTGCCCCAACTGGATGGCAAGGTGGACGGCCTGGCGCTGCGCGTGCCGGTACCCGATGGCTCCATCATCGACTTTGTCGTCCGGACTGAAAGGCCGGTCTCGGTTGAGAGTGTGAACGACGCCCTGCGCCGCGCCGCGCAGAGCGAGCGAATGAAGGGCTTTCTCGGCTACAGCGACGAGGAGCTTGTGTCGGCCGACATCATCGGGACAAACTATTCGGCCATCGTGGATGCCCAATCGACGATGGCCATCGGCGATCGCACCGTCAAGGTGCTGGCCTGGTACGACAACGAGTGGGGTTATGCCCGGCGCGTCGCCGACCTCACGGCCTACATCGCCGAGCATCAAGGTTGAGGGCTCGAGGGGAGATGCCTTGCCTGGCTCTCATGCCCGGCGCTGGCCACCGGCGGCCCTGCTGAAGGGGAGTACGATCACCGATGAAAAG
>JAAYZQ010000142.1 GCA_012514775.1 Anaerolineaceae bacterium
ATGAAGGTCTTGCCCGAGCCGGTGCGGCCCAGGACCACCTCGTTGTAGGCCGGCAGGGCGAACTTGTCCAGCCACAGGGGCGAGCCGCCGGCGCGGTTGATGGCCACAAAGGGGCCGGCGGTGTTCTTGGGCACCTCGTAGCCGAAGGGAGACAGCAGCGCCACGCCGGGCGAGAGGAGATTCCTGCCCTCGCGGGCGACGGTCTCGGGGGTAGGCTCGGCGCTGAAGAGGCGCATGGCTTCGGGCTGGTGCATCCAGGCCGGCCGCAGGTAGACCTGCATCCGGGCGGCGGTGGATGTCACCAGCTCCACGTGGCGCTCCAGCTCGTCGCGGCTGCGGCCCTCGACGGCCACGGCCAGGACCACCTGGTGCAGGCCGTGTCGCTCGTGCTGCACGGCGTGGAGCGCCTCCTGGACGTCGCGGTAGGCCTGCTCCTTCTCTGGGTCGGGGGCCTCGTTGCCGCCCCGGCCCAGGAGGTCGGCTTTGAGCTTGTTGTAGGCCAGCTGCAGGCTGCGCACCGCCCGGTCGGGGTGCACGGTGCGCACGTCGACGGCCAGGGAGAGGGGGCAGGGAAGCTGCAGGAAGGAGACGGCCGTGCCAAAGCTGAGCCGGCCGCGCAGGTCGTAGGAGTAGAGGAAGGCCAGGTAGGGGTGTCCCGGATGTGCCGGCTGGATGTGGGCCGGCGCCTCGCGGTAGGTTGTGCCGATGAGGGCCGGCAGGCGGGCGGGCTGGACCGGCAGGCGCAGCCCGGCGGCCAGGCTGACGGCCACAGCCTGGGGAGAGCGCTTGCGCTCGCCGAAGAGCACCAGGTAGTAGTCGCCGTCCTTGAGGTAGGCGGAGTGGATGATCTGCTCCAGGAAGCGGCGGTAGGCGGCGATCTGCTCCCGCGCCCGGGGGTCCTGGGCGGCGCTCATGAGGGCCTTGATGCGCTCTAGGGGCTCGTCCAGGGGATAGGGCCGCGAGTGGGCCAGCAGCCGGAAGTCGGCGCCCACGGCGGCGTAGAAGCGGGCCAGCTGATTCATCCTGGCCCACAGCTCCCCCTCGGAGAACTTGGTCTGGTCGAAGGAACCGACCCGGAAGACGAGTCCTTGGGCCATGGCTACTTCTCCTGATAGAGGATGGGCCGGCCCTCCGCGTCGCGGATGGCCAGACCCCCTGCAGGGGCGGGCGCCGGCCCGTCCTCGGGCTCGACGGCGTCGCCGGTCAGCTTGCGGGCGACGTAGCCGACCAGGAGCGGCGCGAAGCGGTAGAGGGCCAGGCCGCGGACCTTGACCGATGTGGCGGCCAGGCCCAGGGCCACGCAGCCGGCGGTGACCGCCGTCCCGCCGCCCAGGGCCTCGGCCAGGAGGTAGCCGGCAAAGGCGGCCACGGCGTGCTCCACGGTCAGGAACCAGACGACGGTGGCCTTCTGGCGCATGAACTCCGATGGTACCTGGTACATGGTTTGCTCCTGTGAGGCGTGGGCAGTGGGCAACCGGCGGCCCACTGCCCACGGCCGGTCATCCGCCCACGATGGCGGCGGCAAAGGTGGGCAGCAGGGTGAGGATGATGCCGCCGATGACCATGGCCGCGATGGCCGGGCGGTTGTGGGCCGACCACTCGGGGGCGATGGGCTTGAGCAGCAGGCCGACGGCCACCACGGCGATGCCGATCATGGCGATGCCCAGCTTGTACTGCTCGATGAGGGCCAGGATCTGGTCCAGGATAGGGATGCCTGTCATGGTTTGGTGCACTCCTTTCGTTGCTTGGTGGATCCGTACATCCAGCATTCGTTTGTCCGCGGTTTGGTTAGGGCTCGACCACCTCCTTTCCGGCCTCCAGGGGGAGGGCCAGGACGACCAGGCGCCGGTCGGGGCTCTCGTCGTGGCCGCCCAAGAGCACCAGGGTCAGCCCGGCG
>JAAYZQ010000143.1 GCA_012514775.1 Anaerolineaceae bacterium
GCGGCGTCCAGGGTGGCGATGTAGAGCTCGCCGGCGGCCGGCTCCCGTTCCCTGAGGTGGATGCCGCGCATCAGCGCCCGGCGCCGCGCGTCGGACAGTCCGCCGGTGCCGTCGATGGGCTCCAGAAAGTATTCGCTGGCGACGATGGGATGATGGCGGCCGTACTTGCGCACCTGGTTGTCAAGGAACACCTTGTAGGCCGGGTTCTCCTCGGTCACCTCCTCGGGCCCCACCAGGAACACCCGCTGCCGCCCGTCGCGGGCCGTCTCGCGTTCCAGCTCCTCTTTCTTGGTCCAAAGGTAGTCGGTGGACAGTTTGACGGTGCCGATGTAGAGGGCGGTGGCGTTGTTGGCGGCGCGCATGGGGGTAAATACGGCCTCGACGTGGGCGCCGTCCTGATCTTGCGTCTCGTCGATGACAAGCAGGTGGTGGGCGGTCTGGCCGCGGGCCGTCGCCCTGGGGTGAGAGCTGATGAACACGACGGCCGCCTTGCCCAGGCAGCGACGCAGAGGCCGCACCCGGCGCGTCCACCGCCCCGCGTTCCAGGGATTTTCCAGCCGCTCCTCCAGCCGCTCGACGCCCATGCCCAGCGCGTTGCCCGTCGCCCCGTAGACCATGTTTCCCCCCACCCGCCTGTAGAGGTTCAAGAGATAAGCCAGGAGCTGTGCCACCGCCTCGTTCTTGCCCGACTGGCGCGGGAAGATGAGCAAGAACTCCATGCCGCGCCGGTACAGGACGCTGTCGAGGATGGCGCGGAGGGGGGCGAGCTGGTAGCGGCGCAAGGGGATGCGGATCACGAGCGTCGAGAAGAGCCCGAGATCGACCAGGACGCAGGCCAGCATGCGGATCCTGGCCTCGGTCGATTCGTGTGGCTCCTTTAACAGCTTGATCAAGCGCTCCTTGGGCGTGAGGGCAGCGGGCCCCTTTGACTTGAACATTGTCCTCCATCTTTCAGAATTACGAATCGATTATTGGATACATATACTCTAACGGGGACTTTGCGCCCTGTCAAGGACGGATTGTGAGCCATTCCGAATTTCGTATCGGATCTGTCATCGGCGGGACGCTTTTGACTTGGCGCCCCTTTTGCGGTACAATGGTCCCGAGGCGTGGAAAGGAGAGTGGACGCATGACGGAACTGGGTCGATGGCTTCGCGAGCAGCTCAAAGAACGCGATCTGACGCAGAGCGAGACGGCGGTGTATGCCGGCGTGGGCCAGGCAACCCTCAGCGATATCATCAACAAAGGCCACGTACCCAAGGTCGAGACGCTGTTCCGCCTGGCGGACTTTTTTCACGCTTCTCGCGAACAGGTGCTGCGCGCCGCCGGCCATCTGCCACCCCTGGGCGCGTCCAACGACAGCGCCGAGGAGGATGACGTCGCCTGGATGCAGTCCAACGACCTGGTGCGCGCGCTGCTCCGCGAGTTTCGCCGCCTGCCCGACGAATGGAAGCCCATCGCCGTCGAGCAGGTGGCCGTCTTTCGTCGCCTGGCCGAGATGGGCTCCCCAACGCCGGGAGCCAGGGCCAGGGACGAGGAGAGCCCCTAGACATAGCACGTCTCCGCTCCCCATGGGCGTGAGCCGGGTTGGACGGCCATTGCTTGACTTTGGCCATGTCCCGTGGTATGATCCGGGCCACCAATCTGCCGCGAGGAGGGCTGGTGATTCGCTCACTGTATCGCGCGCCCGATGTCACCCTAACCTTGTTGGCCCTGCTACTCCTGCCCGCGGGCATGATCCTGTGGCTGCGCCGCCGGGCGTGGATGTAGGGCGGCTTGTGAGAGAGGAGTCTCGTTTGATGCCGGCACGTCTTGACGACCTCGCCCGCAGCCTGGAAGGCGTCCAACGGCTGCTCATCCTGCCCCACAACGATCCCGATCCCGACGCCATCGCCAGCGCCCTGGCGCTGCGGACCCTCCTCAAGTCTCCCTGGCCGGCCTACGAGGGCAGGAGCCTCGACGTCGAAGCCGACCTGGTCTACCGCGGCATCATCGGGCGCGCGGAAAACAAGGCCCTGGTGCGCTACCTTGGCCGGCCGCTGCGCCGCCTGCTGGCTGCCGAGCTGCGCCAGGACGTGCCCATCGCCCTGGTGGACACCCAGCCCGGCACGGGCAACAATGCCCTGCTGCCAGGCCAGCTCCCCATCGTCGTCTTCGATCACCATCCGCTGCGCCCGGGCAGTGCCGAGGTTGCCTTTGCCGAGGTGCGCCCCGACATCGGCGCCACGTCGACCATCCTCGCCGGTTATCTGCTGGCCGCCGGCATCGAGCCCGAGCCGCCGCTGGCCACGGCGCTGTACTATGGCATCAAGAGCGACACGTTGGGCCTGATGCGCGAGGCAGGCCCCGAGGACATGGCAGTCTACCACCAGTTGCAGGGGCTGGTCGACCTGGAAGCCCTGGCCGAGATCGAGAACGCGCAGGTGCCCAACGACTATTTCAAGCGCCTGGACGCCGCGCTGCATACCGCCCGCGTCTACGATGGCGTGATCCTGTCCTACATCGGCGCCATGTCGCGGCCCGACCTGGCGGCCGAGCTGGCCGACCTCCTGCTAAGGCTCCAGGGCACGAAATGGGCGGTGGTCATGGGAGTCTACAGGGACGAGCTCATCGTCTCCATCCGTGCCCGCAACCCCGTGGGGGGCGCCGGCCGCCTGGTGCAATCCATCGTGGGCGAGGCCGGCACCGCCGGGGGCCACGGCACGATGGCCGCCGGGCACCTGCCCCTGGGCACCCGCGACCCCGAGGAGTTGTCGCGAGAGCTCAGCCAGCAGGTTCTCTTTGACCTGGGCGTGCGCGCCGAGGGCAAGCCGCTGCTGGACGGTTCTGAATGACGCGCAGGCAATGAGCCCGTTGAGAAGCTTTGAGGCCATCGCCGCCAGGCTGCGCGGCGGCGCCCGGCCCGGTCGCCTGCTGCCCGGCCTGGTGGCAGGATCGGTGGCGGGGGTGCTGGTCATCATGGCCCAGACCTCGTTTGCGGTCCTGATCTTTGCCGGCGACCTGGCCCCCTACGTCTCCTACGGCCTCGGCCTCACCTTCCTGGCCGCGGCCGTCATGAACCTCGTCGTCGCCTTTGGCAGCTCACTGCCCGGCGCCGTGGCCAACCCCCAGGACGGACCGGCGGCCATCCTCGCCGCGTCGGCCGCGGCCATGGCGGGCAGCCTGCCCGCCGGGTCCACGGGGCAGGAGCTGCTGGCAACGGTCCTGGCCACCATTGCCCTCATGTCGCTGGTGGCCGGCGCCTTCTTTTTCCTCCTCGGCTGGTTCCGGCAGGGAGGGCTGGTGCGCTACGTGCCCTATCCCGTGGTCGGCGGCTTCCTGGCGGGCATCGGCTGGCTGCTGGTCCAGGGCAGCTTTGGCGTCATGGCCGGCGCTCCCCTCACCCTGGCCAACGTCCCCGCCCTGCTGCGGCCCGATCTCCTGGTTCGCTGGCTGCCGGGCCTGGGGATTGCCCTGGTCACGCTCCTGGTCCTGCGCCGCTGGAGCCACTTTCTCATCCTGCCGGGCCTGGTGCTGGGGGCCGTGGCCCTCTTTTACGTCGTCGTGTGGGTTACCGGCGTGCCCATCTCGGCGCTCTGGGCGCCCGGCGCGGCGGGCCAGGGCGGCGGGCAGGGCTGGCTCCTGGGGCCCTTTCCCCCGGGCGGGCTGTGGCAGCCGCTGACCCCCGGGCTGCTGCGCCAGGCCCACTGGCCGTCAGTCCTGGCCCAGGCGGGCAGCACGGGCACCATCCTCGTCATCAGCGTCGTTTCGCTGCTCCTCAATGCCAGCAGCCTGGAGCTGCTGGCCCGGCGCGACGTGGACCTGAACCGCGAACTAAAGGCCGCCGGGGCCGCCAACCTCCTGGCCGGCCTGGGCGGCGGAGGTCCCGTCGGCTTTCAGACGCTGAGCATCTCCAGCCTGAGCTATCTCATGGGCGCTCCCAGCCGGCTGGTCAGCCTGGTGGCCGCCGCCCTGTGCGGCGCCATGCTCCTCGTGGGGCCTTCGCTCCTCAGCTACGTGCCCCGCGTGGTGCCCGGCGGCCTGACCCTGTTCCTGGGGCTGGCCTTCCTCGTCGAATGGCTCTACGACGCCTGGCCGCGGCTCTCGCGCCTCGACTATGCCATCGTCGTCCTCATCCTGATCGTCACCATGACCCTGGGCGTCCTGGAAGGCGTGGCTCTGGGGCTGGCCCTGGCGGTGTTCCTGTTCGTCCTGGAGTATAGCCGGGTGGGCGCCGTGCGCCGCGCCCTGTCGGCCAGCGCCCTGCGCAGCAACGTCGACCGGCCCCTCCTCCACGACCGCCTCTTGCGCGAGAAGGGCGACTGGCTCTTTGTCCTGGAGTTGCAAGGTTACCTCTTTTTTGGCACGGCCCACAGCCTGCTGCAGCGGGTGCGCGACCGCCTCGCCGACGCGCACCGGCCCGCGCCACGTTATGTCCTGTTGGATTTCAGGCGCGTCAGCGGCATGGACGTGTCGGCGGTGCTCAGCTTTGCGCGGATGGCGCAGTTGGCCCGGTCGCGGAACCTGACCCTGGTCCTTACCGACCTCTCCCCCGGCCTGCAGCGCCAGTTGGAGCCCGAGCTGCCCCAGGAAGACGCCCCCGACGAGGGCCCGGGTTCCTGGCGCGTCTTTCCAGACCTCGATCACGGGCTGGAATGGTGCGAGGACCAGCTCCTCGCCCGCTTCCAGGCGGCGGAGCCGGTGCCCTCCTTTGCAGGTGGGGCACAGGGCAAGGGCGCGACGTGGTTCGACGAGGCCGGGGGCGGCCGCCAACCGGAGATCATGCGCCGGGTGGTGGACTACATGGAGCAGCTATCTCTGGAGGCGGGCCAGGTGCTCATCCGCCAGGGGGAACCGACAAAGGGCCTCTATTTCATCCAGGAGGGGCAGGTCACGATTCGACTCGAGGGGGAGGGGGGAGATTCCATGCGCCTACGCACCCGGGGGCCGGGCACCGTCGTCGGCGAGGTCGGGCTGTACCTCGGTGTCCCTGCCACGGCCAGCGTCGTCGTCGAGGGGGCGTGCACCGTCTACCGCCTCTCGGCCGAGGACCTGTCCCGCATGGAAGCCCAGGCCCCCGAGCTGGCAACCGCCTTTCACCGCGCCATGGCCAGCCACCTCAGCGACCGCCTGGCCAGCACCACCGCCATCGTCCAGGCCCTCATGGACTGAGAGCGACCTCTCCCCCGGCCTCCTGACGCTCCCGACGCCGGACCATTCCCGACACCGTCCGTCGTTCCCGACGCCGGACCGCCGGGACGGTGCGGGACAGGTGCGCGCTTGTCCCCCTGGCGCTGCCCTCCTGACGCTGTCGCGCAGGACAAGCGCGGGCAAGTGTGCGCGACAGCGTCAGGAGGACGGTGCGTCCGCCACACCGTCCCACTTGCCCTGGCGGGCAGTGCCAGGGTGCGTCGGGTGCAGGGGGACAGGTGCGATCGGGCCCGTTGGGTCCTCCTCCCGACACCGTCCGCCGTTCCCGACGCCGGACCGTCGGGACGGTGCGGGACAGGTGCCTACAAGGGGAGGGGAGTCTCTGCTCCCCCTTCCCGTGTCGGGAAGGGGGCCGGGGGGTCAGGTCGGCAGCGTAAACCAGAAGGTGCAGCCCTGGCCGGGCTCGCTCTCGACGCCCACCTCGCCGCCCAGGCGCTCGACGATGCGGCGGACGATGGTCAGCCCCAGGCCGTGGCCCAGGGTGCGCGGCTGCCCGAGGCGGGTGAAGGAGGTAAAGAGCCGGGCTTGCTCGGCGGGCGACAGGCCCTGGCCGTTGTCCCGCACCCAGAAGCGGCAGTAGCCCCCGGGCAGGACGCTACCGCCAAGCTCTACCCGGGGCGGCCGCCCGCCGTACTTGATGGCGTTCGTCATATAGTTGGCCCACACGCTCTCGACCCAGGGCCCGTAGCCCAGGCACACCGGCCAGGTGGAGGGGATCACCAGCTCGGCGCCCGCCTCCTCGATGACGGCCGCCAGGTTTTGCCGTACCTCGCGGACGACGTCGCCCATGTCCAACGGGCCCGGCTGGATCTCGGAGCTGCGAGTGCTGGCCAGCAGCAGCAGCCCCTCGACGATGTTGCTCATGCGGCGCGCGCCCTGCTTGATGCCCTGCAGCATCCGTCTCTGCGGGTCGTCCAGCGCGCTGTTCAACTCCTCGTGGAGCATGTCGGCGAAACCCATGACGATGGTCAGGGGCTGTTTCAGGTCGTGGGCCACGGTGTGGGCAAAGGCGTTCAGCTCGCGCGTGAGCGCCACGAGCTCCTCGTTCTGGCGGTGCAGCGCTTCCTGCGCTGCCGTCTGCACCTCGACGGCCTTGACTTCTTCGGTGACCTCCAGCAAAGAGAGGACCAGCCCTTGCACCTTGCCGGTCCCATCCTTCACCGGCGCCAGGGTGCAATCCCAGTGGGACACGGCGGCTTCTTCCTCTCCGGGGCGCGCGCAGGGCCGCGCCCGGAAGCTCATCGCCTGGCCCGTTTCGCAGACCTCCTGGAGGACCTCGCTGTTCCGCCTGCCGGGCGACATCTGGAAGCTGCTGCACTCCAGGAGCTCCGACTCGTCGGTGCCCCACTTCTGGGCAAAGGCCAGGTTGAACCGCTGTAGATGCAAGTCCCGGTCGAGGTAGGCCAGGCAGGTCACGGTGTTCTCCATGATGGCTTGCAGGGTGTTCCAGTCCCGCGCGAGGGTATGCGCCAGGGTCTCGACCGTGTCGCGCTGACTCTCCACTTCGGCCAGGAGGCGCTCCTGGTCGGATTCGACCCGCTTGCGCTCGCTTATGTCGCGGATGAGCCATTGCAGCCGGGCCGGCTGCTCCTGGTTCTGCGCCGCCGCCACCTTGAGCGCCGCGTCAAAGGGTGCTCCCTGGCGGGGCTGCAAGCGCACCTCGATGCCGGCTGCAGGCTCGTCTCCGCCGGCGAGCAGGGCCATCTGCTCCAGGAGAAGAGCGCGATCGGCGCCGTGCACAAAGGACGCCAGGGGCTGGCCCGCCAGTTCCTGGCGCGGCACGCGCAGCAGGTCGCCGGCCGCGCAATTGGCTTGTTGGATAACCCCTTCGCGGTCGGTGACCAGATATCCATCGGGCGCAAAGTCGAACAGATCCTGGTAGCGCTGCCGCTCCGTTTCCAGCGCCTGGCGAGCACGCGCCAATGCTTCGTTCTGTGCTCGCAACTCTAACGTCGTCGCTCGCAGCTCCTGGAACGTCCGGAGCAGCTCAGCAACCTCGGACTTGCCCGGCTCTCCGGCAGGGTGAACCGCCCCACCTTTCCTGCTCGAGGCCTCGGCCATGTTTTGGTGCTTTCTCCTGCACGATTCTCGCTGGACCCGGCCAGGCGCTTTGGTCGCGGCTTTTTCGGTCCAGCAGTCTCGGCTCCACAGTCATTCTATCATGGTAATGTGCAGTCTGTCAAATCGTTTCTCACTTTTTCGATCGTCTCGGCCACCAGGGCAAGGTTCACCGGACGCTCTTGACAGCGCGGCCCACCGGTGTTATAGTGCGAGGCATCTGCCTGCGCGGATGCAGGCCAGGCTATGCAAATCCCGGACAAAGGAGGGACGATGATTGCACGTACCTGGCATGGCGCCGTTCCCGATGCAAAAGCCGACGCCTACGAGACCTATCTGCAGCTCACGGGCATACCCGACTACGAGACCACGCCGGGCAACCGCGGGGTATTCATCCTGCGGCGCAGTACCGGCGGCGTCACCGATTTCCTGCTCATCACCTTGTGGGACTCGTACGAAGCGATCCGCGCCTTTGCCGGCGACGACCCGGAGCGCGCCCGCTACTACCCGGAGGACACCGAATATCTTCTCGAGCTCGAGCCGTCGGTCACCCACTACGAGGTAGCGTACCGCTCGCGCTGACAGGGCACGGCCGCACGGCTCGGCGCCCGTCCTTGCTTGACAGGAGCCGCGTTCGCCGGTAGAATCGTGGCATCCGGCAAGCACAGGAGGATGCGCACCATGTTCGTCTTCACAGAGGCCTGGCGCCAGGCCTATCCCACTGCTGCTGTAGGGTTCCTGTGGATGCAGGGCGTCTCCAATCCCGAGGCGCACCCGGAGCTGGATCGCCGCAAAGAGGAGCTGGAGGCCGAGCTGCGAGGGCGTTATGCCGGCCTCGACCGCGCTGCCCTCAAGGCCCTGCCCACCCTGGCGGCCTATGCCGCCTACTACCGCCGCTTTGACAAGACCTATCACGTCCAGCACCAGCTCGAGTCCATCGTATTGAAAAAGCGGTCCATTCCACGGGTGGCCGCCCTGGTGGAAGCCATGTTCATGGCCGAGCTGCAGAACCAGCTTCTGACCGCCGGCCACGACGCGGCTTTCGTCGAGCACCCGGTGCGCGTCGACGTGGCGACCGGCAGCGAGGTCTATACCCTCATGAACGGCAGCGAGCAGGCGCTCAAGGCGGGCGACATGTACATCGCCGACGGCCAGGGCGTGCTGTCCAGCATCCTCTACGGGCCCGACAGCCGCAGCCGCATCCGCCCCGAGACGCAGGAGGTCCTCTTTACCGTCTATGCCCCGCCGGGCATCGACCGTGCCGCCGTCCGCGCCCACCTGGACGACATCCGGTCCCTGGTGCAGGTCGTGAGCCCCGGCGCCGAGACGGTGGTCCACCAGTTGCTGCCAAAGTAGCGCACGGCGCAAACCTCGATGGCACACCCCTTCCGCCGCCTCTCCCCCATCACGGTCTATCTCGTCCTCGAATTTGCCGCGGCGCTCTTCTTTTCGCTGATCTTTACGGTCAACCTGATCTATCACGTTACCGTCGTCGGCCTCAGCCCGCTGCAGCTCGTCCTGGTGGGCACCATCCTGGAGGCGACGGCCTTTGCCTTCGAGATCCCTACCGGCATCCTGGCCGACGTCAAGAGCCGGAAGCTGTCCATCATCATCGGCTACCTTCTCACGGGAGTGGCCTTTGTCGTCGAGGGCTCCTTTGCCACCTTTGCCGCCGTGGCCCTGTCCCAGGTCATCTGGGGCATCGGCTACACCTTTACCAGCGGCGCCACCCAGGCCTGGATCGCCGACGAGGTGGGAGAAGACCGCGTGGGCCCGGCCTTCATGCGCGGCTCCCAGGCCGCCCGCGCCGGAGGCCTGCTGGCCATTCCCCTCAGCGTTGTCGTGGGCATCATCAACGTACGACTGCCCATCGTCATCGGCGGCCTGCTCTTCCTGGGCCTGGCCGGCTTCCTGGCCCTGGCCATGGGCGAAGAGGGCTTCCGGCCCGCGCCTCCCGGCGAGCGCAGCACCTGGCGCATGATGGCCGGGACCGTGGGCGACGCCCGGCGCCTCTTCGCCCGCCAGCCGGTCCTCCTCGCCCTGCTGGGCATCGGCCTCTTTTACGGGCTCTACAGCGAGGGATTCGACCGGCTGTGGACCGCCCACCTGCTGGAGAACTATCCGGCCCCCTTTGGCGGCAGGCTCGAGCCCGTGGTGTGGTTCGGCGCCCTGCGGGCGGTCGACGCCGTCCTCGGCCTGGCCGTCGTCGAATGGGCTCGCCGGCGCCTGGATACCGGCCGCGCCCGGTCCCTCGCCCGGGTGCTCATGGCCAGCGCCACCCTCATCGTCGCCGGCCTGGCCCTCTTTGGCCTGGCGCGGGCCTTCTGGCTGGCCGTGGCTTGTTTCATCCTGGCCTCCACAATGCGCAGCCTGGTCACCCCCTTGCAGGACATCTGGATCAACCGGCGCATCGACGACCCCCAGGTGCGGGCGACCCTCTTTTCCGTCACCGGCCAGGTCGACGCCCTGGGCCAGATCGCCGGCGGGCCCTTCGTGGGCGCCATCGGCAACGCCTCCATCCGCGCCGCACTGGTGACCTCGGCGGCGCTCCTGCTGCCCGCGGTGCCCCTCTACGGCGTCGCCCTCCGCCGCAGCCGCGACGAGGTGCCGTCCGGCAGTCCCCCATAAGGGGGCGCGCTTGCCTGCCATTGACCACGAGGCACTCGGTTCTTGAACTGGCGAAGGGAAAAAGGGTAAAAAGTTTGTAAATAGGCCTTGACAAATGACCTGACCTGTGGTATATTAGTATCTGCCCGGAGGGAACAAGTAGTATGCTCCCAAAGGGTGAGGGAGCCCCGAGTGATTGGAAGCTTTCTCGCAGTTTTCAGGTCAGCCGTGCATTAGCATGCCGATCTGGAAGTTCTGGAAGGTACTTGTTTTCAAGATTGCGCGAGCAATGGAGAAACGAGAGCCGGAAAGAATAGCGAGGAATGCAAGAAGGTCACTTGGGGCCCCTGTTTTTGTGCAAGAAACGCGACTTGAGCAGGGCCGCGTCAGCGAAGGAGCTCTGGCTTGAGGAGACCCACGAAGGGCAGGTTGCGGTACCGCTCTCGAAAGTCCAGGCCGCAGCCCACCACGTGGCTGTCGGGCAGCTCGAATCCGCGGTATTTGAGGGGAGAATCCACCAGGCGCCGCCCCGGCTTGTCGAATAGGACGCAGACCTCCAGGCTGGCCGGCCCGCGGGCCTGAAGTGTGCTCAGCAGGTAGCTCAGGGTCAGCCCCGTATCGATCACGTCCTCGACAAAGAGCACGTGGCGCCCGGTGATGGGCACATCCACGTCCTTTACCAGGCGCACGACGCCCCGGTCGCGCAGCGCGGCCGTGTAGCTGGACACGGCCAAAAAGTCGACCTCCACCGGGATGGTGATGGCGCGCAGCAGGTCGGCCATGAACAGGAAGACGCCCTTGAGGGCGCCCACGAGGAGCGGGTTCCGCCCGTCATAGTCCCGGGAGATTTCCTGGCCCAGGGCCAGCACCCGCTCGTGGATCTCGTCCTCCGAGATCAGCACTTGAGAGATGTCTGCCGCCAGCTCTCCATACGCCTCGACAGGGTGCCAGCTCACGATTCGTTCCTTTACCCTTGCGCCTCGGTGCCCGCGATGCGGGCCGCCTCCTGGTCAAATCCATACTTGAGCAGCAGCGAACGCAGATCCTGCCGCTTGAACAACTTGACCTTGACGTCGGGGTATAGCTCCTGGACGGTGCGCAGCTTCCTGTTCTTGGTCCTGATCAACTTTGGTCGCAGGGTCGTCAGCTCGATGTAAAGGTCTTGCTGTGGCAGGTAAAAATCGGGGGTAAATGCCTCAACTACGTTGCCCTCGTCGTCCCATTCCAGGACGAACGTGCGCGGCTCGTACTCCCACTCGATCCGGTAAAAGTCCAGGATGCGCGCAAACCGCTCTTCCGTTGGGTGTACAAACCGGCAGCTTTCTTGGCTCGACATCGTGCCTCCTTTGCTTGCCGCCTTTTTCCCGGCGAATCTGGTCCTCGCCGACCAGTACTCCTTTCGCCCTTGCCCATCCCTCAAATTATATCACAACGTGGAGGTGCTGCAAAGTTGAACACGGGTGTTTGCAAGCGCTGTTGTGAGGCAACCCCTCCCCCCATTGCGCTGCGCTCTCCTGCCGGGCCATGGCAAA
>JAAYZQ010000144.1 GCA_012514775.1 Anaerolineaceae bacterium
ACGCCGCCGTGCACCTGGCCGTCCAGGATCAGGGGGTTCAACACGGTGCCACAGTCCTCGACGGCCACGTAGCGCTTGATGTCGATCATCATCGTCTCGGGGTCCACCTCGACGATCATGGCGTGGGCGCCGTTGGCCGTGGCCCCGTACTGCGGCCCGAAGTAGTCGGTCGCCTCCAGCCCCGGCTCGGTGCCCGGCTCCACTGCGCCGCGCAGGGGATTGGCCAGCACGGCAAGCTCGCCCAGGCTGATGGACTGCTCGGGCAGGTCGGCCACGCGCACGTGCCCGTCCTCCAGCTCCAGCTCCTCCTCCGGTGTGTTCAGCGCCTTGCTCGCCTGGCGCAGGATCTTTTTCCGGACCGAGACGGCAGCCGCGCGGATGGCATTGGCCGCCACCACCGACCCCCGGCTGGCAAAGGTGCCCGTTCCCCAGTGGAACTCGGCCGTGTCGCCCGTGACCATGCGCACGTCGCGCACGTCGACGCCCAACTGCTCGGCCACGATCTGGGCAAAAGACGTAAAGTGGCCCTGGCCCTGCGTCCCCACGCCCGTGGCCACGCTCACCCGGCCGTCGGTCTCGACGGTCACGCGGGCGCCCTCGTAGGGCCCGACGCCCGTGGTCTCCACGAACGAGACAATGCCGATGCCCACGTGCTTGCCCTCGGCCCGCAGGCGCGGCTGCTCCTCCTTCACAAACTTCTCGTAGCCGATGAGCGCCGCCGCCTTTTCCAGGGTGGC
This sequence comes from Anaerolineaceae bacterium, assembly GCA_012514775.1. Next base: position 738 of record JAAYZQ010000144.1, read on the forward strand.
CTGGTAGTTGCCACTGTCAAAGATCAGCTCCGAAAATGCCTGGTCGATGATCACCTGGTGGTAGGGAAAGGCGTCGGGCGGGATCAGGTTGCGGCGCCGGATCTCCACGGGGTCGATGCCCAGCTCCTTGGCCGCCAGATCCAACAGGCGCTCGGCGAGAAATATTCCCTGCGGCCGGCCTGCACCGCGCACCGGGGTGACGATGGTCCGGTTGGTAAACACAACCTTCATGTCGGAATAGTAGTTGGGCACGTCGTAGCTGCCCATGGAGTGGCTCTGGGTGTTGAGGGGGATGGTCAGGCCATAGGGATCGTAGGCGCCCGTGTCGTGCAAGAAGCTGTGCTTGATCCCGAGGATGCGGCCCTCCTTCGTGAGGGCCATCTCGGCATCGTGGACCTGGCTGCGCTCCATGGTCGTCGCAAAAAAGTTCTCGCGGCGATCCTCGATCCACTTCAGGGGCCGGCCCAGCTTGAGGGTGGCCCAGGTCAGGAGCACCTCCTCCGGATAGTACATCATGATCTTGGGCCCGAAGCCGCCGCCCACAAAGGGCGCGATGACCCGCACCTGGTGGGCCAACAGGCCGAACATGGCCGCCAGCCCGTTGCGGACGGGAATGGGCGCCTGGGTGGTGTCCCACAGGGTCAACTGCTGGCCCTTGGAGTCCCAGTTGGCGACGATGCCCCGGTTCTCCATGGCGCCCGCCACGCAGCGGTCGATGACGATGCGCCGCCCGATGACCAGGTCGGCCTGGGCGCGGGCTTCCTCGTAGTCGCCCTTTTTCTGCGTCAGGTGGGCGGCCAGGTTGGACTCCAGGTCCTCGTGGATCAGCGGCGCGCCGGGCTCCAGCGCCTGCTCCATGTCGACGACGGCCGGCAGCGGCTCCAGATCGACCATGATGTCTTCCAGGGCGTCCTCGGCGATGTAGCGGCTCTCGGCCACCACCATGGCCAGGGGCTCGCCGGCGTGGCGCACCTTGTCCTTGACCAGGGGCACCTGGGTGCGAGAATAAAACTCGATCTCTTTGATGGTCGGCGGCGGCGAGACCAGGGCGGGGGCATGTTTCCAGTCGCTGCCCAGGTCCTCGGCGGTATAGACGGCCACCACGCCCGGACGCTGCCGCGCCGCCGAGACGTCGATGCTATTCAGGCGAGCGTGGGCATAGTCGCTCCGCAGAAACGCCACGTGGAGCATGCCCGGTATCTGGACGTCGTCGACGAACAGGGCCCGCCCGGTGAGCAGTCGCGGATCTTCGGTTCTCTTGATGCGTTGGCCAATCACTTTTTTTGTCACGCTTTTACTCCCTTGCTATAACACCATCCACGCCATTAGATGCGGCCCGTAGGGCCGGGTATCGGAACTTTTACCGTGCCCGGGCCCTATCCCTCCAGGGGCTGCCCCCGCAGCTTGATCGCCGCCAGCTTGACCGCGTCGACGATGTGCTGGTAGCCGGTGCAGCGGCACAGATTGCCGGCGATTGCGTCCCGGATCTCTTCTTCGGTGGGATCGGGGTTCTCGGCCAGGAAGGACACCAGGCTCGTCAAGAAGCCGGGCGTGCAAAAGCCGCACTGTGCCGCGTGAGACTCCCAGAAGGCTTCCTGGATGGGATGCAGGTTCTCGGGCGTGCCCAGGCCCTCCACGGTCTGGACGTCGTGGCCGTTGGCCTGCACCGCGAACATGAGGCAGGAGCGGGCCGGCTGGCCGTCAAACAGGATCGTGCAGGCGCCGCACACGCCGTGCTCGCAGCCCACGTGGGTGCCCGTCAGCCCCAGATCGTGGCGCAGAAAATCGCTCAACAGCAGCCGCGGCTCGACGCTGCGCCGGTAAAGCGTGCCGTTGACGGTGACACTGATGTCGTGCAGGTTGCTCATGTTCTTCTCCTCGTCATCCCTCTCCCCGCGCGCGCCCGAAGGCCTCCGCCAGGGCCCGGCGGCCCAGCACCTCCACCAGGTGGCGGCGGTACTCGGCCGTGGCATTGATGTCGCTGCTGGGGTCCACGTCGGCCTGCCCCGCCGTCCGCGCTGCCTCCTGGATGGCCTCGTCGCTGGGCACCTGGCCCCGCAGCAGGGCGGCCGCCTGCTCGGCCACCGTGGGGCCGTCGCCTACGCTAAAGTAGACCAGTCGCGCGTCCTCGCACTCGCCGCTGCCGCTCAGGCGTACCGTGGCGGCCACGCCTGCCAGCGCAAAGTCGTGGTGCCGCCGGGCGACCTCCATGAACGACCAGCCGCTGCGCGGCGGCAAGGGAGACAGGGCAATCTCGACCAGCAGCTCGTCGGGCTCCAGCAGCGTGGTGAAAAAGCCCTGAAAAAAGTCCTTGGCCGCCACCCAGCGCTCGCCGCGCCGGCTCTGCAACCGCAGCCGGGCGTCCAGCGCCACGGCCACCGCCGGCAGCTCGGCCGAGGGATCGGCGTGGGCCAGGCTGCCGCCAAAGGTGCCCCGCGTCCGGATCTGGGGATAGGCCACCTTGGGCAGGGCAGCCTGGACCAGGGGCGCCACCTGGCCGACCAGCGGGTCCAGTTCCACCTCCCGCTGGCGGGTCATGGCGCCGATGCGCACGCTGCCGTCCCGCGCCGGCCGGACGTAGAACAGCTCCGACACGCCGTTGAGGTCCACCAGGACCGAGGGCTGTGCCAGCCGGAAGTTCATCATCGGGATAAGGCTTTGCCCTCCCGCCAGCGCCTTCCCATCGTAACCGTGTTGGGCGAGCGTCGCCACCGCTTCGCTCACGGTCTGTGGCGCGTAATATTCAAACGAAGCCGGTTTCATCCACCTTCTCCTTCTTTCAGTATCTCGTGCCAGGACGGCGTGTGCTTGCTCTTGCCGCCCGTCCACAGTTGATAGGTGAGCTGCATGTGGCCCAGGTGCAGCGCCGTGTGAGCGGCAACGTGCATCAGGCACCAACGCACCGGCACCTTTCGATCGGGGGCCTGGCGTTCGCCGTCCAGGTCCGCCGGGCCCAGGGACGACAGGATCTCGGCGGTTTCGGCCGCCACCTCGTCGATCCGGTCCGTCAGCTCCTGGCTGCCGGCGGCGCGGGTGGCAAACTCGGCGTCGCGATCCCGCGTCGCCGGCCGGCCGCCCACTACTTCGGCCATCCAGAAGTGCTCGGCGCCCGCCACGTGGGCGGCCAGCACCGCCAGGGAGTTTGTCGCGTCCCCCTGCCCTTCGCCGGGGAGGGGGGTCCAGTTCAGCGCTTCGGCCGGAAGGCCGTCTACCAGCTCTCGTACCTGGCGCCGTTGATGGTCGATGCGCTGCCGGTAGTTTTCTATCTCCGAGTGCATCATTCCCTCCATGCATCGGCCCGGGCGAGGAACCCGGCGAACGTCGCCGGCGCCCGGCCGAGCAGCATGTGCAGCACCCGCGGGTTGCCCCAGAAGCCGTGGCGCTCGTAATAGACGAACATCTTGAGCAGGGTGTCTACCTGGTAGTCGCCCAGGCCGGAGCCCCGTGCCTGGCGTGCCCACTCGTCGCGGGGCACGGCCCGGGCCCGCACCGGCCGGCCCAGGTGCGCCGCCACGATCTTGGCCACCTCGTCCTGGGTCATCGCCTCACCGCCCGCCAGCTCGTAAATAGCCCCCTCGTGCCCCGCCTTGCACAGCACCGCCGCCGCCGCCTCGGCCACGTCCTCCAGGTCCACCATGCCCAGGCGCGTCTCGACGGCATAGGGCACGGGATAGACGCCCTCGTTCAGCATCCGCTCCCGGTGGGCCAGAACGTTCTGCATGTAGGCCGCCGGCTGCAAGATCGTGTAGGGCAGGCCCGCGGCGAACAACTGCTCTTCGACGCGCATCTTTTGCCAGTGGTGGGGCATGGCCTCCACCTGGGGGTGGAGCACGGAGTGATAGACCAGGTGCCTTATCCCCGCCCGCCGGGCCGCTTCGATGACGGTCCCTCCGATGCCCAGCTCCTCGGGGTGCACGTTGGGGCAGATGTGGTAGGCGGAGCGCGCCCCGTCCAGGGCGCGCTCCAGGGTCCCTATGTCGCGCATGTCGCCGGCCACGGCCTCGCCGGCGCCCATCGCCATCACGGCTGCGGCCTGCTCGGCCCGGTGCACCAGGGCGCGGACCCTCGCTCCGCGGCGCGCCAGCGCGCGGATGACGGCCTGCCCTGTCTTGCCCCCTGCCCCCGTGACGGTGATCATGTGGCGCCTTCGCCCCTGCCCGGCATCCGGTTCGCTATGCGCCCTCGTGGAACGCCACGAAGCGGCCCCACATCGACTCGGTCTCCATCGTCTTTTGCAGGTAACAGCCGATGTAGTAGCGGCCGCTCTCGGCGTGGGCGATGTCACCCGCCAGGTTTTCGGCGTGCACGATCTTTTTCGGGAAGAGGTTCAGGTGCGTATCCTGGTAGTACTTGTCCAGGGGGAACATCTCGTCCCAATCCTTCCCAAAGTCGCGCATCAGCTTGGCGTTGGCCTCGGCAAAGGTCTTGGGGTGCCACAGGCGCTGGATGGTGTTCATGGGGTGGTCCTGGCTGACGGCATCCACGCCCAGCCACTTCAGCTTCTTGTCGACGCACCACTGGGCAAAGTCGGGCGAAGGCCCGGGGTGCTTGATCATGTAGCGGAACTCGTCCGAGTCGGGGCTGACCCAGCCGTACTTGTGCCAGCCGGTCTTGGTGATGAGGATGTCGCCCTCGCGAACCTCCACCACCGACTCGATCATCTCGGGGGTATAGACGCTGGAATCGCTCACCAGTTGCGAGATGTCGGCGATGACGCCCGGGCCGACCCACTCGTGGAGGGGCACCTGGCCGATGGTCCGGCCCGCCGGCCAGAAGTGCTTTTCACCGTCCATGTGGGTCGCCAGGTGGATGCTGGCGTTGCAGATGGAGCCGTTGCGGCCCATGCCAAAGTGCTGGCCGCCGACCCGCTTGGTATAGTTGACCGTCAGCGGCACATAGTTGGCCCACTGGGGCGTCTGCACGCTGAAGGGAATGGTCATGTCGAGCATCTGCGCCGACTCCATGATCTGGAAGAACTCGTCGTCGCTCATGCCCTCGGGCGCCTGCATGGCGCAGGCCCGCGTCCAGGCCGTCTCGACCTCCATGTAGGGCACCGGCATGAGCATGATCCAGGCCCTCTGGTTCTTGACCTTGTCGATGTCGCCCACCAGGCACTCGGCCAAGAGGAGGTGGTTCTTGGGCATGGTGATGTGGGTCAGCTCATAGTAGTCGTCGGGCGGGAACATCTCGTCCCAGCTCTTGCCGCACTCGGCCTTGAGCTTGGCCTCGGCCCGCTGGAAGTGATCGTCGTGCATGCGGCGGATGGGCGTGTTCATGGGGTGCTCGGCGCAGCCGCAGTCAACGCCCACCACCTTCAGCTTCATGTCCAGCGCCCAGGGAAAGAAGTCGGGCGACGGCCCCGGGTGCCGCACCAGGAACCCGAACTCTTTCGACTCTACCCCGCCCTGGGCATCGGGATTCAGCACGTCGGGCTGATCCCACGAGTAGCGATGATAGCCGGTGTTGATGATCAGGATGTCGCCCTTCTTGACCTTGGCGCGGCTCATGATCATCTCGGGG
>JAAYZQ010000145.1 GCA_012514775.1 Anaerolineaceae bacterium
AGCGACGTTGAACTCGCCGCCGCTGACGTGGATCTTGGCCTCGGTAGCCTTGCGGAAAGGGATGACCCCCGGATCCAGGCGATGCACGAGCGCTCCGAGGGACAGCAAGTCCAGGCCGCCGTCCGCTTCGCTGCTCTGCTGTCGCAGATTCAAGCCATATTTCATATCTTCCTCCTGTGTGGAACCCACGTCGCCGCGACGCGGCACGATGGGAAAATTTCTGTAGGCGCTGCCCGGCTGAAGCTCCTCGAGGTGCCCGTCACGGGCACGAGGTGGAGCCGGCCCGATGACCGACTATATCACAGGCACCAACTTCTGTCAAACACTCCGGATCGCGAACCCCTAAAACGCCCGCACGCTCCTGACGCCGTCCGTCAGGACAGGTGCGAGCGTCCCGGGGCCCGAGACATCGGTGGCTTCCGCGGCCTGCTAGGCCCTGAGGCGCGCCTCCGCCTCGTCCAGGACGGCCTGGATGGCCTCCGCGGTGCCGTCGGGCAGGGGCGGCGGCTGGTGCGTGCTCAAGATCTTGCTCAGGCGCGCCTTGATGCGGTCGTTGGTCGTCAGCGATCCCGCGGCCTCCCAGTTGAACCACGCCTGGCGGTCCATGAGGTTGGGGCTCCAGATCTCGGCGCGGCAGCGGCGGGCGGTCTCTTTGGCCGACACGAACTCGCCACCGGGGCCAATCTTGTCGATGAGATCGAGCATGAGCGTGTCGTCGCTGACCTCGATGCCGCGCATCATGCGCCGGGTCATGGCAATGATCTCGTCGTTCATGACCAGCGCTTCCAGCGAGCCGATGTCGGCGCAGTCGAGAAAGCCGACGTCGTGGACCAGGGTGGCGCGGCTCAGGGCCGAGAGCACGGTCTGGAAGGTGCTCTCGATGGCGGCCTGTAGGTCGAGGATCTTGGCCTCCGAGGCACCGGAGGTGCCCATGAAGGGCAGGTCCAGGTAACGGGCCAGGTCCGCCATGGCGGCGCTGTAGAGGCTCATCTCGGGCGCGCCGTAGGCCGGCCGGGCGGTGCGCAGGTCCATGGCCTCGGGCACGCCGCCAATGCACACCGGCGTACCGCGCTTCTTGAGCTGGCAGACGGCCAGGCTGGTGAGGGCGCCGGCCAGGGTGATGACCAGGACCGAGGCGCCGGTGATGGGCGCGCTGGTGCCCGCCGCGCCGCCGCCGACAAACACCACGGGCAGGCCGTACTCTACCGCGCGGAAGGCGTTGGCCAGGTCTTCGTTGGCCTGCACCAGGGGCGACTGGAAGGTGGCAAAGATGGCCAGGAAGGGTCGCGACCGCAACGCCTCGGCGCTGCCCGCCACGGCGACGCCGATGCGATAGATGTCGTCCACGTTGTCGGGTCCGTAACCCCAGGCAAGGACAGGCTTGACCGTGTTGGACACCATGTCGGCCACCTCGTAGACGGGCGCCAGGTGCGGCGTCACGTCGTCGATGAGGGCCAGTCCCATGACATAGTCGATGGTGTCCAGCGCGTCAGACACCCGGGCGGCCAGGGCAGGGTCACCCCGGCGCGACTTGCGCCGCTCGCCCGTCTCGGGGTCGATAAAGTAGGTGCAGGTGGGCCCCGGGCCGAAGTAGACCTGGCCGGGAGCAACCTGCAGCCTGTACCTGTCGTCCTGGGCGCGGTTCGGCCCCGAGGGGCGAGCCCAGAGGGTGAACGACCGCGGGTTGGAGGCCACGGCGTCCTGGATGATGGACGGCGGGATCCAGACCCGCTCGCCCTCAACGCGGGCCCCCGCCCGGGCCAGCAGCGCCCGCGCCTCGGCGTTTAGCACCTTGACCCCTGTGCGCTGCAGGCACTCCAGGGTGGCCTGATAGATCCTCTTGCACTGCGCGTCCGAGAGCACCCGGAAGTCGGGCGCCTGGGTTAGCCGTTCTTGAAAGTCCATGGCTCATTCTCCGCTGGTATTGATGATGGGTTGGCAGGAGGCCGGCACGCGCCGGCCGTTGCATTCGGGATCATGGCGCCTGGCCCCCCGACCGGGACTCGATCACGGCCAGGGTGCGCGCCATCTCGTTCTGGGCCAGGCTGATGGCCTCGTCGACGCCCATGCCCGGCCGGGCCATCAGCAGGTCGGCCCCGGCGCCCAGGGCGACGTGGACGGCGATCCGGGCCGAGAGGTCCGTCTCGGCATAGCTGCCCCCCAGGAAGGCCACCACGCCGGCGGCCTTGCAGGCCAGCAGGGCATCGACGGCGTTGTGGATGCTCCCCAGGTCGGGCATCTTGACCTGGATGGCGTCGGCCGCCCCCGCCTCCAGAAAGGCGCGGATGTCCGACAGGGTGTTGGCCCATTCGTCGGCCGCCAGTTGCACGTCGAGGCCCCGCGCCCGCACATAGTCCTTGAGCGTGCGCATGGCCTCGATCTGGGCTTCGCGGCCCTCCATGAGGACGGGGCTTTCGAGGCGCAGGGGATAGGGCCCGGCCGCCGTCCTCCAGCCAAAGATCTGGCCCAACATGCGGCCCGGCTGGTGCTCGGCGATCTGGCCCAGGGCGCCGTACAGGTCCAGGTGCACCGTGGGCCGATAGCCCTCTCCGCCCAGGCGGTCGATGCGCTCGCGGAGCCAGCGGATGTAGCGAGTCATCTCGGCGCCGCTCGGGCCCACCTGTTCCGCCAGGTTGTCGACGAGGACATGGGGCAGCGAGGCGATGCGCCGGACGATCATCTTTTCCGCGTTGCGCTGCCGCTCGTGGCCGCACTGGGCGTGGAGCGGCACCGGCTGCCGCGGCGTTGGCAGATCCCACTCGCGGGCGATCACCTCGGCCATGGTCGTGCCCCGGTCCAGGGCCACGGCCGCCAGCAGCGCCTGGCTGATCCCATAGCGCACGGCGGTGTGCAGCCGGCCTCCGGGAAAGATCCGCTCATCCCGTCCTTCGAGGGCGGGGGGAGCGGCCTCCGCCCGCGAAGCGGCGCGCATCGCCCGAAACGGCGCCGACAGAAGGGCCCGGCGTGACGCATCCGCCACTCCTTCGCCCCGCTCAGCATCTTGGTCTCTTTCCCCCTGCCGTTCGGGGGTGGGTTCGACTCCCAGCCCGTCAATGAGCGCCGCCAGCTCCCGAAAGGAGCCCAGCTCCCGGCCCACCAGGGCGGGAGCCACCAGGCGCTCGATGGCTGCCAGCCCGTCCTGGGTGCGAAAGACCGGGTCGCGCCCGGCCAGCCCACTGTAGGACACTGCCACGCAGTCGCCCCAGGCCACCTGCCCCGTGTCCAGGACGATGCCGGCGGAGACGGCCTCGGCCACCTCTCGGATGGCGCGAAAGCCGGGCGTCAGCGCCGGGGCGGTAAACCGCTCGCCGAGGGGCACGGGGCGGGCCTTGAGCGCCGCCAGGTCCTCGGCATAGCCGGCACCCGTGGCGGGCACGGCCAGGAGGCGCACGATCCTGGTCACGGCAGGGGCTCCATGGTGACAGCCCCGGCGGGGCAGGTGTTGGCGCACAGGCCGCAACCCCAACATAGGTCGGGATCGAAGGCTACGGCGGCCTTTTCCCTGCCCTTGGCGTCCAGCACGCGTGTCCCGTCGTGGTAAAAGGCCCCGAAGTGGCAGCGCTTGACGCAGGCACCGCACATGGTGCAGGCCCCGGCGTCGTAACGGGCCACGTAACGGCTGCGGGGCCAGGTGCCCTTGCTGCCCAGAATCTGGGCCGCGCGGAAGGGGTAGCAGTCGCAGGCACAGCAGTTGCAGATGGCGTGCAGCCCACGCTCTCGCCACTGCGGATCGCCGGTGTGCATCAGCCCCGCCTTGTCGGCGCGGCGCACCACCTCCTTGGCCTCCTCGCGGGTCAGGCGGCGGCCATGCCCTCGCGCCAGGGCCTCCAGGGCCATGTCGTCCATCCAGATGCAGGTGTCGACCGGGCGGGTGCAATGCTCGCCCAGGCGGCGGCAGTCGCACACCTCCAGGGCGACGTGGGCCGCGGCGTCGATCATCTCTTCCACTTCGTGCACGAGCAGGACGGCGTCGTTGGGCGGCCGCCGTCCTTCGATCTCGGGCTCCGGATCGCCGGCGCGGCAGGCCCGCATCATGGCCTCCACGGCGTGGCGGTGCTGCTCCACGAACTCGGCAAGGAAGCGGCGATCCAGGACGCGGCGCGCCTCTTCGGGCACCTCGCTCCAGCGGCCATGCTTGGCCACATAGTCCAGCAGGCGCTCAAAGCGCGAGGCCTTGTAAAGTGCCTGCGCCTCCGCGCCGCCGCCCGGCGCCTCGCGGTCGACCACGTGGTGGCTGTAGGCCCTCTCCAGCAAGGCGGCGGCCTCTTCCAGGTCCAACCCCAGGCGGGCGGCGACGTCTTCCGCCGCGCACGACTCCTGGCCCAGGGCCAGGACCAGGCGCATCTCTTCTTCGTCCACCATGGGCCCCAGGTAGAGACGAGCCTCGTCCCAAACCCCAAAGGCCTCGCAAAAGTCATTGATCAATCTCGTCACGATCCGTGTGCCTCCTTCAGAGCCTGCTCCAGGTCCGCGATGATGTCGGCGGCGTCTTCGAGGCCCACGGACAGGCGGATGAGACCGTCGTCGATGCCGGCCTCGGCCCGCTCCTCGGGAGTCATGTGCTCGTGGGTGATGGTCGCCGGGTGCATGCAGATGGTGCGGCTGGTGCCAAAGGTGACGGCGTGGCATACCAGCTTCAGGCTGTCCATGAGCCGCGCAGCGGCGGGCTTGCCGCCTTCCACGACGAAGGATAGCATGCCGCCGGGGGCGCTCATCTGCCGCCGCGCCAGCTCGAGCTGGGGATGCCCCGGCAGGCCCGGATAGTTGACGTGGCGCACCCGGGGGTGCGCCGCCAGGAACTCGGCCACGGCCTGGGCGTTGCAGCTATGGCGCTCCATGCGCAGACCCAGGGTCTCCAGGAACATGAGGGTCAGCCAGCACTCGAAGGGCTGCATGACCGAGCCTATGAACTCCGTGGTGTTCCAGCGAACGTCCTCCACCAGCGCCTCGGGGCCGACGATGGCACCGCCCAGGACGCTGGCGTTGCCCGCCAAGAACTTGGTCACCGACAGCAGGACGATGTCGGCGCCCAGGGCAAGGGGCTGCTGCAGGGCGGGCGTGGCCGTGGTGTTGTCGACCAGGAGCGGCACGCCGTGGGCGTGGGCCACGGCGGCCACGGCGGCGACGTCGGTCACGAACAGGGTCGGGTTGCTGGGCGTCTCCACCCAGACCAACCGCGTGCGGGCGTCGATCTGGGCGTCCCAGGCGGCGGGTTCGCCAGGGTCGGCGACGAACCGAAAGCCGACCTGGCAGCGCTCCGGAAAGATGGCGGCCGCCTGTTTGTAGCCCTCGCCAAAGATGTTCAGGCTGGTGACCACGTTGTCGCCCGGCCGGGCGATGGTCGAGATGAGGTCAAAGAGCGCCTGTGAGCCCGAGCCGGCGGTGACTGCCGCCTCGCCGCCCTCCAGCGAGGCCAGCCGCTCCTCCAGCAGGCCCGTCGTCGGCGTCTTGGTGCGGCCATAGACCGGGTAGGGGATCCGGTCAAAGCTCTGGTAGGGATAGGTCATGGACGGCGTGATGGGCGGCACGAAGGAGCGAAAGCGCTCCAGGTCGTCCAGGGGATGGAAACCGGCGTGCAGGGCCCGCGTGTCAAATCCCAGGGCCGCGTCCTCACGCTCCGCGGGCCGGGCCCCCGGCTCGTAGACCCACGGTTTTCTCATAAAGAACAACTCACTGTCGTGCACAAGTCCTCCTATTCAGGCTCTGGAAATCCACTCTTGCTCGCGCTGGACCACCTGCTTGATGGCGGCCTGGACGTCGGGCGAGAGGGGCTCGGCCTGGTGTGTCTCCAATATCTTGTCCACCTGCCTGGCGGCCCGCTCCTCCATGGTCGTCCCGCCGCGCTCCATCCACTGCGAATAGGTGCCCTTGTCGGCCAGCTTTGAGTAGAACGGCTCCTTGAAGTGGCGCAGGGTGTGGGGGTGGGTCAGATAATCGCCCGTGGGCCCCAGCTCCTCGACGACGTCCAGGGCCAGGGTCTCGTCGTCGACCACCACGCCGCGCGTCATGGCCCGCAGAAAGCCGATGGTGTCGTTGCAGATGACCTGCAACTGGAGGGAGCCCTGGAGCCCCGCGTCCATAAAGCCCACGTCGTGGACGATGTTGGCCCCGTGGAGGAGGGCCGTCGTCAGGCTGATGGTGGCCTCCATGCCGCACTGCTGATCGAGCACCTTGGCGTCGGTGGAGCCGCCCAGGCCAAAGACCGGCAGGCCGTAATACTTGCCCATCTCGGTGGGCACGCCCTGCTCGTCGGCCAGGACATAGTTGCCCACCATCGTCTTGAGGTTGTAGGGGCCGCCGTTCCAGCCGGGCACGGCCACGGGCGTACCGGGGCGCACCAGTTGCGCCAGGACGATGCCCAGGAGGATGCCGGCGTTCATGGAGGCCATGCAGCCCGCCGTCGTCGCCGGCGAGTTCACGCCGCCGGCGTTGAGGGGGATCCAGAGCATGGGCAAACCCTTTTCCGCCAAAAAGATGCATTTTTGCAGCGCCTCGGCGTTGGCCACCAGCCCCGAAGTGACGTTGATGTAGCAGGTGGCAAAGGGACGCTGGCGAAAGGCCCCGGCGCTGCCGGCCACAATCTCGCACATCTCTACGGCGGCGACACAGCCCTCAAAGTCGGGCGTGACAAAGACGATGGGCTTGGTGGTGTGGTTGAGCATGACCTCCATCTGGTAGCGGTCATAGATGCGCTGATCCACGTCTTCGGGCAGGAACTGGGACATGACAAACTCCAGCTCGGGCAGGGCGTCCTGCACCGTTACGGCTTCGACCACGTCCTGCAGCCGTGGCCGGCGTCGCTGCCCGGTGCGGTGGTCCAACACGTTGAGGCAGTCGGAGCCGCCGCCAAAGTGGGTGTTGTAGCCCCAGGCACGGATGGCTACCTGCCCCTGCCGGTTGTAGAGCGTGAGACGCTCGGGCGCCTGGTCCAGGGCACGGCGCACCATGTACTCGGGAATGCGGACGCGCAGGCCGTCGGCCCGGGCGCCGCCCTGCACCAGCAGCTCGCGCGCCCGCTCGTCGTGGACGTCGATGCCCACCCGCTCCAGGATCTCCAGGCTGGCGGCGTGGATCTTGATGCATTCGGGCCGGCCCATGCGCGCATAATGGGCGCTGGCTGTGGCCGTGTAGTGTGTTTCGATCATCTCCAAATCCTCTCTCGATAGTATACAAACTGCATGCTCGCCAGCTCCTCCCGCGCCCGGTCAACCAGGTCGGAGGGCGTCCGCCGGACGTCCTCGGGCAGGGGCCGGGGCTGGCGCGTTTTTAACCCCGGGCAGTTGAACCGTTCCCTACAACTGGCTCGCCAGGCCGCCGGCGATCTCGCCGCCATCGACCACCAGGACCTGCCCGGTGATAAAGGCGGTGTCGTCCGACGCCAGGAAGGCGAATAGCGCCGCCACGTCGTCCGGGCTGCCCAGGCGCTGCAACGGCACCTTTCGGGCAAAGGCGCGGCGCATCTCGGGCGTGTACTCGGCCTCCTGCATGGGCGTCAGGATCCAGCCCGGGCAGACGGCATTGACGCGCACCGCCGGCGCCAGCTCCAGGGCCATGGACCGGGTCAGCTCGATGACGCCCGCCTTGGAAGCGTTATAGTCGGCATAGTATGGATAGCCCATCAGCCCATTGGTCGAGCCCATGTTGACGACGACGCCCTCTCCAGCGGCCACCATCCGCCGCGCCGCTTCCTGCGCCACGTGGAAGACCCCCTCCAGGTTGACGGCCAGCACCCGGCGCCATTCCTCGGGCGTGATGTCGAGAAAGCCGTGGCGGACGCTGATCCCGGCGTTGTTGATGAGCACGTCCACGCCGCCCACCAGGGCATCCATCTCGGCCAGGGCGCGGGCCACCTGCCCCGGGTCGGTCACGTCGGCCTGCAGCGCGCCGTCGAGGGCCACCCGGCCCGCGAGCTGCTCCAGGCCGGCCGCGTCCCGGTCGAGGGCCACCACCCGCGCCCCCTCCTCCACGAAGCGGGCCGCCGTCGCCGTCCCGATCCCCCCGGCTGCCCCCGTAATGAGCACCCGCTTGCCGCTCAAGCCTCGCATCATCCCTCTTTACCTCTCCCTACCGCAAAATGAATCCGGTCCTCAGCGGATCGGCCGGGTCGACCAGGAACTCGTGGCGCCCGGTGATGTGGGCCGAGCCCTCGATCTCGGGGATGACCGCCGGGTAGGGGCCAAAGCGCGTCGTAGCCACGACGCGCCCGCGAAAGCGGGTGCCGATGATGCTCTCCACGACCATGTCCTCGCCCACGCCGATCTCGCCCCGGGCGTGGTGCAGCGCCAGGCGGCCGCTGACGCCCGTGCCCGTGGGGCAGCGGTCGACCTCGCCTTCGGCAAAGACGCACACGTTGCGCGAGCCCGCGCCCTTACCCAGGGCCGGCCCAACCAGGATCGTGCCGTAGAGAAAGCTCAGGTCCGCCTCGAAGGGATGGGGAATGGGCCGGCTGTCCATGACGGCCCGCTTGACCGCCATTCCCTTGTCGATGATGGCCCGGAACTCGTCGGGCGCCAGGGTGAGGCCCAGGTCCTCGGCCTGCACGTAGGCGTAAAAGGCGCCGCCAAAGGCAATGTCGTAGCGCACGTCGCCCAGGCCCGGCACGTGGACCGTCTCGTCCAGGGCCAGGACAAAGGAAGGCACGTTGTGAAAGGCGACGCTCGTCACCTGCCCGCCCGAGATCCGGGCGTGGGCCGTCACCAGGCCGGCCGGGGTGTCGATACGGACCACCCGCTCCGCCGCGCTCCCGGCTCCCGCCGTCTCGAGTCGCGCCGTGGAGGCCATGGGCAGCAGCCCCGTCTCCAGGGCCACCTTGACGATGCCAATGATGCCGTGGCCGCACATGGTGCTGTAGCCCTCGTTGTGCATGAACAGGACGCCGATGTCGGCCCCGGGCGTCACCGGCGGCGTGACGATGCAGCCGTACATGTCGGCGTGCCCCCGCGGCTCCCACATGAGCATCGTGCGCAGGTGGTCCAGGTGCTCCCTGGCGTAGCGGCGCCTCTCCAGGATCGTCTCGCCCGGCAGCTCGGGATAGCCCCCGGTGATGACCCGGAACGGCTCGCCCCCGGTGTGGGCGTCCACGGTCGTGATCTTGATCCAGGCCGCGGGTGGCTCCCACTCTCTCATTCGGTTTAGCATCTCGCCTCCGTCTTCTAACCTGCCAATCCCCCACCGTCCACCACCAGCGCCGCGCCCGTGACAAAGGACGAGGCGTCGCTGGCCAGGTAGAGGACGGCCTGGGCAATCTCCTCCGGGCGCCCGACGCGGCCCAGGGGCCGGCCGGCCGCTTCGGCCAGGAAGGCCCCTTCGTCGGCGCCGAGCTGGCGCGCCTCGTGGCGCAGCATGCCCGTGTCGGTGTCGCCGGGACAGATGCAGTTGACCCGGATCCCCTGTGGCCCGTGGTCCAGGGCCATGGCCCGGGTCATGTTCACCACCGCCCCTTTCGAGGCGCAATAGGAGACCGCGTTGTGCCCGCCCACCAGCCCCCAGCCCGAGGCCGTGTTGACGATGCTCCCCCCGCCCTGCGCCGCCATGACGGGCACGGCCTCCTTGCTCATGAGCAGGATCGACTTGACGTTGACCGCCATCACCCGGTCCCACTCTTCTTCCGTCGTGCCCAGCACGTCGGCGCGCCGGATAATGCCCGCGTTGTTGAACAGCACGTCCAGCCGTCCAAAGCTCGCCAGCGCCGCCTGTACCACCCGGTGGCAGTCCTCCGCCCGGCTGACGTCGCAGGCGACAGCCAGCGCCCGCCCACCGGCGGCCTCGATCTCGCCCGCCACGGCGGCGGCGCCCGTTTGGTCCAGGTCGGCCACCACGACGGCTGCGCCCTCCCGGGCCAGGAGCAGCGCCGTCGCCCGCCCGATGCCCCCCGCACCGCCCGTGACGAGCGCCACCCTGCCGTCCAATGCTCCCACACCATCCTCCTCGCCTACACGCGGGTGCGTTGCACGTGCCGTTCGTGCGACGCACCTGATCTGGATTCCACCCTGGCTCGAGTCTAGTCGGCCACCCCGCCACCATCCACGGGCAGCGCCACGCCGGTGATGAACGACGCCTCGTCCGACGCCAAAAAGAGCACCGCCCGGGCCACCTCTTCCGGCTGCCCCAGGCGGCCCATGGGCCTGTCCGTCGCCTCCGCCACGTAATCGACCCACGACATGCCCCGCTGCCGGGCGTCATCCTCGAGCATGGGCGTCTCGGTGTCGCCGGGGCAGACGCAGTTGACGCGCACCCCGTCCCGGGCGTGGTCCACGGCCATGGCCTTGGTCAGGAGCACGACGCCGCCCTTGGCCGCGCAATAGGCCGCCGCATCGTTGCCGCCGACCAACCCCCAGCCCGAAGCGTTGTTGACGATGGAGCCGCCCCCCTGGGCGATCATGTGCGGCAGGGCGAACCTGGACATCAGGTACGTGCCCTTCAAGCTAATGTCCACCGTCAGGTCCCACTCTTCCTCCGTGCAATCCACCACCGTGTGCGGGTAGAACACGCCCGCGTTGTTAAACAGCACGTCCAGGCGGCCGAAGGCTCGCAGCGCCTCGTCGACCGCCCGGCGGCAGTCGTCGGCCAGGCGCACGTCGCAGGGCACAAAGATGGCTTTGCTGCCCTCCGCCTCCATCTCGGCCACCACTTGCCGGCCCCGCTCCTCGTTCCGCCCGGCGACGACCACGCTCGCCCCTTCCCGGGCGAACAGCACCGCCGCCGCCCGGCCGATGCCCGACGTGCCGCCCGTCACCAACGCCACCCTGTTCGCGAATCGCATGGCTGCCTCCTCCCGGCGCATAACTCAACTGGCAACTTTGCGCACCGCTCTCTGGTTGTAGCCCGTGACGACCATGACATAGCCGCCCAACATCTCGTCCACTGCCTCGTCGCCCGTGTCGACCAGGAGCGGCTGGGTGCCCAGGGCGTGCAGCTTGGCGGGCGTGCTGACCACCAGGACGTTGTCCTTGCCCACCCACCGGATGATCCGCGGGCTGATCTGCTGGTTGCCGCGACCAAAGATATAGCCCTGGCCACCGATGGGCGTCACCACGATGCGGGCCCCCTGGCCATCCTCCAGGGCATCCAGGAGCCGCAACAGCTCGGCCTCGTTGGCGTCGGCCGCCACCAGCTCCGCCGGGTTCTCCGGGTCGCCCGTGGCGCGCACCACGTCCACGCCCAGGAGCGTTTTCTTCACGCCCAGCTCCCGGGCGATGGCCCGCGTCGTGGTCCCGGGGGCCAGGATATAGAGCGCGCCGGCCTCCAATTTGGCCGCCACGTCGGCGGCGATCTCGGCCATGGACTCTTCCTCGCCGCTGGTGGGCACCTTCTGGCTCTGCATCAGGTTGGCGCGGTAGGGCACCCGCAGATAGCCATAGAGCCGGGCCGAGAGCGACCCCTGGCGAAAGGCCTCCTCGTCGATGTCCATGACCTCGGCCTCGCGCAGCCCCGACACCTGGTCCTCCAGGAAGAGGGCCGCCAGCTCGCCGGCGTGGGCCGGGCTCGTGGCATAGACCGCCGAGTGGATCTTGACCCCGGCGGGAATGCCCAGGGCGGGCTGCTCCAGGCCCACGGCCTCGAAGACGTCCCGCGCCGTGCCGTCGCCGCCGGCAAAGAGCAACAGATCCACGCCCCGGGCGTGCATGTCGCGCGCCGCCCGCCGCGTGTCGTCCGCCGACGTCTCGCCGGGGGCGATGCTGCCGATGACCTCCGGCTCCAGGCCCGCCGCCCGGGCGGCATCCTCGCCCATCTCGCCAGGGTAGGTCAGGACGCTCAGGCCGGGCACCCGCCGCAGCCGCCGCAGCGCCTCGACGGCCCGGGCCTGGGCCTGCGGCTCGGCGCCCAGCGCCCTTGCCCGCCGCTGGATGTCGGCGCCGTCGCTGCCCTTCAGGCCCACGCGCCCTCCCAGCCCCGCCACGGGATTGACGATCAGCCCGACGATCATCGACTCTGCCTCCGAGCCCCGAACCTACGAACCTTCACCCGCCACCTTCCGCCGGTACGCCCGCCAGGTGACGGCCCATTGCTCCGGATCGTCCAATTGGGCGGCGCCCAGGTGGTCGATGGTGTGTACCGTGCTGTTGTGCGGCGCGGTCCGCACCAGCTCCGGATCATGGCGCGCCTCCTCGGCCACCTGCGCCAGGATGGCGGCGTACTCGTCCAGGTCGGCCTGGGAAAAGGACTCGGTCGGCTCCAGGGTGCAGGGCTCGGGCACGACGAAGGGATGGTGGCTGGTCCAATAGTGCACACCATAGTCCGCGGCCCGCAGGCCGATCTCTTCGGAGTGGACGCCGGTTTCTTCGGCCAGCTCCTGCCAACTATAACGCACCTGCTCGATGCGGCGTTTGCCGCGGGCATAGGGCGCGCTCACGCCCGGGATCTGGAGGACGCGGCTGAGCAGGTAGTTGTTGTTCAGCACGGCGGTCTCGGCCACCCGGCGCAGGCCATCGGCGCCCAGGCTCATGACCCAGGCGTAGGCCTTCAGGATTACCGCGGCGTTGCCGTACCAGGGCGCGATCTTGCCGATGCTCTGCGGCCGGTCCCAGTCCAGCCTGTACCCGTCGCCGTCGCGGGCCACCAGCGGTACCGGCAAGAAGGGGGCCAGCTCCGCCGTGGCGCCCACCGCCCCGCCGCCCGGCCCCCCGCAGCCGTGGGGCGTGGCAAAGGTCTTGTGCAGGTTAAAGTGGCAGAGGTCAAAGCCGGCCTCGCGGGCGCGGGTAATGCCCAGGATGCCGTTGGCGTTGGCCTGGTCGTAGGCGCACAGCCCGCCGGCGTCGTGGACGGCCTGCACAAACTCGGCGATGCGCGGGTTATAGATGCCCGTGTCCTCGGGGTTGGTGATCATCAGCCCCGCCGTCCGCTCCGAAAGGGCAGCGCGCAGGGCCCCCAGGTCGGGATAGCCGTCCTCGTCGGGGTAGAGGGTAATGATCCGGAAGCCGGCCGTGCGGGCGCAGGCGGCGTTTGAAGGATGGGAAAAGATGGTGGTGATGATCTCGTCGCGCTGCCCGGCCTCGCCCCGGGAGGCGTGGTAGGCGCGGATCATGGCCGCGTTGGTATAGATGGCCGCCGATCCGGCCCCCGGCTGGAGCGAGAAGCGCTCCATGCCCGAGATGCCCTTCAACATCTCCTCGAACCGAGAAAAGATCTCGAGCATGCCCTGCACCGTGCCCTCGTCCTGGAGGGGGTGCAGCTCGGTGGCGCGGGGCGAGCGGGCAAGCTGGTCGTCGATCTTTGGGCTGTACTTCATGGTGCAGGTGCCCTGGCCCACGTCGACGTTGAGGTCGAGGCCCAGGTTCTCCTGCGAAAGCCGCATGTAGTGACGCACAACCTGGGGCTGGGAGATCTCGGGCAGGGCCGGCGGCTTCGGGCGGCGCATCCCCTCGGGCAGCCCGGCCAGGACGTCGCCCACGGCGTCGCGTATGCCCTGCTCCACCTCGGGCACCAGGATGCCGCGCTGGCCTTCACTGCTCAGCTCAAAGATGATGGGCTCGTCCCACCGCGCCTGGTGAAAGCGGCGCAGGCGCGGCCGGCCCGCCATCGGCGCCTGGCGTTCGCGGGTGATGTCTCTCATGCCACCACCTCCTGGAGGGCCTGTGCCAGGCGGTCGATATCGGCCTGGGTGTGGACCTCCGTTACGCAATAGAGGGCGCACTGGCCCATCTCCGGAAACTCGACGCTCAGGTCGTGGCCGCCCTGGATGCCTCGCTCCAGCAGCGCGCGGTTGATGGCGGCGACGGTCTTTTCGGTGGCGTTGAAGTCGACCACGAACTCCTGGAAGTGGGCAGCCTGGAAGGCCGGGGCGCGCACCCCATCGACGGCGTCCAGGCGGAGCATGGCATAGCGGGCGCGGGCCATGATGCCCTCGCCGATCTCGGCCATGCCCCGAGGTCCCATGAGGGCCAGGTAGACGCCGGCGGTGATGCCCCACAGGGCGGCCGCGGTGCCCACCCACTCCTTGCCCTCCTCGCGCACGGCAAAGGAGGTCCGCTCGTAGGCCACGTCCCCAAAGCCGTACTCGCCCGGCACGCGCGTGGGCGCGATGCCGAACAGGCGCGAGGGATACTCCATGACGTAGCGGGGATCGTCATGGGTGGCGATGAACCCGGCGTGCCCGCCGCCGAACTGCATGTGCATGCCCAGGGGCTGGATGTCGCCGCAGACAATGTCGGCGCCGTAGGCGGCCGGCGGCGCCAGCACGCCCAGCGACATGGGGTTGGCGGCCACGACGCACACCGCCCCGACCTCGTGGGCCAGGGTGCTGATCTCCTTCCCCTGCCCCTCGATACATCCCAGGTAGGAGGGGTTCTCGAAATAGACCGCCGCCGTGCGTTCCGTGAGTGCCGCCCGCAGCGCCTCCAGGTCCGCCTGTCCCGCCCACCCTGTCTCCGTTCGCAGGTCCATGGCGGGCCGGCAGTAGTCTCGCAACTTGCTCAGCCTGGACGGGCTCAGGGGGCCGCACAGGATGGCCTCACGCCGGCCCGTCAGCCGGCCCGCCATGCGCAGGGCCGTGGCCGAGGCCTGGAAGCCGTCATAGACCGGCACGTTGACCACGTCCATCTCCAGCAGCTCGCCCATCATGCTCGTGTACTCGAAGAGGGCCTGGAAGCGGCCGTGGTCGTCGTAGGGCTCGCCGGCATAGGCCGTCAGGAACTCGCTGCGCTGGTTCACCTCGTCGCACACGGCCGGGACGTGGTGCTGGTAGCAGCCCGCGCCCAGGAAGCTGAGGACCTCGCTGCCGGCCGCCCGGTTGCGGGCCAGCAGGCCCTCGACGTGCCGCTTGAGGGCAACCTCCGACAGCAGGGGCTCGGGCAGGTCCAGGGGCTCCTCCAGCCGCAGCTCCGGGGGGACGTCCTGATAGAACTCGGCCACGTCCCCGGCCCCGGCGGCCCGCAGCATCTCTTCCCTGGCCGCGGGCACCGAATTGGGGATGTACGGATAGACGATCTCCTTCTGATCCATGGCAGCCTCCCTAGACGTGCCCGTAGTAGTCGCGGTGCACGGCCACGGAATAGGCATAGTCGAGGAGCGTGCCCCAGCTAAAGATCGGGATGTCGATCTGGCGCTGGATGGCCCGGGCAAAGGGCTGCATGCCCGTGCACTCGAGCACCATGGCCCGCATGGTGGGATAGCGGTGAAAGAACTCGACGGCCAGCCCGACGAACTCTTTTTCGGTCTTTTCGTAGGTCGCCCGCGGCGGGTCGGGCCGGACCGGGGCGTACCACAGGTTCTCGAACTCCGCGCACTGCCACTCGTCCTGTGCGCCGCCGACCACATAGTTGCTGCCGGGCCGCACGCCCACGGCTTCCAGGTGTGCGAGGCTCAACTGCTCCTTGCGCGCGGCCAGGATACCGACGACGTGGTCGGGGCCGACGAGCTGCTGCGCCCACGGCACCTGGAGCAGGCTGGACATGAACACCGGGACCTGCACGGTGCCGGCGACCATCTTCTGAAAATAGGCAAAATAGCCGCACTCGGCGGCGATGGCCCGGCAGCCCATCCATTCCAGCTTCCGGGCTGCCCGCAGGATGGGCTCCAGGCAGACCGACTTGTCCTCGCCGTGGACCAAGGTCTGGATGTCCAGGCCCTCGGCGACCTCGTACTGGATGGGGAAAGGAAAGGCGCTGGCGTTGCGCACATCCCCGGGAAAGCCCGGAAAGACGTCGTCGAGGATGATGATGCCCAGGCCCATGCCATAACAACGGCGGTCCGGGCGGGCCTGGATAGAATTGATCCCCATGTCTCGATTTTGATAGAGCACCTGTCCTCCTCCGAAAAGCGGCGACTGGTGGGCCGGCCGGCAGCCGGCCCCACATCGTGTTGGCACAAAGAGACGTGGAAACCCGGTTTCCACGCCCCTCAATTGCCTGGCCTGCGGCGACCCTCCGGCCGCGGGCGTCAGGTCTCGCGCACGTCGACGATCTGGTGTCCCTCCACCGTTTCCAGGACGGCCACCACCTCGTCGGGCGTCACAAACCGGATCTTGACCACCGCGTCCCACGAAGTCGGGTCCTTGAGGGTGGGCACGCCGCCCATGGCCGTGATGCCCCAGCCCCGGGCGCCGATGGCCGCCACCATCTTGGCGAACTCGCCCTTCTGGTCGGGCATGCGCACCGTCACCCGCACGCCCCGCCAGCGCGAGCCCATCATCTCGGCCAGGTGGGCCAGCAGATCCACCTCGCTGATGATGCCCACCACGACGTCTTCCTCCACGACGGGGAGGCAGCCGATCTTTTTTTCCACCATGCGCTGGGCGGCCTCCTCGATGGTCAGTTCGGGATCGACGGTCACCACGTCCTTGGCCTTGATCATCACGTCCTTGACGTTCAGACCGGAGAGGGTCCTGGCAATCTCCCAGACGTCGAGGCTGGCCAGGGTGTGGGGATCGACCAGGAACCGCTGGCGCGTGACCAGCCCCAGGAGGCGCTTGCCATCGCCCACCACGGGCAGGTGCCGGACGTTGTTCTGGGCCATGTAGCATTGCGCGTCTACGATGGACATGTCTGGCTCCACCATGAGTGGATGCCGCGTCATATATTCCTTGACGAGCATGGGTTTCCTCCTTGGCTCTCCCGTCTATCTCCCTGCCCCCACCGTCTGGTGGGGTCCGCCTCTCTCACTTGCGAACCGTCACCACTGCTTCCATCTGGCATAGCGTCTCGAGGGGAATGTGGCAAAAAATGCGGTGCCCGTTCCCCGCGTCTTGCCAGGGCGGCACCTCCTCCTCGCAGATGCGGCCCCCGTCGGGCAGCATCTGGGCGCGGCGCGGACAGCGGGTATGAAAGCGGCAGCCGCTGGGCGGGTTGAGGGCGCTGGGCACCGTGCCGCTGAGTCGGATCTGCTTCTGCCTGGCCCTGGGGTCGGGGAATGGCACCGCCGACAGCAGGGCCTCGGTGTAGGGATGGTATGGTGGGGCATAGATGGCGTCGGCCGGGCCGGTCTCGGCGATCTGCCCCAGGTACATGACCGCGATCTGGTCGCAGAAAAAGCGGACGATGCTCAGGTCGTGGGCGATAAAGATCATGGCCATGCCCAGCTCTTTCTGGATCTCCAGGAGCAGGTTCAGGACCGCCGCCTGGACCGAAACGTCCAGGGCCGAAACCGGCTCGTCGCACAGGACCAGCTCCGGCCGGCCGGCGATGGCCCGGGCGATGCCCACCCTCTGTTTCTCGCCGCCGCTCAGCTGCCGGGGCAGGCGGTCGTAATAGCGCTCGCCCAGGCGCATCATGCCCAGCAGCCGGATCACCTCGTCGCGTACCTGGTCCTGGGGTACGGTCTTGAAGTGGCGCAGGGGCCGCGCGATCTGCGCGCCCACGGTAAACGACGGGTTCAGGGTGGAATCGGGGTTCTGGAAGACCATCTGGAGCTCCTGGATCAAGGCCAGGTCGCGCTTGGAAACGGGATTGGAGATGTCCAGGTTCAGGAATTCAAAGGTGCCGCCCGTTGGCTTTTCCATGCCGATGAGAGTCTTGACGATGGTACTCTTCCCGCAGCCCGACTCGCCGACGATGCCCAGGGTCTGCCCCTTGACCACCGTCAGGCTCACGTCATCCACCGCCTTCACGTACTGCTTGCCGCCGCCGATGAGCTTGCTCGACGGCGCTTCGTAGTAGGTCCTGGCTCCCTCGACGCGGAGGATGATCTCCGGCGGAGCCGCTTCGGCCGCCGCAGCGGGGGCCTGGAGATCGGCCATGAGCGCCAGGACCTCCTCGGGCGGCGTCCAACCCTCGGCCAACACCTCCTCGGTAAAGTGGCAGCGCGCCCAATGCTTGACCCCCGTCTGGTGCAGCTCGGGCTTCTTGCGGCGGCACTCTTCGCGGGCATAGTCGCAGCGTGGCTCAAAGATGCAGCCCGGCGGCAGCTTGGCCGCCGACGGCACCCGCCCGCGGATGGGATAAAGGAAACTGCTGCGCTTGTCCTGCCCCAGGCGGGGCACGCAGCGCATCAAGCCCTGGGTATAGGGGTGGCAGGGGTGGAGATAGACGTCCTCCACGGGGGCCCGCTCCACGATCTCGCCGGCATACATGACGCTCACCTCGTGGGAGACGCGGGCGACGACCCCCAGGTTGTGGCTGATGTACATGATGGCCGTGTCAAAGTCCTTCTGCAGCCCGGCGATGAGGTCCAACACGGCGGCCTCGACGGTCACGTCCAGGGCGGTGGTGGGCTCGTCCATGATGAGCAGGGCCGGGCCGTTGAGCAGGGCCATGGCGATCACCACGCGCTGCTGCTGCCCACCCGACAACTGGTGGGGAAAGCGCTGCATGACGTTGGCCGGATCCGCCATGTAGACCCGCTCGAGCATCTGGATGCACTTGGCCTCGGCGTCGGCCTTGGCCATGTTGCGGTGGACGATGAGCACTTCGGCCAACTGGTCGCCGATGCGCAGCGAGGGGTTCAGGGCCTGCATGGGGTCCTGGTAGACCATGGCGATCTGGTCGCCGCGGATGCGGCGCAGCTCCTCTTCAGATCGCCCGATGAGCTCGCGTCCCTGAAACAGGATGCTGCCATCCACGATCTTGCCGTTTCGCCCCAGGAAATTGACGACGCTAAAGGCGACGGTGCTCTTGCCGCAGCCCGACTCGCCGACGATGCTGTGTGCCTGGCCGCGCTCGATGTCCAGGGTCACGTCGCGGACCGCGGGCACGTCGCCGCGGCGCGTCTCGTAGGACACGGCCAGGTTCCGCACGTCGAGGACCGGTGTTTGCTGCTTGTGTCTATCCATTGTCCCCCCTTCCACGGGGTGAGGCGCCAATGGCGGGTGCGCCCCACCTCACGACATCGGCTGCCCTACTGGTACCGCGTGCTCTCTTCGCGCAGGCCATCGGCAAAGAGGTTGAGCCCCACGACCAGGCTGGAGATTGCCAGGGCCGGCCAGAGCACGTTGAGCGGGCTCGTCCAGATGTACTTGCGCGCCTCGCTGATCATCCCACCCCAGTCGGGCGTCGGGGGCGGGAGCCCCAGGCCCAGAAAGCCGAGGGTACCGATGGAAAAGATGGCGTATCCTACCCGCAACATGGCGTCGATGATCAGCGGGCCCCGGGCGTTGGGCAGAATCTCGACAAACATGATATAGAGGGGGTTCTCGCCTCGCGTCTCGGCCGCCCGCACGTAATCGCGGCTGCGAATGTCGAGGGTCAGGCTGCGCACCAGGCGGGCGACGCCGGGCGCCCCGACAAAGGTGATGGCAATGACCACGTTGAGGGGCGAGGGCCCGAGGGCCGAGATGATGATCAGGTAGAGCAAGATGGTGGGAAAGGCCATAATCGCGTCGAGGATGCGCATCACGACCTCGTCGACGATGCCCCCAAAATAGCCGCCCACCAGCCCCAGGAAGGTGCCCACGATGACAGAGGCCAATACCGAGAGCGGGGCCAGGATCAGGATCGTGCGACTGCCATAGGCCAGGCGGGAGAGAATGTCGCGTCCCATGTGATCCGTGCCCAGGGGATACTCGGCCGATGGGCCGCCATTGATGTAGGACGAGTCCTGGGCCGTGGGGTTGTGGGGCGAGATGACGGGCGCCACGATGGCGACCGCCACCCAGAAGAGGACCATGGACAGGCCGATGACCGCCACGCGGGAGCCCAGGATGACGGACGCTCCATCCCAGAAGCGCTGCCAGCGTCGCGTGCGGGCGTCCCTGCGGGCCTCGGGCGTGGGCGCACCGCCGTGCGCCTCTACAGATGATGCCATAAGCCTTCCCTCCTGACTAGGTGTACCGGATGCGCGGATTCAAGAACGTATAAATAACGTCCGCAATCAACTGTGTGCTCACCGCGAGGGCGACCATCACCAGGGCGCCGGCCTGGATGGCATTGACGTCCTTGAAGAGGGCCGAGTCCAGCAGGTACATGCCCAGGCCGGGATAGCCAAAGAC
This sequence comes from Anaerolineaceae bacterium, assembly GCA_012514775.1. Next base: position 19,859 of record JAAYZQ010000145.1, read on the forward strand.
CGACTCGACGACGACGATGCCGCCGATGAGCCAGTTCACGTGGAGCATGATGACGGTGATGGGCGCGATGAGGGCGTTGCGTATGGCGTGGTGCATGATGATGCGCGACCGCGGCAGACCCTTCAGATGCGCCGTGCGGATGTAGGGCGCGTTCGTCACCTCGATCATGCTGGCCCGCGTCATGCGCGCCACGTAACCCACCTCCACGAGCGTCAGGGTCAGTACCGGCAGGACGAGCAGCTTGGGCTCCCGCCAGGGAGCCACGTCGGTGGTATAGACGGAGGCACCCGGCAACAGCTTGAGCCAGAAGGCGAATATCAAGATCAAGAACACTCCGCTGGCAAACTCGGGGATGGACGTCGTAATGAGGGAAAATAGCGACACGCCCCGGTCGAGGGGCCGGCCCTCATTCAGGCCGGCGACGATGCCCAATACCAGGGCAATGGGCATGATAAAGGCAAAGGCGATGCCGGCCAGGGTGAACGAGTTGCGCAAGCGGCGCATGAGGGTCGGCCCAACGGGCTTGTTGGTGCGCACCGAGATGCCCGGGTCGCCGCGCAGCAGGCCCTTCTTGAGCGGATAGTAGTCCTGCCCGCTGGCCTCCGTCGCGGCCCGGCCGGCCGAGGCGGCGGCGATGTCTTGGACAGCGTCTTTTTTCCAGAGGACCACGTGCTCGGCGGCGTCGACCCCCCAGAAGATCTCGTCGCCGTTCTCGTCCATCTGCCAGTTGTCAAAGGGAACTTCTTCCTGCGTCCCGTCGGGCAAGAGGCTGATCTCCGCCAGCCCCTCTTTTCTCATCCTCCAACGTTTGAGGGTGCCGTCAGGCGCCTGCGCCCACCAGGTCGGATCCTTTCCTTCGGGGGTGATGCGCACCAGGGGCATGCCCACCAGCTTGGTCAGGCGCCAGTCGTTGCCGATAAGCCAATCGAGATAGCGCACGGGCGCGGGCTGGTCCAGGCCCATCTGGTCTCGCAGCAGCTCGATCTGTTCCGGCGTGGCGAACTGGCCCAGGATGTGCCGGGCCACGTCGCCCGGCGCCACCTCCGAGATCAAGAAGACCGCGATAGAGACCAGGAGCATGGTCAGCGCCATGAAGCCCAGCCGCCGGATGATGTATCTGGCCATTCGTCCTCTCCTCTCCGCTCCGGGACACAGACCTTGTCGCCTCCGGTAGAGACCCGGTTCGCCGACACGGGAAGGTGCGCCGCGGTGCGCTCCTACGACCCACCGAGGCAGAGACCTCAGGGGGGCGCAGCAGCGCCTGCCAGAACATGGAGCCTGGCCGCCCCGCTACGCCCCCCGTAAGCCTAACCCACTCCGCTGTACTCCGGGAGCTTATCAGGCATCGATCCACGCATCGTGCAGGATGTCATAGTTGGTGGGATGCGCTTCCACATTCTGGACCTTCTCGTGGGCGATGTACCACACGCTGGTCCAGAAGGCAATGCCCACCGAGCCGCGCTCCATCTGGATGTCCTCCAGTTGGCACATCAGCTCGCGGCGCTTTTCGACGTCCAGCGTCCTTTCCGCATCCTTGAGAATGGTGCTGAACTCCTCGTCGATCCAGGCGGTCTCGTTCCAGGCAGCAGGCTTGCCTTCCTCGTCGCCGGTGTAGGCCAGGGCCATCACCTGGGTGCCAAGCTCGCGGTGCGCCCAGATGGTGATGCCCAGGGGCACCTCCGTCCAGATCTCCCAGTAGTTGGCGCTGGGCATGATGTTGAGGGTGATGTCAAAGCCGCCGGCAGTCGCCGACTCCTTGAGCGCCTGGGCCATGGCCGGCTCCGCGCGAGCTTCTTGCGTCGCCAGCTCCACCTTCAGCGGTATGGTCACGCCCGCTTCTTCGAGCAGTGCCTTGGCGCCTTCGGGATCGTAAGCCGGGATCTCTTTTTCGCAGTATTCGGGATGCACCGGGGCGACGTGGGCGTCGTGGGCCAGCACGCCGTTGCCAAACCAGGCCAGGTCCAGCATCTTTTGCCTGTCGATGCACTTTTTCAGGGCGAGGCGCACGCGATTGTCGTTCCAGGGCTCCTTGTCAACGCGCATGCGGATGGCGAACGTCTGCGCCGTCGGCGCCGAGTAGACCTTGATACCCGGCAGATCCTTGGTCGCCTGCCAGATCTCGGCCGAGGGATTAAAGATGTTGTCCACCTGGCCGCTTTGCAGGGCGGCAATGCGGGCGGCGTCGTCTTCACCCAGGTCGAGGTAGACGAGCCCGTCGAGGTAGGGCAGAGGCTGGCCGTCGTCGCCCATCCGGTAATAGTCCTCGCGCCGCTTGAGGACGGCCCGCTCGGTCTCGACGTACTCTTCCATGAGGAACGGTCCCGTGCCCACCGGCTGCCGGGTGATGTCGCCCTCGAAGGTCTTGGGCACGATCATGGCCGGGTAGTGGAAAAAGTGCTGCGGCACGGCGATCTGCGGCGAAGAAAGGTGCAGCTTGACGGTATGGTCGTCCACCCTCTCGATGTCGTTGGGCGTGAGGTAGCTGCCGACGTAGCTCAGCATGGACGAACCGACGCTCTCGTCCAGCCACTGTTCCAGGTTAAAGATGACGTCATCGGCGGTAAAGTCGGACCCGTCGTTGAACTTGACGTCCTTGCGCAGATGCAGGGTCCACTCGGTGACGTCCTCGTTGGCCTCCCACTTGTCCAGGAGCCAGGGCACGGTGATGTTGTCGTAGCCGGTGTAGGTCAGGTACTCGCACACCTGCCGCCACTGGTTCACACCTTCGATCCACGACAGGCGGGCGGGATGGTCAACGCGCTGCACGCGAGTGGCGATGGTCAGCGTGCCGCCCCGCTTTGGTCCAGCCGGCGCCGCGGTTGGCTGCGGCACCGCCGTGGCAGCAGCCGGTGCCTGGGTCGCCTCCGCCGCGGGCGCCGTGGTCGGCTCGGCCGGCCCACAGGCTGCCACAAAGGCGGTGGCGCTGGTCAGCGACATCCCCAGGAGTGTCGCCGTGCGCAGGAACTCGCGGCGGCTGATGCGGCCGCGGGCGTACAGATCCTTCAACTCCGGAATGTAGGGATGCGCTTCCGTATTTTTCTTTCTCTTGAGAATCTCCATCGTTCTTCTCCTCACAACCTTGTTTTGTGCCCTATCGCAGGGCAATTACTGGACCGCGCGGACGGCATTGCCGCGCCTCCATAGGGGGTCCACATCCATCGGTTTGTGCCTCACCTCCTTCCACTTTGCTTTGCACTCGCCCTTCCATACCCCCTCCCGGGCCCGATCCGGCCCGTTGGGTCCCCCCAAAAGAGAGGGGAGAGGGAGAAGGCCATCGGATATTGCTGCGAATAGTGCATCGGAGTGCTCTGGCAACGCAAAAGGCACCTCAACGAAGGGGCGCCAGGGCGGCCGCCAATCGCTCGAGGGCCTGTTGGATGTTCTCCACAGAGTTGGCATAGGCCAGGCGAAGGTAGCCCTCGCCGTTGCAGCCAAAGGCCGTGCCGGGCAAGAGCGCCACGCCGGCCTCCGCCAACAGGATTTCCGCCAGCTCGGCCGACGGCCGGCCAAAGGACGAGACGTTGGGGAAGGCGTAAAAGGCGCCGCGGGGCACCGGGCAGTGAACGCCCGGAATGGCGTTGAGCCCCGCGACGATGAGGTCGCGGCGGCGGCGAAACTCGGCCACCACGCGGTCGACCTCGTCCTGCGGCCCAAGGAGCGCCTCCAGGCCGGCAAGCTGGGTAAAGGTCGCGGTGCAGCCCACCGAGTGGGTGAGCAGCAGGTCCATCCGGGCGGCCAGGTCGGCCGGCATGATGCCAAAGCCCAACCGCCAGCCTGTCATGGCATAGGTCTTGGAAAAGCCGTCGGCGATGATGGTGCGCCCGGCCATGCCCGGCAGCGCGGCGATGCTGGGCGCCTCGCCATCATAGACGAGCCGGGCATAGATCTCGTCGGAGAGTACCCACAGGTCGTGGACTCGGGCCAGCTCGGCTATGCGCTCCAGGGTCTCCGGTGGGTGCACGCCCCCCGTGGGATTGCCCGGCGAGTTGAGGATGATCAGCCGGGTGCGCGGGCCGATGGCCGCCTGGAGGGCATCGAGATCCAGGTCGTAGCCTCGCTCTTCGACGAGGGGAATGGGCACCGGACAGCCGCCGGCCAGGCTGATGGCCGCCTCGTAGCTGGGAAAGCCGGGATCGGGGTAGATGACCTCGTCGCCCGGCTCCAGGAGGGCAAGGAGGGGCAGGAAGAGCAACGGCTTGGTGCCCGGGGCAACGACCACCTGCTCGGCGCCAAAATGCATGCCGCGCCGGCGGCCGGCGTCGTCGGCCAGGGCCTGGCGCAGGGCCGGCACGCCCGAAGGGGGATTGTAGCGGGTCTTGCCCGAAACGATGGCCCGCACGCCGGCCAGGGCCACGTGGCTGTACGTATCAAAATCGGGCTGGCCGATCTCCAGGTGGATGATGTCGCGGCCCTCTGCTTCCAGGGCCTGGGCGCGGGCCAGGATGGCGTAGGCGCCCTCGGCCCTGAGGCCCTGGATACGGTGTGCAAAAGCCATGCTCGCTCCCGGTGTCCTAGTCCTTGCGCCCGCCCAGGGCCCAGTAATCGCCCTGTTCCTGGATCACGCGCTCCATTACGATCTCGTGGGTTTCGATCAGCTCATCACGCATTGCCCGGCACGCCTCGTCGGCCCTGCGGGCTCGCAGCGCTTCGACAATACGCGCGTGGGAATACTGCATCGTCTCGCCCGCATGGCGCAGGACCATGAACCGTGCCAGGCGGTCGTGGAGGTGGCCCAGCACGTCGGTCAGCTCCTGGTTGCCCGTGGCCTGGGCAATGGCGCAGTGAAAGGTGCGGTTCTCGGCGGTGTAGCGGGCGTACGATTCATCGTCGTCGCCCTTGTAGCCCGCATAGATCTCCTCCAGCTCCTCAAGCTGCTGGCTGGTGATGCGGCTCGCGGCCCGCTCCACGGCAGCCAGCTCCAGGATCTCGCGCAGCTCCATGAGATCACGCAGTTGCTTGAGGGTAACCTGCGTCACCAGGTAGCCGACATGGGGCTTGATGGTCACCAGCCCTTCCTGGTGCAGCATTTGCAGGGCTTCGCGAACGGGTGTGATGCTCGTGCCGTAGCGCCGCGCCAGCTCCCGGGCGTCGATCCTTTCCCCGGGGAGGCGACGGCCCATGATGACAGACCTACGCAGGTCAGCATAGATCCGGTGCTTGCGCGTACCATTATTCCAGGACTCTTCCGCCAATGTCCTCTCCTGCCTTCAACTTCACCACGGCACGAGGGATTATACCACGAAAGGTACTACCTGTCAAACAGTAGTATGCCACGCCGGCCAGGAAGATATTTCTTCAGCCCTCACTGGTATTTTAGCCGAGATCTATCATCCTGGCCCGCGTGGCGAGAACCGATCAAGCCACACTCCGGGCGACGTCCACGGCGCTGGCGGCGTCGGGAGCGTAGGCGTCGGCTCCGATCTCCTTGGCAAAGGCCTCCGTCACCGGCGCCCCGCCAACCATGATCTTGACCTGCTCCCGCAGGCCCGCCTCCACCAACGCCTCCACCGTGGCGCGCATCTGCACCATCGTCGTCGTCAGCAGGGCGCTCATGCCCACCATCGACGGCTTGTGCTCCCGCACCGCCGCCACAAAGGCCGCCGGCTCCACGTCCGTCCCCA
>JAAYZQ010000146.1 GCA_012514775.1 Anaerolineaceae bacterium
CGCCCACGCCCAACTGCCGGTGGCCGGCCAGGTAGCGCCCCGCCAGCTCCAGGGCCAGCGGCAGGCGCCCCAGCCGCTCCGCCAGCGCCCCCAGCTCGCCGTCGCTTGCCCGCTCCGCGGGCAGGTACCGCCGCAGGAACGCCAGGCTCTCTTCCGCGCTGAACACCTCCAGGGGCAGGGGCGCCAGGCCCAGGTCCGGGGGCCAATCGCCCCGCCGGGCGGTGAGCAACAGCCGCGCCCCGCTCTCCTGCCGCAGCCGCCGCAGCCACTCCCGCGCCGCCCCCACGTCCTCCAGGTTGTCCAGCACCACCAGTCGCGGCCCGCCGTCGCGCCAGGCAGCGAGGGTGGCGGCCACCTGCTCGGGCTGTTCGGCCGGCCACGGCTGCAAGCCCATCCTCTCCCCGCAGGCCGCGATCTCGGCGGCGATCCCGGCCGGCTCCCTGGCGTTGAGCCAGTGGACGCCGTCGAACCACCGGCCGTAGCGGTAGGCAAACTCGACGGCCAACTGCGTCTTGCCCACGCCGCCCATGCCCTGCACTGCCTGCGACACGAGGGTTGAGCCCGCGTCCTCACCCAGCGTCGCCCGGGCGAGGGCCTCCAGGGCACCCTCCCGGCCGGTGAACAGCGCGTTGCGCCCGAAGGGCAGCCGCGAGCCCGGAGGGAGCGGTCCCGGCCCGGGCAGGGTCCCCGGCTCAGGCAGGGGCTCCCGGGGCGCGCCGCGGGCCATGGCCTCCGCCGCCCGCCTCTCGGCCCTCGCCCGCCACTCCCGCAGCATGGCGGCCGTGTAGCCGGCCGGGTCGTCGTCGATCTTCTTGGCGCAGATGGCGCACAGCCAGATGCCGTTGTCCGGGTGCTTGCGTTGGGATGCCGTCATGCCGGGGTCGGAGCGCGGCCCTTTTGGGGAGGCGGCCGCGATGTGGGCTGCCACCCCAACGCGCACCGCCCTATCCGAGGTGATTCCCGGCCCGCAGGTGCCCTTGCCGCACTTTGAGCAGCGATAGCCGGCCCTCTCGGCCAGGATGCGCCTGGTCTTGGCGGAGAAATCGTCCCTGTTTCGCGCTGTGCTCATGGCAAACTCCTGCGTGCCGGCGCTGGCTGGCAACGGGTGCCTGGGGCAGAACGGCGATCAATGCCTCTGGAATTGTACCATAAGACCGGTTTCGAGGCAAAAGCGCGGATGCACGCCTTGACGCGCGCCCCGCCGCGTGATACACTGGTCTCGATCACGGTGCCCGGTGGGGCGAGCAAGCAGACAAGGTGTGGAACGCGATGGACGTGGGCCTGGACGAGATCAGGGGCGAGGCGCAGGGGCTGGGGTTTGACCTGTGCGGGGTGGCGCCCGCCGCCGAGTTCCCGGGCGTGCCGGGCTGGGCGCGCTCGGTCCTGGTGCTGGGCATGGCGGCGCTGGACCCGGCCTGGGACCTGGAGATGTACGTCGAGGAGGGGGGCACCCGCCGCTGGAGCAAGTGGGCCTACGAGCGGCTGGCGGCCGGCGCGGCCCGGCTGGCCCTGTGGCTCGTCGAGGCGGGCCGGCGCGCCGGGGGGCTGACCTACGAGGACAGCCTGGCGGTCATCGACCTGAAGGCGGCGGCCATCCGCGCCGGACTGGGCGTGCGCGGGCTGAACACGCTGGTGGTCACCCGGCGCTACGGGCCGCGGGTGCGCTGGGGCGCGGTGTGGACCGACCTGCCGCTGCCCGCCGGCCGGCCGGTGATGGACTATTACTGTGTGAGCTGCACCGCCTGCCTGGCCGCCTGCCCCACGGCCGCCCTGGGGCCCAGGGGCCTGGATCGGGCGCGCTGCATCGGCGAGTTCGCGCCCGACGCGGCCATGGTCGAGCTGCAGAAAGAGCTGCTGCGCTTTCCCACGCCCCACACGCGGCTTCAGTGCTCGGCGTGCGTCACCTCTTGCCCGGTGGGCAAGCGGCTGCCGGCGCGGTTCTGGGGGCTGGACCCGCGCTAGCCGGCGGCGTTGGGGGCAGGTTCCGAGCTTCAGGCCACGATGCGGTTGTTGCGAAAGGCGATGGTGTACCTGCGGCAGAAGCGGTCGCGGCCCAGCACCATCTCGGCGGCCAGCAGCTCGCTGTAGAGCGAATCGTCCAGCGGGTCCATGATGGCGGCGTCCAGGCCGTGGGCCAGCGCCAGGGTGAGAAAGACGCGGTTGATCACCCGCCGCGCGGGCAGCCCGAAAGAGACGTTGCTCAGGCCGATGCTAAAGCGCACGTCGGGGGCCTCAGCCCGCAGGGCGCGCATGGTGTCCAGGGCCACCAGCCCGCCGTCCTGGCGGGTCGAGACGGCGATGGCCAGCGGATCCACGTACACCTGCTCGTCGGGCACGCCGGCGCCGCGCGTGTGCTCCAGAAGGCGGCGGGCCACCGCCAGGCGGCCGTCCACGTCCCCGGGGATGCCCCCGTCGTCCAGCAGCAGCGCGATGACGCCGCACGAGCGGCCCGGCACCAGGGGCAGCACGCCCTCCAGCCGCTTGGCCTCGCCGCTGATGGAGTTGATCATGGGGGGGCGGGCCACACGCTCCAGGGCGGCGGCCAGCGCCGCGGGATTGGCGCTGTCGAGACACAGGGGCCTGTCGGTCACGGCCTGCACGCAGTCCACCAGCCAGGCCAGGTCCTCCGGCTCGCGCTCGGGCGGCGTCCCGGCGTTGACGTCGATGAAATCCGCGCCGGCTTCGGCCTGGCGCCGGGCCATGTCCTGCACGTAGGCCGCGTCCCGCGCCGCGATGGCCGCCCCGGCCTTTTTCAGGGTGCCGTTCAGCTTCTCGCCGATGATGATCATCGTCTCCCCCTAATCCCGATAAAAGTGGTCGAGCCGGAAGGTCTCTCCCGGGTGCAGAACTACGAACTCGTCGTCCCACGGGCCCGACAGCAGCTTTGCCACGAGGGTCGTGGCGCCGGGGATCTCCTCGTAGCGCAGCTCGAAGCGTTCCGCGATCCCCCGGGCATAGTCGCGATACTTCTCGATCTCGTACTGGCCGGTGTTGATGAGGGCCAGCCGCTTGTAGTTGGTCATCATGACCTTGAACAGGCGCTCGGCGCGCTCCTGGCCGTAGCGGGCCACGGCGTGCTCGTACTCGCTGAAGGGCGTCTCGCCCACCTCCACCCAACCCTTGGTCAGATAGTAGGTTCCCGGCTCCTTGCCGGCCTGCTGCTTGTAGGCCGAGCGCGAGCCGAGAAAGATGGCGATGCAGTCGTCGACGTGCGGCACCACCAGCGTGCAACCGCGCGCCTGCACCCCCACCAGCGCCTGCGAGCAGAGCCCGTAGCCGAGGAGGATGGTCAGCTCCTCGCCGGGATGGGCCTGCACCAGCTCGTCGACCGTGGCCTGCAGGGTGGTGCGCAGCTTGTCGGGGTAGACGTGCAGGCCGAACTCGAGGATGCGGTGCTCCATGCCCTCGGGCATGAGGGGCAGCATCTCTTCGATGACGGTGGCGCAGGCGATGACGGCCGTGTGGTTGTTCATAGGTTCCTTTCCAAAGAAAGGGGCACCTGGCGCCCTCAGCCCGTGCAAGCACGGGCAGGTGCCAGGCACCCCACTGTCGACGCGGCGCGTCAGGCCACCTGGCCGTATTCGCGGGCGGCTGCCACAAACGCTTCCATGTTCTCCGGCTTGGTGTTGATGGGGGCATCGCAGCCGGGGCAGAGGATCAGTCCGGTGTTGCCGAACAGGTCGATCAACTCGCGGACGTACTTGTGGACGTCGTCGGGCGTGCCGGCGGCAAACATGGCTGCCGGGACGTCGCCCATCATGGCCATGCGGTCGCCCACCAGCTCTTTGAACTTTCGCACGTCGGTCATGCCATCGGGGTTGAGGATGCACTTCCCGGCCGGCAGCTCCTGCAGGCGGACCAGGTCGCGGGTCCAGTCCTGGTCCCAGTGGAGCACCGGGGTGATGCCCACCTCGACCATCGCCTCGGCCTGCTCCAGGATGTAGGGCCAGACGAGTTTGTCCCAGAGGCGGGGGGCCACCATGGCGCTGGCCGAGCGCCAGCCGCCCAGCCACGTGCCCCGGATGCCGCCGACGGGCGGCGCGGACTTGATCTGGGCCAGCATCTCGGCCTGGATGACGTCCATGGCCGCCTTCACCCGGTCGGGCATGCGGTACAGGTCGAGGAAGAACTTTTGCATTGACCGCCCGCCGCACAGGTACTCGAACGGAATGCCGACGCTGATGGGGGCGTCGCAGACGACGACGTAGCCGGCCTCGCGGTACGCCTGCTGCATGCGGGGCGTGTTGGCGCCCACCCACCCCATCGCCTCGCCGAACTCTTGCGGATCGATGACCCTGGGCAGGTAGCTGCCAAAGAAGGCGCCCCATCCCATCTGGACGATGGCGTCGTAATCCTCGGGGGTCATGACCTCGGCCTCGAACACCTGCCACAGGCTGTTCTCGGGCAGGTCGCGGCCGGGCACGCCAAGGCGCGACAGCCACATGGACGTCAGAAGGGCCGTGATGCGCCCGCCGCCGGCCAGGTTGACGCCGTCGAGGTCGCCCAGGCGCTTGACGGTCGCCAGGTTGACCTGGAACGCTGCCTCGGGGTCCGCGCAAAACTCGGCGATGGTCATGCCGTTGTAGCGCGGGGCAAAGGCCACCCCCATAAAGACGACGGGAACGCGATCCACCGGCTCCAACCGGATGGCCTTCTGAATGCGGTCATAGCGTTCCTGGTAAAGCGTTTCGTTACTCATCGTGCCACCTCCCTGGCCACGATCCAGCGGTCGGCCAGCGCCACCGCCACCTGGGCGTCGGCGCCCAGGGCATCGGCGCCCACGTACTCGCGCACCTGCTCGGTGATGGACCCGCCGCCGATCATGATCTTGACCGGCAGCCCCGCGGCCTTGAGCGCGGCTACCGTCTCTTTCATGGGATCAAAGGAGATGGTCAGCAGTCCCGACATGCCGACCACCGGCGCCCCGCTCTCCCGGGCCGCCTCTACAAACTTGTCCGCGGGCACGTCCACGCCCAGGTCGATCACCTCGTAGCCTGCCCCGCGGAGCATGGTGGCGACAATGTCCTTGCCAATGTCGTGGATGTCGCCCTGGACCGTGCCGAGGACGACCTTGCCTTTTGGCGGTCCGCCCGCGCCGCCGGGCTGGGCGGTCAGGAGCGCGGCCGCCCCCTTGAAGATCTCGCCCGCCATGATAAGGTCAGAGAGGTAATACTCTCCCGTCTCGAAGCGCTTGCCGACGAGCCCAATGCCCTCCCGGCATTCGTCGAGCAGGTCGTGGGGACTGACGCCCTGCGCCAGCCCGGCTTCCACCAGTTCCTGGACCTTTTGCTCGTCCAGGTCCGCCATCGCTGCGGCCAGTTCTTTCCCCATTGTCTGTCCTCCTTTGGTTTGATCGAACGTTCAATCGTGGTGAGGGTGGTGGGCGTGCGTCTCGGCCCGCTCCTCTTCCGTCACATTTACGGCGCCGCCTTCCACGAGCGCCGCCACGGTTTCCCAGGTCAGGTCCTGCAGCCTCGCGGCGGGCAGGCCATATACGAGCACGTTGAGTGTCAGCGACAGTGCGTCGAGCCCATCGGGCACGCTGCCGTCGACGGTGGGCGGGTGGGCCGCGCTCACCGCGCTGAAGCGGGCATAGCCCCCGCCGTCGAACAGCGCCAGCGCCTTGATGTGGCCGATGATGCACGGTCCGGCGGCGTCGCAGGCGCGGGCCAGGGCCGCCAGGTAGCCGGCCAGCAGCGCCTGCCATTCCCTGCCGGGCAGGGGCGCGGCGGCCTGCCAGCGCTGCTGCGTGGCGTAGGGCTCCAGGACCGGCGCGCTCACGGCAAAAGCTCCGCGGCCACGGCCGGCTCCAGGGGGGCGGTCAGGTCCAGGGCATGCAACGGCGCGTCGGGATTGATCTCTCGCGCCGCGGCCTCGGCCTCCGCGACCTCTTGCTCGGAAGCAATGTCCGCCTTGCTGACGATGAGGACGTCGGCCTGGCGGATGCCGGCGGTAATGAGGGGCGTGAGCACCTCCAGCAACACCGGCAGGCGGAGAGGGTCCAGGACTGCGATCCAGCGCATGCTTTCCAGGGGCCGGCCGCGATAGTACGGCATGGCACGCAGCAGGTTGGCCGGCTCCGCCGCCCCGGATGGCTCCACGATGACCAGCTCGGTGGCGAATCCTTCGTCCAGCTTGTGGAGGGTGGTGACCAGGTCCGCGGTCAGCGTGCAGCAGATGCAGCCGTTGGTCAGCTCCCAGACGTTGAGGTCGAGGCGGCGCATGAGCTGGTTGTCGATGCCAATGTCGCCGATCTCGTTGACAATGACCGCCACGCGGCGGCCGGCTTTGCGTGCCGCGTGTGCCAGGGACAAGATGAGGCTGGTCTTGCCCGAGCCGAGAAACCCTGTAACCAGCAGTAGGTGCATGGACCTATTATACACTTATATATAGAAGTTGCAAATCCGCCGCCGGCCGTGGCAGTTTGACGTTTCAGCGCCTGCGTTGTATACTTGTATAGTGAAGGGAGACGTTACCGGGTCATCCGCCATGAGCAGCAGCTCGAAGGACAGCAGCACGCCGGCCGTCGATCGCGACTCGTACGAGCCGGCGTACGCCCAGGTCGTGCGCATCCTGAGCCAGGAGATAGCTCAGGGGCTCTATCGCGCCGGGGACCAATTGCCCTCCGAATCGCAGCTCTGCGCGCGGTTCGGTGTGAGCGGCATGACGGTTCGCCGGGCAATCAATATCCTCGTCGACCGCGGCATCGTCAGCGCCAGCCAGGGGAAGGGCACCTTTGTGCGCAAGCTCGACGTGCGCGAGGCCGCCTTCCGGCTGCGCGAGCGACACGACGATTCGGTCCTCGGCCCGGGCACAGACGTGCGCCTCCTCCAGGCTTCCATCCTGGCCGCCGACGCACGCGTGGCCCGCAAGCTGGACGTGGCGCCCGGCAGCCGGGTAATCTACCTGCGGCGAATCGTGTACGAGTCCGACCGCCCCATCATGTACCATCGCGAGTACATGATCTATGACCCGCGCAAGCCCACCGTCGAGGCCGAGCTGGCCATCACGTCGCTCCAGGGCCTGTTCGAGGGGCGAGACGGCCTGGGCCTGCGGCGGGGTGACCTCAGCATGGAGGCTGCCGCGTTGAACGAGGAAGAGGCGGGCGCGCTGGAGATGGACGTGGGAGCGCCGGCCCTCTACCTGGAGCACATCTTTTACGATTTCGAGAATCGCCCTGTAGCGTGGGGCTGGTTCATCTGCCGTGCGGACCACTTCCGGCTCATCAGCCGTATCGGCCCGGAAGC
>JAAYZQ010000147.1 GCA_012514775.1 Anaerolineaceae bacterium
AGGACCAGGGTGCGACGGGTCAGCCAGCGGCCGGGGTTGGCGTATTCCAGGACGAAGCAGGTGACGGCCGTGACCGCGGGTAGCTGCCATGCCACCTGGAACTTGAACCAGGCCACCTTGGCCGCGGAACCGGCCGCCATCGACTCGGCAGCGGCGCCGGCCACCCAGAACGAGGCCAAGAGGCAGGCAACGGCCAGGGGGCGCGCGCCCGGGATCGTGTGCCTGTGCCAGCTAAAGGCAGTCACCCCGATGCACAGACCGACCGTCAAAAGGTACGGCCATATCTGGGGAGAAAACATATAGTCCCCCGCCATGATCCCGCTCCCTCTGGTCAACAGCGGCTACACGACTGACGAAGGAGATCCTCAGATACCTGAATTATACATCAAGGACGGCCGTTTGTCCAGACGCTGCGTCGATGCTATAATGCAGGCCACACAAGGAGAAAACACCATGGAAAAGCAACCAAACTCCCGCATGTGTTTCGTCTGCGGCGTCGACAACCCCATCGGCCTGCACCTATCGTTCTACACCGACGACGAGGGGCGCTGCATCGCCCGCTTCCGCCCAAAGCCGGAGCACCAGGGCTATCCCGGGCAACTGCACGGAGGAATCATCAGCACTCTACTGGACGAGACCATGGGTCGCGTCCTGACCCACAAGAACGTGTGGGCCATGACCGGCCGCCTGGAGATCCGGTTTGCCAGGCCGGTGCCGCTGGACCAGGAGCTGACGGTGATCGGCGAGCTGACACGCAGCCGCACCCGAGCATACGAGGCCAGCGGCGAGATTTGCCTGCACGACGGCACGGTGCTGGTCAAGGCCAGCGGTGTCTACGTCCGCATCCCCGACGAGGTTGTGGAAGAGGCCAAGTCGGCCCTCGACTTCTGGCAGGTAGTGCCTGACTAGAACGGCCTGAGGCCGGCAGCCGAGGGTGTTCCTGGCGGGATCCGATCGGGAAAGAGGAAGAGGTATGCCTACGGGAAAACGGAAGGAAGTAGCCGGCCACACCATCAGCATTGACCTCGGCGGCACCAAGATGTTGGCGGCCGTGGTCGATGGCCAGGATCAGATCGTGGGCAGGGCCAAGATGAAAACCCTGGCGCGGGAGGGAGTCGACGAGGTTATCCAGCGCCTGGCCGAGACGGCCCAACAGGCTGCCGACAAGGCCAGGGTCAAATGGGACCAGGTAGCCGGGGTTGGCATCGGCGCCCCTGGCCCAGTGGACCCGGAAGCCGGGGTGGTATACAATCCTCCTAACCTGCCCGGCTGGAAGAAGGTGTCCCTCGGCCCGCGCCTGGCCGACCTCCTGGGCGTGCCCGTGTACGTTGAAAACGACGTGAACCTTGGCACCCTGGGCGAATACCGCATGGGCGCCGGCCGTGGAACCCGCGACATGGTCGGCATCTTTGTCGGGACAGGAGTGGGCGGCGGGCTGATCCTCGACGGCAAGCTGCGGACCGGCTTCCGCCACGCTGCCGGCGAGCTGGGCCACATGGTCGTCCTGGCCGACGGCCCGGTGTGCGGCTGCGGGCGTCGGGGGTGCCTGGAGGCCCTGGCCAGCCGCACGGCTGTCGAGCGCGACATCCGCCTCGGGCTGCAGGCCGGGCGAGAGAGCCTGATCCCCGAGCTCAGCAAGGGCAGGTCCCTGCGCTTGACGAGCAGCGTGATTGCCAAAGCCTTCCACAAGGGCGATCCCCTGGTCGCCGACGTCATACGCCGTGCCCAGTGGTACCTGGGTCTACTCACTGCCTCGGTGGTCAACCTCCTCGACCCCGAGATGGTCGTCTTTGGTGGTGGCGTTGTGGAGGCCCTCGACGATGCCTTTCTCGACCCCATCCGCGTCACCGCCCGGCAGCACTATATCCAGAAGATGGACGCCGGCCGGGTACGCATCGTGCCCGGCAAGCTGGGCGACTATGCCGCCGTGCTCGGCGCTGCCGCCCTCGTGCGCGACCGTGCAGCGGGAATCCCACCGGCGCGAGATTGAGCCCGGTCCCTGGGCGCCCGCAGTTGATTTTGCAGCCTAAATCGGTTATAATCTAGATATATCTGAAGGAGGTGAGCGATGGGCCTGTTCGACTCTGTTCTCCCGGGTATCATTGCCGTCCTGGTTCTCCTGGCACTGATCGCTTCCTCGGCCATCAAGGTGGTCCAGGAGTACGAGCGCGGTGTCATCTTTCGCCTGGGTCGCCTGCAGGGCGCCAAGGGTCCCGGACTGTTCTTCATCATCCCCATTTTTGACCGCATGGTCAAGGTGGATCTGCGGGTGGTCACCCTCGACATCCCGGCACAAGAGGCCATTACCCGCGACAATGTCACGGTGCGCGTCAACGCCGTGGCCTATTTTCGCGTCGTGAACCCCAACGATGCCATCGTCCAGGTGGAGGACTTTCAGCGTGCCACCTGGCAGATCTCGCAGACCAGCCTGCGCTCCGTTCTGGGCCAGTCGGACCTGGACGAGCTCCTCATCCACCGCGACGAGATCAACCAGAAACTGCAAAAGATCATCGACGAGGCAACCGAGCCGTGGGGGATCAAGGTCAGCATCGTGGAGGTCAAGGACGTGGAACTGCCCGACACCATGAAGCGCGCCATGGCCCGCCAGGCCGAGGCCGAGCGCGAGAAGCGGGCCAAGATCATCCACGCCGAGGGCGAGTTCGACGCGGCGCAGCGGTTGCAGGACGCGGCCAGCGTCATTGCCCAGGTGCCCGCCGCCATCCAGCTTCGCTACCTGCAGACCCTCACAGAGATTGCCGTCGAAAAGAACTCGACCATCATCTTTCCCGTGCCTATCGAGTTCGTGAGTGCCTTCCAGGCCTGGCTGCAGAAGCCGGAGGTGGCCACCCCGGAGTAGTCAGCCGTGGGGCGGCTCTATGGGCCGCCCCACCCTTAGAACAGTCCGGGCTGCATGGGCTCCTGGTAAGCGATGCCCAGGTGTTCGTATGCCCGCCGGGTGGCGACGCGTCCCCGTGGCGTGCGGCCCAGAAAACCCAACTGCAAGAGATAGGGCTCGACCACGTCCATGATGGTGTCCGCTTCCTCCGACAGGGCCGCGGCGATGGTCTCCAGGCCCACCGGCCCGCCGTCAAACTTCTCGATAATGGTGCGCAGCACGCGCCGGTCGATATCGTCCAGGCCCAGCGGATCCACCTCCAGCAACACGAGCGCCTCTTCGGCCACGTCACCTGTGATTGCCCCACCAGCCCGCACCTGCGCATAATCCCGCACGCGCTTTAGCAGGCGGTTGGCAACCCGCGGCGTGCCCCGCGCCCGCCGCGCGATCTCGCCCACACCCCCCTCGTCAATTTCGACGCCGAGGATGGTCGCCGAGCGGCGGACGATGGCCTCCATGGCCGCCGGATCGTAAAAGTCCAGGCGATACACAGCGCCAAAGCGTGCCCGCAGCGGCGCCGTCATCAAGGCCAGCCTGGTGGTAGCGCCGATGACGGTAAAGTGTGGCAGGCTCAACCGGATGCTTCGCGCCCCTGGCCCCTTGCCGATGACAATGTCCAGGGAGAAATCCTCCATGGCCGGGTAGAGCACCTCTTCCACCACCCTCCCCAGACGGTGGACCTCGTCGATGAACAGCACGTCACCTTTGTGCAGGTTCGTCAGAATGGCCGCCAGGTCGCCGGCCCGCTCGATGACCGGCCCAGCCGTCACCCGGATATTGACTCCCATCTCGTTGGCAATGACGTGTGCCAGGGTCGTCTTGCCCAGGCCCGGCGGACCGTAGATCAGCACGTGATCCAGCGACTCGCCGCGCGCCTGGGCGGCCTCGATGAGGATGCGCAGGTTCTCCTTTACCCGATCCTGGCCGATATAGTCGTCCAGCTTTTGCGGGCGCAGTCCAACGTCCAGGCCGGTTTCCTCGTTCTTTTTCTGGGAAGAGACAATCCGATCGGTCATGCCTAGCCTCGCCCTCTTTTCATGCAAGGATTATACCAAAAATGGCACGCGATGACGAATAACACACTGCGCCCGGCAGCCGTGGCTGCCGGGCGCAGGAGGAGCGAACCGCCGGGTTCTACAGTCTTTTTTCGGTGCGCTTCTTGCCGTCAAAGCTGAGCCGCTTGGGCTCTTCGTCGATGACGGTCTCGACGTGCACCGGCCGGTTCCAGATGGCGTATAGGTTCTCCATCGTCTCCCGGGCCCAATTCAGGTGCAGGTCCACACCTTCGTGCTGGTGCCGCAGGAGTAGCTCGCCTCGGTTGCCATAGTTGGCATCTTGCACGACGATGATGGGTTGGCCAAAGTTGGTCATACTGAACAGAAGCTGCCGCTTGATGTCCTCGAACTCGCGGCTGTCGATGACATACTCGCGAGTGATGGGGTTGTACTTGTAACTGAATAGCTTGTGCTGGCGCGCGAACTCGGGCGTCAGGAAGGTGTCGATGAAGCCAATGTCGTTGTAGATGCGCCGCACCTCGAACAGCTTCTCCCGGCCCAGCCCCAGTTGCAGGTCCCAGTTCTGCCGGGCAACCTGATCGTCGCACTCTTCCCATTCCTTGCCAAAGCAGCCCCGGTTCCAGCGGTCCTCGACGTCGCGCAGCAGCTCCAGACCGAGCTTGTAAGGGTTCAGCCGGCCGGGCGAAGTTGCCATGGTGCCGGCGTGGTGCTCGGCATAGTCGATGACCTCGTCGGGCTCCAGGGCCTTTTGCGTCATAATGGTGCTGTGCCAGTAGCTGGCCCAGCCCTCGTTCAAGATCTTGGTCTGGCCCTGGGGCGCAAAGTAGTAGGCCTCTTCGCGCACGATGGCCAGCACGTCCCGCTGCCACTCGGCCAGGGGCGCGTGCTCCAGCAGAAAGAGCAGCACATCTCGTTCGGGCGACTCTGGAAAGCGCTTCTTGCGCTCTTGCTCCTCTTCCCGCTTCTGCTCCTGCGCCTCCAGAAAGTCCTGTGGATTGATGTACGTGTCCATGTAGGGCTTGCTAGGCAGCTTGCGCACCGGCTGGAGACGGCCCTGGTCCTCTTCTACTCCGTGTCGATAGCCGTTGGGACGGCGCTGGATTCCCAGGGCGTGGACGTCGATGAGGTTGTCGAGAGACAGGCACACGTCCAGGAAGCGCTCCACCGTCTCGTAGCCAAAGCGCTCCATGTAGCGGCGCAGACGGGTGCCGTGGTTCGCCACCTCGTCCACCATCTTGCGATTGGTCTGGCTGAACCACAGGTTGTTCTTGAAAAAGTCCACGTGGCCGTACACGTGGGCCATCACCAGCTTCTGGTCCACCAGCTTGTTGCTGGCCAGGAGGTAGGCATAGCTTGGGTCGTTGTTGATGACCATCTCGTAGATACGGTGCAGGCCATAGGCATAGCTCTTGGCCATGCGCAGATAGTCCATTCCGAACCCCCAGTGTGGATACCGGTTGGGAAAGCCGGTATACGCCGCCACCTGGTTCATCTGCCTGTAGTCCACCATTTCGAAACGGGTCTCGAAAAAGTCCAGCCCATACTCCCGGGCATAGCCCTCGATCTCGACCTGCATTTCGCACAGCTCTGGCGGAAGATTCATCTCACCGCCCCTTTCCCAGGAATGCCTTGATGGCCTCGTAAATCTCGTCCTTTTCGCTGATGGTCGCCAGGGTCAAACGCTCCGGATCATCCCAGTCCAGGTGTTTCAAGGTCCGGGTGTACATACTCTGGCCGCGCGGGCCCTGGACCTCGCCGTAGCAAAACAGGTTCACGTCGGGCAAGAGATCCTGGGCCAGTAGCCGAGCGCAGCGGGAGTTGTCGTCCTCCCAGTTGTCACCATCGCTAAACTGAAAGAGATAGATGTTCCACTCGGCCGGGTTGTAGTTGGTCCGAATGAGGTCGCGGCAGAGGAGCAGCGCCGACGAGATGGCTGTGCCGCCGCTCTCCCGTGTGTGATAAAAGGTGTGCTGATCCACCTCGCGCGCGGCCGCGTCGTGGATGATATACCGCACGTCCACCTTCTGGTACTGCGACCTGAGCCACGTATCAATCCAGAAGGCGGTCAGTCTCACGATCTCTTTTTTTTCGTTGTACATCGAGCCTGAAACGTCCATCATGTAAATGATGACCGCGTTGCTGTCAGGCCGGAAGTGCGTCTTCCACGAGCGATAGCGCTTGTCCTCGCGGACGGGAATCACCACCGGCCGGTCCTGGTCGTAGGCTCCCATGGACACCTGGCGCTTGAGAGCCTCGCGGTACGTTCGCTTGAAGTGCCGCAGGCTCTCGGGACCCACGCGCCGGATGCCGGTATAGCGATCGACGGTGCTCTCGATGTTCTCCTTGCCCCGGGGCTGGATGTTTGGCAGCTCCAGCTCATCGCCCAGGATGCGAGCCAGGTCCTCGAGGGGAACCTCCACCTCGAGGATGTGCTCGCCAGGGCGATCCCCCGCCCCGTCGCCTTCGCCGGGGGCATCCGGATCGTAGCCGATGGGCGTGCCGGGCTCGCCGTCGCCCTGTCCGACGCCGCCACTCTGCTGCCGGCCAAAGCGAAAGCGGGGCAACTGGATCTGGGGCACCGGAATGCTCACCAGGTCCCGACCCTGGCGACCGATAAGCTCGCCGCTGGTCATATACTTGCGCAAGTTCTCGCGCACCTTGCCCCGCACGATCTGGCGAAACCGGCTGACGTCTTGTTCGATGCGAGCAGTTGTCATGGTCCTGCCTCCTATGGCCGGCCCTTTGTATCACCCCGGGCAAAGATGCTGGCGACATAGTTCAAGACGTCGGTGGCACAGATGTCGCAGTAGCCATAGCTGTTGATGAGGCGCGTCTTGACGATATCGATCTTTTCCTGGGTGTCCTGGTCCACCACGCTGGAGACCAGGGAGGTCAGCTTGATCGAATCCTTCTGATCCTCAAAGAGCTTGAGCTCCAGGGCCTTGCGCAGCCGCTCGTTGGAATCCCAACGGAAGGCGCGACCGTCAAGGGCCAGGGCCGCGATATAGTTCATGATCTCCCGCCGAAAGTCGTCTTTGCGGCTCTCGGGGATGTCAATCTTTTCTTCGATGGAGCGCATGAGCCTCTCATCCGGCTCCTCGTCCTCGCCGGTGTACCGGTTACGCACCCGCTCCCGCTGCGTGTAGGCCTTGACGTTGTCGATATAGTTCGCTGCCAGGCGCGAGATCGCCGCTTCGTCGGCCGTGATGGCCCGCTGGACCTCGGTCTTGACGATCTCGTCGTACTCTTCGCGCACCACGGCCAGCAGCTCGCGGAAACGCGCGCGCTGCTCCTCACTGGTGACCAGCGAGTGGTGCCGCAGGCCCGTTTCCAGCTCGCGCAACACGATAAAGGGGTTCAGGCAGCCGGCGATGGCGTCGCCCACCAGGGCATTGGATAGCTTGTCCTGAATGTAACGGGGCGAAATGCCCTCCATGCCCTCGTGCTTGGCTTCGTCGCGCAGCTCGCGCACGCTGTCTTCGGTGAACCCGGGCAGGGTCTTGCCGTCGTACAGTTTTAGCTTTTGCAGGAGGGTCAGCCCAGCGTGCTTTGGCTCCTCCAGGCGCGTCAGGACGGCCCATAGGGCGGCCATCTCGATGGTGTGGGGCGCGATGTGCTGCCCGATCACCCGGCCGTCGCCAAAGTCTCGCTCGTAGATCTGCACCTCGTCGGCGTAGCGCGTCACGTATGGAATGTCGATCTTGACGGTTCTGTCCCGCAGGGCCTCCATGTACTCGTTGCTGAGGAGCTTGCGGTACTCGGGCTCGTTGGTGTGCCCGATGATGACCTCGTCGATGTCCGTCTGGGCAAACTTCTTGGGCTTGATCTTGTGCTCCTGCGACGCCGTCAGCAGGTCGTAGAGAAAGGCGACGTCCAGCTTCAAGATCTCGACAAACTCCACCAGGCCCCGATTGGCAATGTTCAACTCGCCGTCAAAGTTAAAGGCACGCGGATCGCTGTCGGAGCCATACTCGGCGATCTTGCGATAGTTGATGTCGCCCGTCAGCTCGGTGGAATCCTGGTTCTTTTCGTCCTTGGGCTGGAAAGTGCCGATGCCCACGCGGTCCTTCTCCGACAGGACGACGCGCCGCACGCGCACGTGCCCGGCAACACGCGTCCAGTCGCCCTGGTACTCTTCCATCAGCCGCCGATAGACATAGCGACAGGCGGGGCACAGCTCTCCCTCCAGGATCACCCACTCGCTCGCCGGCCGGCCATTGTTGATCTCGGCCAGCACGGTGCTGCGCATCTCCTGGGGGATCAGGTGCAGGGGCTCTTCGTGCATGGGGCAATCCATGCGGTCGCCAGGGGAGCCGGGCACGTCCACCCAGCTCAGGCTGTAAAGGGCACCGTCCTCGGTGGCCGAATAGGCTTCCAGCCCCTTCTTGAGCAGGCGGACGATCGTGCTCTTGGCACTGCCCACCGGCCCGTGCAGGAGCAGCACGCGCTTCTCGGTGCCATAGCGGCGCGCCGCCGACTCGAAGGCCTGCACCAGTTGGAACAGAGCCGGATCCAGCCCGTAGACGGCGTCGCGGCCGTTATCAAAGGGGTCGTCGAAGAACTTGTAATGGACCAGGCCTTCCCGGTTATGGGTATACTCCTCGGTCCCATAAGAGACGATCATGTCGTACAGACGCTGATACGCCGTGCGGGCAACCTTTGGATTCTGCTGCACCAGCTCGATGTAATCGGCAAAGGTGCCTTCCCAGTGTCGCTGGCGGAACCCATGCACGTCCTGCAATTCACCAATGAGCGAGATTACGTTGAGCTTTTCCATCTTTACCTCCACACTTGACTTCTTCCAAATGCCCGTTCATTTTGGGGCCCTCTCGGGGCCCTCTTTCAAAGCCCTCTTTCAAAGAAAGAGGCCGTCCCAGTTCGCCGGGTCGGCCCAATAGAGAATCAAGGAGGCTACTCCCGTTCCGAGACAAGTTCATCGTGTCAGGTCGTACTGCTCCCCTTTGTCTTTACGGTCCACCATGGCCGAAACCTTTGTAGGGCGGGCGTGCTCTTTTCTTTGAAAGTTAGACGTGCTTACCCGCTGAAATCTTACCAACATTTCCATGCCGGATTTCTAGCATTACTCCACGGAGGTGGCAACCGGCAGCACCTGCTCGCTCTCCTGGCGGACGACCTCTCGCAAGGCAACTGATACTTCCAGGCAGTGGGAGCACTGGGCCAGGTGCTGCTCCACGGCCGAGAAGCAGGTGCCAATCTCTTGCCCGGCTACGAGGGCATCGACGTAGCCGGCCAACATGTCCGCTACCTGATCGCAATCCAACTCGTCGTCGCGCGTGGCATAGATTTTCCGGATCCAGTCGGGGAACGACACAAAGCGCATGAACGGGAACCTCCTCATATTCTATCCATAGGATGTGTCGGGGGTCG
>JAAYZQ010000148.1 GCA_012514775.1 Anaerolineaceae bacterium
AGGTAGTTGCCGATGACGCCCTGGCTCAGGTTCACGTTCTGCACCTTGTCCAGGGGGGCTTCGTCGCGGGTCTCGCGGATCAAGAGCGTCTTTTCACGGTGGGCCACGCGCATCGTGGTCACCACGTAATAGTCGTTAAGCCAGTCGACCACGCGCCAGGCGGTCCACAGGACGCCCAGGATGCCCACGACCAACGCGAGACCCCTCAGCAGGTCGCGCGCGTCCTCGTTGGCGTTGATGGCGGCCAGGATCACGGCTACCAGCAGGGCGATGAGGGGGCCCGCCAGCTTGTTGACCAGGAAGAACCAGTGCCGGCGGCGGCGCAACACGAGCTGCTCCTTTGGCTCCATCCACGGCAGCCGCTTCATCTCTGTCCGGACCTTGACCTCTTCCCTGGGGGCAAACTTTTCCTCGACTTCCGGGTATTGCTCCAGAAAACGGTCCAGGTCCGCCCTGGTCAGGTAGCACCAATCGCTGGCAGTGGTGGCCACCACCGTCACGTCTCGCGGTTCCTGCAGGAAAAGGGAGCTTTCGCCGGCTGCCTGCACCGCCTTGAGGTAGGAGCGCGGCCTTTCCCTGCCCTCCCGGTCCCGCTCGCGGACGATGGCTTCACCGCTGTAGAGGATATAGAGGGTGGGATCGATCTCGCCCTGGCGGTAGAGGGTCTCCTCGGGGCGCAGGTGGGCCAGCCCGGTGAAACCTGCCAGGCGCCTCAGGTCGACCTCGTTGAGCCCCTTGAAGGTGTTTGTCCGGTGCAGGTAGCCCTCGATGTCGGGCCGGGCGAGGGCGCGATCAAAGCTGGGCTTCAGGCGCCGCAGCCAGTGGAACCCCTCGGCGCCAAAGCGAAAGAGCGTGGTATCGGTCGTGGCCCTGGCCGTCGCCCGCCTGGTGGTGTTGTTGATAAGGGAGTGGCGCCCGAAAAAGCTGCCGGCTGTCAAGATCTTGGGCCAGTTTTCCCCACCGCGGGCCGAGTGCCGGCTCATCTCCTCGACCTGGCCCTTGTCTATGACGTAAAAGGCTTCGGCCTCGTCTCCCTCGGCAAAGATCGTCTGGTCGGCGGGAAAGTCCACCTCTCGCACCAGGTCGGCGACGTGGGACAGCTCCTCGCGGGCAAAACTGGCGAACAGAGGAATGGCCAGCAGGCGGTTGATGACGTGTTTGCGCTCCAGGCGCTCGCGCAGCCGCGGTACCATGGCCAGAAGCGTCTGAAAATCCTGGTTCTCGATGGACAGGAGCCTGGCTTCGCGCACCACTTTGGCCGTGGCGCGCCGCGACTCGTTGTGCAACACGCCCCAGCGCCCCACGTAATCCCCCGCCTCGGCCCGGCGGTGCAGGATCTCGTTGCCGGCGCCATCTATGCCGCTTTCCTCGACGACCCCGCTTTCCAGCAGGAAAAAATGCGTGGGCGCCTCGCCCTGGTGATAGAGCTCCCGGCCCGCCTGGGCCGTCTCTTCCTGGACAAACTCGGCGGTGCGCTGCAGCTCCTCCTGGTCCAGGTCCGACAGCAGCCAGAATTGGGCGAGCCTGCTTTGCAGATCATAACTGGACATCGTCTTGCCTCGAATCGGCATTCAGAGAACGGAACACCATGCTCGATCTTAGCATCTCGCGGGCGTTTTGTCAAACTGCCCCAAAGGACCTTTTCAAGGCAGCAGCTTGTGAAGGTTCCCGACTTGTGCTATACTTCGCCGACACATTGGGGGAAAGGTCACAGAGCATTGCGGATCCTGCTGGTCAATCCCAAGTCAAGGCTGCCCATCGATACTCGAACTTCGCCGTCGCTGGGCCTGGCCTACCTGGCCGCCGTCGCCGAGCAGCGCGGCGACCAGCTTCTGATCCACGATGGCGACGTGGAGGACGAGCCCCTGGTGTCTGCGGCCCGTGCCTTCGCGCCCGATGTGATAGGCATCACCGCCAACACCACGCAGATTGTAGCCGCCTGGCGAGACGCCGAGATGCTGAAAGGCGTGCTCGACATGCCCATCGTTCTGGGCGGTCCCCATCCCACCGTTCTGCCCGAGGAGTCGGCCGCCAAGCCCTTTGTCGACGTCGTCGTCCGCGGCGAGGGCGAGGCCACCTGGCTCGAGCTGTTGCGGTGCTGGGAGAACGGGCACGGGAACGGGGGCCGGTTCCTGGACGCGGAGAGCGAGCCCATCCTGGGCATCACTTACCGTGACGCGGACGGCGAGGTCGTCAGCACACCCGACCGCCTGCCCATCCCCGTGGCCGAGCTGGAGGCCATGCCCTTTCCCGCCTGGCACCTTTTCAAGCTGGAGCGCTATACCAACCTGCAGCCCACGGTCGATCAGGTGGACGGCCCCAGCCTGCCCATCCTCACCTCGCGGGGCTGCCCCTATCGCTGCAGCTACTGCTCGCAGATCGGCCCTCGCCGCTGGCGCGCCCGTTCGGCCGAGAGCGTGGTCGCCGAGTGGCGCTGGCTGGTGCGGGAATGGGGCGTGGGCGAGATCGGTGTCCTGGACGATTCCTTCAACATCGACCGGCAGCGGGTGTTGAGCCTCTGTGCGCGGCTGGTGGAGGAGGGGCTGACGGGCGTGCCCTGGATCATGATCAACGGCATCCGCGCCAACCTGGCCGACGAGGAGGTGCTGGGCGCCATGGTCCGTGCCGGCTGCCTGCGCAGCGCCTTTGGCGTGGAGAGCGGCAACCAGGAGATCCTCGACACCGTCGTGGACAAGCACCTGACCCTGGACCAGGTCCGCTCGGCTTTTCGAGCGGCCAAGGCCGTGGGCCTGGAGACCATCGGCTTTTTCATCATCGGGCTGCCGGGCGAGACGGAGGAGACCATCGAAGACACCATCCGCTTTGCCATCGAGCTGGATCCCGTCGTCGCCAATTTTTCCATCGCCACCCCCTTTCCCGGGACGCAGATGTACAACACCGTGATGGCCGGCGGCCGCATCCTGGCCGAGACCTGGGATGATTTTGTCTTTTTCGAGGGCAAGGCTGGCTTCGAGATGCCAGGCCTGCCGGCCGAGCTGGTGGAGCGCAAGTGGAAAGAGGCGTACCGTCGCTTCTACCTGCGCCCCCGGCGCGTGGTCCGCACCCTGATGCGCAAAGAGACCTGGCTGCGCCTGCCGCGCACGGCGCGCATGGCGTGGCGGACGGTGGTGGGATCGTAGCATGGACGAAGGCAAGATCCGCTGCAGCGTGGGCATCACCGCCTACAACGAAGAGGCCAACATCGGCCGGCTGCTCCAGGCCATCATCGATCAGCGCCTGTACGAGGTCGAGATCAGCGAGATTATTGTCGTGGCTTCGGGCTGCACCGACCGCACCGAAGAGATCGTGCGCGAGGTCATGGCCCGCGAACCTCGCATCCAGCTCTACGTCCAACCCCGGCGCGAGGGCAAGACTTCGGCCATCAACGTATTCCTGGAGCACGCCCGCGAAAGGATCTGCGTGCTGGAGAGCGGCGACACCCTGCCCCGGGAAGACACCATCGAGAAGATGGTCAACATGTTCCGCAACCCGGCCGTGGGCATGACCGGCGCCCAGAAGGTGGCCGTCAACACACCCGATCACATCGTGGGCCTGCTCTCCCACCTCCGGCTACAGATGGAGCACCAGCTCTGCCTGGAGATCCCCCGCCTGGGCGAGCTCATCGCCTTCCGCAAGGTCTTTGACCGGCTGCCCGACGACGTGGCCATGGACGAGGCCTTTGTCGAGGCGTTCATCATCCGCCGCGGCATGCAGGTGCGCTACGCGCCCGAAGCCGTGGTCTATAACATGGGTCCCGAGACGGTGGCCGATTTTGTCAGGCAGCGGCGCCGCAACTATGCAGGGCACCTCTACCTGAAGGAAAAGTACGGATACAAGGTTTCGAGCCTGCAAAACACGCGCGTGGTGCGCCTGGCCCTGGAGCAGGTCTGGGGCGCCATCCGCCTGCTGTCGACCCTCGCCTTTCTGGCCATGCTAGAGATCTATTCCCGCATCCTGGGGGCCTGGGACTATTACGTGCGCAAGAAAAAGCACGTGGTGTGGGATATGGCCTGGACGACCAAGGACCCCGGCCAGGAGCCGCCTGCGCAAGGGGACTACCGGGAGAGCCGGCCTTGAAAGATCGCCTTCTGACCCTGGCCAAGGTGGCCATCAGCCTGGGCCTCATCGTCTTTGTCTTTACCCGGCCCACCATTCGCGACGCCGATTGGCACAGCATCCTGGCCAACGTCCGGGTCTGGCCGTGGGTGGTGGCCCTCGCCGTCTATTTTGGGGCCATCGGGCTGAACGTGCTCACGTGGCAGTATCTGCTGCGCACATTGGGCGTGCAGGTGCCCTATACCAGCCTGTTCCGGCACAACCTGGTTGGCCTTTTCTTTGCCAACCTGCCCCTCAGCATGGTCGGCGGCGACATTGCCCGGGGCTGGGACCTGGCCCGGCACACCGACGGCCAGGGGGCACCCGTGGCCGTCTCGGTGTTGGTTGACCGCGTCGTCGGCCTGGCCGCCTTCCTCGTGGCCGCCGTGGCCGGGCTCGCCTACGCCGTCTGGGGCCTTGGCCGGGCCGACATGAGCTGGCTGCTCCTGACCCTGGCGCTGGCGCTGCTGGCCTTTGCGCTGGTCGTCGCCGTGCTCATGAGCCAGCGGCTGCGGCGCCTGGTGGAGGGCATCTTTCGCTGGAAGCCCCTGGGCCGGTTCTTGCCCCTCTACCAGCAACTGTCCGACTCGGTGCAGATCTATCGCACCCACGCCGGCGCCCTGTTCATTGCCTTTGGCCTGGGGTTGGCCACCGTGCTGGCGACGTGCGTTGTGAACTACCTGGCGGCCGTCACCGTCGGAGCCCCGGTGCCCTTTGTCTGGGCCCTCGTCCTGACACCCCTGACGCCCTTTGCCCTCTATATTCCGTCCATTGCCTCGGGCCTGGGCGTGAACCAGGCCGTGTTCGTGGCCCTCTATCACAACCTGGCCGGGATCCTCCCCCAGGCGCCGGCCCTGGCCATGTCGCTGGTCATGCAGCTCACCATCTATGTCTCCAGCCTGCCGGGCGCCGTGCTGTGGTGGCAGCGGCGCGGGCAGGTCCGGGTGCGTAGGGCGTAGGGCCGGGCGGCAAAAGAAGGGCGGGAAGCGATTCCCGCCTTTT
Source organism: Anaerolineaceae bacterium (assembly GCA_012514775.1). Next base: position 5,098 of record JAAYZQ010000148.1, read on the forward strand.
TTATCCTCTGACCTCTTGACAGCGCCGCGAAACGATGGTAAACTTGTTTCGATGATTATCAACACAAATAGAGGTACATGATGGAAGGCGAGGATCGAAGCGAGGTTCTGCTCGAGTTTTTCAAGGCGTTGGGCGATGAGAAGCGCCTGCAAATCGTTGGACTCCTGGCCAGGCAGGATTACTCGGTCGAGGAGCTGGCCGCCATCCTGGGCCTGAGCTCGGCCACCGTGTCGCACCACCTCCAGCGCCTGGCCAGGCTAGGACTGGTGACGGCCCGGGCCGACCAGCACTATCACGTCTACTCGCTCCGGCTGCAAACGCTGCACGAGCTGTCGGCGCAGATCCTGTCGGGCGAGGGCCTGCAAGAGGTGACCAACGACCTGGACCTGGACGCGTACGATCGCAAGGTGCTGCGCGACTACATGGAGGGCGGCCGGCTCAAGAGCTGGCCGCACAAGTGGAAAAAGCGGCAGGTGATCCTGCGCTACCTGCTGGAGCAGTTCGAGCCGGACCAGCATTATAGCGAGCGCGAGGTGAACGAGATCATCGGCCGCGTGCACCCCGATTTTGCCACACTGCGCCGGGAGATGATCGAAACCGGGCTCATGGCCCGGGAGCGAGACGTCTACTGGCGGAAAGAGCAGTGAGCGCGCTAATGAACTTTCAAAATATGATTCGGTAATAGAGCCGTGGCCTAATACCTTGTTGATAATTGAAAGAACATCAGCGCGGTTCTTTGGCGATAAATCGCCCACTACAAACCGACAAGCGCAAGCATCTCTCCAACAACCTGCTGGCACCCCATCGCAGAGCCCGTTCGTAGTGCGCGCTTCA
>JAAYZQ010000149.1 GCA_012514775.1 Anaerolineaceae bacterium
GCTGGATCTGCAGCGCCGGGTCCAGTGCCGTGCCGTCCGCCGAGTAGCCCAGGCCTGCCGACTTGAAGAAGTAGGACATGGCGTCGCCCTGGATGGTGTCGCCGGCGTTGAGCAGCAGGGTACGGTCGGGGTTGTGCTGTCGCTCCTGTTTGATCAGGGTGGCAAGCTGCGACAGACCGGGGTAGGTGCCCGACTGGAGCAGGTTGCCATGCGAGTCGGCGTGGAACAGCAGCGTGACCGGTACGATGGGACCGCCGGAATCCGTGCCCACCCGGTTGATGCGCCCGTCGCGGACACCCATGTAGGGGCTGGTGATGGGGTAGGCCTCGGCAACCCAGCGCTCGACGCCGTCGAGCATGTCGCCCCAGTAGCTGATGTCGGTCATGTACTTGAATGGCACAAAGCCGTCCTGCCCCGCAGGCGCCAGGAACTCGTTGGTCGCCACACGGTACTCGCGATCCATGTCCAATGGCTCAAAGAAGCCCGTATCCGGGTTCTTGACCTGAATGTCGAAAGCACCCCAGGCCCAGGGAGCCCCGTTGGGCAGGGCATCTGTGTACCGGTAAAAGCTGTAACGCGCACCGCTCACCTGCAGCGCGCCCTTGAACAGCGTGGCACTCTGATTGAGCAGGTCCAGGATCTGCGCGCCCGTCAAGGTACCCACGATGGTCTGGTTGCCAAAGGGCAGGACGCTGTAGAGGATGCCGTGGGTCAGCGTGTAAGGCAGGGTGGCATCGGGAGGGATGACGATGTCAGTCCGCAGCCCGCCGGCGTTGTTAAAGACAATGTCGGCGTCGTTCAGGGGCTCGTCGTCGGTGTTCAGGTCGTTGTAGAGGGCGTCGTTGACAAAGGCACCCATGAGCGAGTCGCCATCGTAGTTGCGCACGATATCCACGTTGGTATAACCAACGACGCGGTTGATCTGCTCCTGGTACCAGGGATCGTCGGCCCAGCCGGCGACGGCGGCCAGGATGTCCGGATCTTCCGCGCCCGCCGGGTCCACCACCAGGGGAGTCCAGGCGATATCCACGGTAGCAGCGACCGGGTCAATGGTCAGGGTGGCCTTCCCGACCCTGCGCCCGGCATAGTAGGCCTGCGTAATGGTCGTCGGGCCGATAACTGTGGCCGCGGCCAGGTTGGTGTGGCTGTGGCCGCCGATAATCAGGTCCGCCGGCTTGCCCGCATCAATGAGCTTTTGAGCCAGCGTCTGATCGCCATAGACGACCAGGCCGTAGCCGTAGCCGCCATCGGGGTAGCCCAGGTGGCTCAAGACCACGATCACGTCGGCAGCAGCGGCGAGATCGTCATAGTGGTGGACGATCGACTCGGCCGGATCCTTGAAGCACAGGTTTTCGGTCGCCGAGGCGATGGTGATGTAGGGTGTCTCCTGGGACGTGACGCCGATGAACCCGACCACGGCCGTGTCGGCTCCAGAGCCCACGGTCACGGTCGTCCAGGGTGTTGCCCAGGCCGGCGAAGTCCAGCCTGCAGTGGCGCAATCGCCCGTGTCGTTCTGCACAATGTTGGCCGATACAAAAGGAAAGCTCGCCTCTCCGACGCGCTCGGCGAGCACCGTCTGTCCCCAGTCAAACTCGTGGTTGCCAAAGGTGGCGACCTCGTAGCCCATCTGGTTGTAGACGTCGATGGTGGATTCTCCATGGAAGAGGTTCGAAAGGAGCGAGCCCTGCATCATGTCGCCGGCATCGACCAAGACTACCGTCCCGGCCGCTGGATCAGAGCGTACTCCCTCGATCACACTTGCCACGCGGGCCGCACCGGGGTTGCTGCCGGCCGGCTCCAGGTTGCCGTGAAATTCGTTGGTGTGCAGGATGGTCGCCGTCACGGCATTGGGGGCCGCAACAGGCCTGGCCTGCTTGTCGGCAAAGGCCAGCGAGAAACTGCTCAACACGAGGCACAGTGCCAGAGTCACAACGAACACTCTTTGAAGGATACGAGACATTGGTTTTTCCTCCATTGCGTTAGGTGGACTGTACGGCCAAACAAACACGACGGGGTCTTCCTGGCTCGATCACCTCCTTTCTCCAGGCAAGCTAAATCTCTAACGAGATGCTGCTCTGAGCCACAGCCGCCGGTCGGGCCTTCCTTCCCTCCCGGGCAGGAGGGTCAGCCACGAACACAATCAACGGCTCTCAAGAACAAACTCTGCCTGTGACGAACGGCGCGTCTTACTTCCTACTGCTTCGCACTGTTGTCCAAAAGTGGTGCTGCGACAGGGTCAAGTATAGCACATTTGTCCCCAAACGCAAACCGGTGCCCTGTGATGGTTCGCGCCCTTGCTATGCGCTTCCTGCACATTTTGATACTTCTATAGAGTGTAGGTCAGGACTTCTGTTCGCATCCACGGGATGCGAGTCATCGATCTCTTTGGCCGGCCAGGGCGGCCAGTTCCTCCGCGTGCTCCCGGTCGTGGGCCGGATAGACCGCCAGCCAGTCTACGGGCGTGCCCTCGCCGCCCCAGGGAAAGGGATACTTTTGCCCCAGGAAACAGGGGGCCAGCGCTTGCAAGGCGTCCAACAGCGCCTCGCGGGCAGCGTGCAGGTCCGCCAGGGCGACCTCCCACGGCTGGCCCCGGCGGGCAGCCGCGTGTGCCCGGTTCCAGGCGTCGATGTCTTCAATCGGTTCCACCAGGGGCGGCTCGCCCCGGCTCATGAGGCGCAGGCCATCTATTCCGAACCACTCCCAGTCGGCCAGGTGGCCCAGCACGTCCTTCAACGCCCACTCTCCGCAGACCGGGTCCGGGCAAGAAGGGTCCAGGTCCGACAGCACGGCCAGCAGCTCCTGCCGGGCAGTGTGCAGATCCGCCAGGATGGCGCCGCGGCGCAGTTCCAGGACCTCGCGCACCTGCCCGGTGTGCTCTCGCTCGTGCTCCAGGAAGCGGCGCAGGACCTTGCGCAAGGTCCAGGCCTCGTCGGGGTGACTCGTCCAGGCCGTGGGATAGAACACGCCCGCCCGCTCCTCTGCCGAGAGCGCCCGCAGGCAGTCCAGCGCCGTGCGGCGCTCCATCTCCAGAAAATCCCATAAGGGCATGCCCTCGTCGTCCTGCCATTCGGTTGGCAGGCTTTCGGGCGCCACCAGCCGGGATACGTACCACTCCTCGGCGTTGCCGACGTGGCGCAGGATGCGGCGCAGGGTAAAGCACCCGCCGCCCGGTTCCCAGTCCAGGAACTCGTCGCACAGGCCGCCTGCCAGGGCGAGGAGGTCGGCCCGGGCATGGGCCATAAGGCGAAAGTGGGCCTCCATCTCCTTGGGCGTCACCGGCTCCCGGTCGGACGGAAAGAGGGCGGCCGCGTCGCCCGGATTAAAGGGGCCGGTGCCCTCCACTTCGCCGGCAACCTCCAACGCTACGGGCTCCGCCTCCCCCGGGGCTGCCTCGCCATGATCCCGCAGCCAGGCGTGATACGCCCGGATGGCGCCGGGCAGCGCACCCAGGGCCTCGTCGCGGCCCGTGGCACGGACCATGCAGCCGGGCAGGGCCGGCACGTGGGCCATGCAGAGCCCGCCCTCGGCTCTCTCCAGGTAAACGGCATAGCGCGTCATGGGCGATCCTCCTTCTCCCCCCGATCGTCATGGGGCATGCAAAGCGTGACCGTTCCAGTATAGCACGAAAGCACCGCAGCCTCAACTTTGTCAGGCCCGTGCTACGTGTGATATAATGAGGACCGGAAACCGCACCTGTGAAACACGGGCTCGGTGTGCGAGCCCCAGCCTTGCGAGGAGGGAAGGATCATGGCACAGAGGACGGAAGCGGTCGCCCCGGGCAGGCCCGTGAAGTTCAGCCTGGGCTACAAGATCATCTGGGGACTGGCGGCCCTGGGCACGGCCCTCATCTCGGGCACCTATGGCGCCCTGCTGCCGATCTTTTACCAGGATTACCTTGGCCTGCAGGCGGGCTGGATCGCCGCCGCCTCTGCCATCTATGCCGTCTGGAACGCCGTCAACGATCCGCTCTTTGGCTACCTGACCGACAGCACCCGCTCCAGGCACGGCCGGCGCATCCCCTACATGCGCTTCACGGCCCCCTTCCTGGCCCTGACCTTTATCCTCGTCTGGTTCGCGCCGGCCCAGGCCGGCAAAGAGGCCATCTTCTGGTGGATGCTCGTTACGATGCTACTCTACGACACCGCCTACACCATGATCGGCCTCGTCTACTCCGCGCTCCTGCCCGAGGTGACCGAGTCGGATGCCGAGCGCAACGGGCTCCAGATCTCTGCCTCGCTCTTCGGGCTGCTGGGCATGATCCTCGGCTTTGTCATCCCCGACCTCTTTCGACCCAAGGCCGGCACCTCCCCGTCCTTCACCCCGTTGCAGATGTCCATGATCGTCGTCGGGATAGTGAGCGCCGTCCTGGTCATCATCACCAGCCTCAAAGTCAAGGAGCGGCCCGAGTTCCACCTGGTGGACCGCCCTCTGAAGCTGAAGGCTGCCATCAAGTACACCTTTACCAGCCGCTCCTTCCTGGTGCTCGTCGCCCAGAACTTTATGTCGATTCTAATGCAAGCATTGCTCCTGGGCGGCATCTTTTACCTGGCTGATTATGTCCTGCAGATGAACGCCATCCTTCTCATCGCCTTTCTCTTTGGCCCCCTGATTTTGGGCGTGCCCCTGACGACCGTCATCCGCCGGCGGCTGGGGGTGGCCGGGGCACAGCAGCTTCTCCTCCTCCTGGCCGGGGTGGCGCTGCTCCTGGTCGTCGTCGTGCCCGCGTCCCTCATCCCCTTCTGCCTGGCACTGGCCGGTTTTGGCCTGGCCGGTCCCCAGACGCTGACCAACGTCCTCTTTGCCCAGGTGGCCGACGAGGACGAGCTGCGCTCCGGCGTGCGGCGGGAAGGCGCCTTCTTTGGCGTCAATGCCCTCCTGACCAAGCCGGCGCAATCGCTGGCCCTGGCCCTCATGCCCTTTGTCCTGGAGGCGACACAATTTGTCACGCGCGAAGCCAATCAGGGCCAGATGTTGCTCGACCAGCCGGCCAGCGCCCTGTTCGGCATCCGGGTCCTGGTGGGCCTCGTCCCGGGGCTGGCCATGCTCCTGGGCGCCGTCATCCTGCGGTGGTACCCGCTGCGCGGCGCCTACCTGGAGCGCATCAAGGAAGAACTACTGGCGCTGCACGCCGTGAAGCACGCCAGGCTGCCGGCGCAGCCTGGCAAATAGCTCCTGGGCGATCGATCCCTTCTGGGCAATACCCGCCAACAAGCCAAGGAGGGCCAGGAGCGGCCTTGCTCCTGGCCCTCCGTTCTTGCAGCGGGCAGTCCTACTGCTCCAGCAGCGTAAACTTCCAATAGGCACCGATCACGGTCGAGGCGCCGTCCCTGGCCGGCAGGGTAAAGGTCGCCGGCCGGACAGCCGGCACTGACTGCTGCGGGCCGCTGCCCGAACCTCCCCCTTCACACTGGATATTGAACCGGGGCATGAAGGGCGTCCACACGCTGATATCCAGAGGGTCGAGCCCTGTCGCTTTGACGGTAAACTCGGTCCCCCAGGTAGAGTCTCCCGAGCATTCAGGTGCATTCAGGACGAACCGAAACGTCTTGCTGCCGCTCCCCTCCAGCCCATCGGCGGTTGTCTCCAGGGGAATGGTCACCTTGTTGCCCTCCACCCCAAGGTTCCAGGAGCCACCCTCGCCCATTTCAATGGTTCCCACCGTCTCGATCTGGAGCGTGAGGTTGACGTGGCGGGCCACTGTCCAGGCGATGACGTCCGACTTGGGCGTGAGGTACTGCGCGATGCTGCCGGGCACGTTGCCGAAGGCCGACTGGTACGTGGCCAGGGCCTCCACAATCCCCTTGTCCTCCACCTGGGGCCCCTGGTTGGGACGGCTCTCGTCCTTGGGCTTGAAGACGAGGGCGGCCACGCCATCATCTCCTGTCTTCTTGGACGATGGCTCGTAAGACAGGGTGCCGTGGCGCTCCAGCTCCCCCTCAAACCAGACGATACCGATACCCGGAATGCCACCCTTGGCCGGGATCTGGTAGCCGGCCAGCGCTCCGCAGCTCACCACGAAATCCCCATAATCGTCCAGCATCTCGACCTTGATCTCGAATCGCATCTCGTCGCCGGGGGCCTCGTGGCCATAGTGGGTTGACTGCGCCCCGCTGACCGCCTTGACGTCGACGCTGTAGGCCAGCACCCCTCCGTGGATCGCGTCCATGGTCAACAGCGCGATGGTGGCCCACGGCAATTTGCCCAGCAGCCACTTGGCCCACGGTGAGATGCTGCTCACCCCGACCATGTCGTCGCAAGGGCCCTGCCGCAGGCCGGCATGGCTGCCTGCGGTCCGAGACGGGAGTTTGGCCAGCTTGGCTCCGGGTGTGCCGGCAAGCCCGGCCAGTTCTCTGGCCACCGGAACCAGGGTGTCGGCCTCGACGAGAAACGCCTGGAGCGCGTCCAGTTGCAGCTCCTCCAGTGTCACGTCCTGGAGCAGGTCGTAGGGCGCCGTGTGGAGCAGGCCCAGCTCCCGGACCAGGCGATAGGGCAACGTGGTGGGACCGTCGGGCGCGGCCGCCGAGTCGTGGGCAGCAGCCAGCAACCCCTGCCGCAGCGTTTCGGGTTCCAGGGGACTGCCGTCCGTCTCAAGGACGCCGAACCGGGCCAGGCGGTCGGACAGGTAGGCCGCGTCGCGCATGGTGCCGCGTTCCAATGCAGCAGCCAGGGCGCGCAGCTCGAAATCGTAAAGATAAAAGTCGTCCGGGCCCTGCTCGGCACCCCGCAGGATTGCCTTCCCTGTAGGCTCATACACGCCGACATTGAGGGCGTGCATGACCTGGAGCAGGGCTTGATATCGAGATTCGGGGTCGGGCGCTGCATAGAGACTCGTTGCCAGCTCCTGGGCATCCAGGATGAGTGGCAAGTCGGTCGGCTCCGGCGGAGCGGTCGGCGATGCGGTGGCCTCCGGCGTGGCACCGGCGACGGCCGTCACTGACGATAACGGTTCGGGCGCTGCGGTCGGCGCGGATGGGGGGGCCGAGGTGGCAGAGGCAAGCACAGGATCGGTGGCAGCAGCGGCTGACGGCGAGGGGCCCGCTCCAGCGGTACTGGCTGCGGTGGCCTGCAGGTTGCCGGGGCTGCCGCAGGCGACGAGCAAAAGGGCAAGCCACAAAAGCATAGCTCTCTGGCCGAGAAAAACGACACGACGGAACGCCAAACGATTCTTCACGTCTCCTCCGGGCGTGGGTTGATGTTGGGGCCGGCCCATTCCGGCCGAACCCCCCTTTCGCAGATCGGTGGACGACGTAAGCGCACCATCGCGATTGGCCAAGGCCATTATACACTGATTCGTAGGAGCAGCAAACCGGGAGAGTAGAAAGTGAGCGCGCCACCATTGCGCCCATACCCGGCCCGTACCCCGTGCGGACGCCCGGCGTTACAGGTAACGCTTGAGCACCTGGAAATCCTCGGCCATGACCTCCAGCCGGCCGTCAGCGTAAAAGGCCGAAGCCGGGTGGTAGAGGGGCACCACCGACACCGGCCCGTAGGGAGCCTCGAGATCGACGGGTTTGCCGTGCAGGTCGGTGATCCGGGGGCGCACCTGCGAGCCAAAGTGGGTCAAGACAAAGGCCAGCGCAAAACGCCCCAGCGTGGCGATGACGCGCGGCTGCACGATCTCGATCTGGCGCACAAGGAAAGGCCCGTAGAGCTTGATCTCCGGCGCGAGCGGATCGCGGTTGTGGGGCGGCCGGTCCTTGACCACGTTGGTGATGTACACCTCGCCGCGCTCCAGCCCGATGGACGCCAGGAGATCGTCCAGGATCCTGCCCGCCGCGCCGACAAAGGGCCGGCCCTTCCTGGCTTCTTCTGCGCCGGGCGCCTCGCCGATGAACATGACGCGCGCGTCGGGGTCGCCGTCGCCCACGACAGGCAGATAGCCCTGCTCGCGGCGGTAGGCATAGAGGGGCGAATCGACCAGGTCCCGAACATCCGCGGCCAGCTCGTCCAACAGGGCAGCCTTGTCAGTGCCCATTGATTGCCTCTTTTCCAGTTCGCGCCTTCCTGGGACAGCGGCGGCTAGCCCACGATAGCGCTCGCCCGGGCCTGCCCCTCCAGGTTTTCCACGGTCCAGCGGGCCTGCGAGGCCAGCTCGTCAGGCAGGCGGGCGGCAACCAGCACCCCGCCGGCCTTGATGCCCTCCACGGTCTCCCGGGCCACGTCTTCCGGCACGCCCAGGTCGAGGAGGGCCTCGTAGAGCCCTTGCCCCTCGCTTGCCGGCGAGGCCGCAGCATTGACCGCCAGGGTCACCAGCTCACCGCCGGCGTACACCCGCCCCACGTCGTCCAGGACCACCGCCTGCTCCCCGGCCAGGAGCCCATCCAGGCCCCGGAGCGGCTGCCTTTGCCCGGAGTGGGGCGCATCCTGCTCGTCGCTGACCCGCACCGCGGCCGTGCTCCAATCGACGTCCACGGCGTCCTTGACCGTATCCTCGGTCGCAATGGCATTCATGCCTTCCGGATCGGCATCCAGGCCCAGCAGCGCGTCCACTGCCGTGCGCGCCTCGCCATAGTTACGGAAAAGCCAGAACAGAGTTTTCAACCCATCACCTCCTGAGATTGCCTTGCATAGTACTCGCGGCATTCCGCCTCGCGGCCGCGGACCACGCGCCTGCCGGCCAGCGGCCCGCCCGTCTCGGTGACGACCGTCACCTGATCCTCCTGGCCGTCGCGCCGGAAGTAGATGACGACCCAGTCCCGGGTCTTGCCCAGCTCGTGGGCCCGGGCCGTGTTCGAATACATGATCGAGAATTGCCAGCCTCCGGCGTGGCCCTCCAGGACGGGCAGCCAGGCCTTTTTCTCCGGGTTAAAGCGCTGCGGCGTGATGGTCGGCAGCTCTCCGGCCTCCGCCTGCCGCCGGTAGGCCTCGTCGAGGGCCAGCAATAGCTCGACGGCGGGTTGCACGTCCGGGGTCTCTAGATCCTGGGTGCGGCGCTGGGCCGCCCGGCTCAGCAGGCCCGCCAGGTACACGCGCACCATCTCGACGCGCTTGGGGCCGAACCCCTCCAGCGCGCCAAGCCGCCCGTCGTGAGCAGCCTGCTCCAGCTCCTGGAAGGTGTGCACGTCCAGTTGGGTGCTGATCTCGCGCGCCAGCTCGGGCCCGATGCCCGGGATCTGGGTAAAGAGCGATTCGGGCGTGACCTCACCCTGGAGCCGCTCCAGCAGGCCCGATCGGCCGGTGCGCACGTACTCGAAGATGAGGCCGCCCAGCCTCTCGCCGATCCCCGGAATTTCCAGCAGCGCTCGCTCTTCCCCCCGCCGCACGAGGCCGGCCAGCGACTCGCCGGCCTCCCGCACGCGCTGCGCCCCGTCGCGGTAGGCCCGCACGCGATGCACGTTGGCGCCCTGGGCCTCCAGGAGGCCGGCGATGCGCTCCAGGACCTGGGCAATTTCCTCGTTGCCGGGCTTTTCTTCCGCCATCTCTTTCAATCCAGGTAGGGGCAACCACCCTTGCGGTTGCCCGCCATCGGGCAGGGGCAAGCCCTGCCACTACAACCCACGTCCCTATCAATCCTCGAGGACCACGGCGACGTCGCGGGCGCCAAAGACTGGCGCCAGGATGGAACGCCAGGCAAGGCCCTCCAGCGAGGCGATCAGGATCTGGCCGTTGGACAGGAGGGCCAGGATCTCGTCTCCGATGGGCACCAGGCGCTCGACCATGTGGTCGCGCATGGGCACCGGCAGGCCCTCCTCGACCGGCAGCCACGACGAGCCCCCGTTCCAGCTCTCGGCGATGCGCCCGTTACGATCGGGCCCGTCGGCAAAGCCGAGGATCAGGTGGGCCGGCCGCAGCGGATCGACCCACACCGCCCGGCAGTAGTTGTCGTGCAGGCGGTCCCAGCTCCGGCCGCCGTTGGCTGAATAGTACAGTCCCCCACCGGTCGGAGCAAAGACCTGATCTTCCGAGGAGGGGTGGATAACGACCGAGTGGACGTCGGGATGGATGTGGGCATCGGGCAGCGGGCCGCTGACCCGCCCGGTGCTGCCCTCAGCCATGGACCACGAGCGCCCGCCATCGTCCGAGCGGAGCATGCCTCCCTGCTCGGCGGCGGCATAGCCCCGCCCTCCCTGGAAGGCCAGCCCGCGAATGGCTCCGGCACGGGGCGAATAGGGCAGGTACCAGCCGTTCTCGTCGCGCAGGGCGGCCACTTCGGGCATCTCCCGCCAGGTGCGACCGCCATCTTCCGAGCTCAAGATCGCGGCCGGCTCGGTGCCGGCAAAGGCGAGATCCGGGTCTTTGGGGTCATAGGCCAGCGAGCGCACGTGCCGCTCGCCCAGCCCTTCGTCCGACTCCCACCAGGTCTGGCCCAGGTCAGCCGAGCGCAGAATGCCGTCCCGGCTGCCCGCCAGCAGGTTCTCACCCGATCGGGCGATGCAGGTAAAGCTGCGGCCGTGCTGCGTGCCGCCGGCCTCGTTCCACGCTCCGTTCTCTCGCTCCAGGTAGATGAGCCCCTGGGCTGTCGCTACCAGCAGTTTGCTCACGTTTTCCCTCCTTCAATCATCTCGCCCACCTCGCCAACACCCTGCGGCGCGGCGCCGTCCTTCAGGCACACCAGCACTTCGTGTTCCTGTCCGTCGTCGACGAGGGAAATGGCATCGCCGGCCAGGCGCTGGCCGTCCAGGTGGATCTCGAGCGCCTCCGGCGGGCCGGCGGTCCTGGACACCCGGACGTGATAGCGGCTCTCACCCCAGCGGTAGATCAGTTGAAAGCCCTGCCACGCCGCCGGGATGCAGGGCCGCAAGCGCAGCGTGTTTCCCTGGCGATGAAAGCCGAGAATGGCTTCCAGTCCCAGGCGGTAGGTCCAGCCCCCGGAGCCCGTGTACCACGTCCAGCCGCCCATCCCGGTGTGGGGCGGCGCCCCATAGACGTCGGCGGCCACCACGTAGGGCTCCACCTGGTAGTGCCTGGCCGCCTCGGGGCTATCGCTGTGATAGATGGGGTTGAGCAGGCGAAACAGCTCGCCGGCCCGGTCCCCATCCCCCAGTTCGGCAAAGGCCCACACGGCCCACAGGGCGGCGTGGGTGTACTGGCCGCCGTTCTCGCGGATGCCAGGCGGATAGCCCTTGATGTAGCCGGGATCGCGGGGCGTCCGGTCAAAGGGCGGCGTGAAGAGCAGCAGAAGCTGGTCCTCGGCCCTTACCAGGCGTTGAGCCACCGCCTCCATTGCCTGCCGTGCCCGCTCGGCGTCGCCCGCCCCGGAGAGTACCGCCCAGGACTGGGCCAGGGAGTCGATCTGGCACTCGCGGTTCTGGGCCGAGCCCAGGGGTGAGCCGTCGTCGTAATAGGCCCGCAAGTACCACTCGCCGTCCCAGGCGTGGGTTTCCAGGGCCTCCTGAAGCTCCCGGGCACGCTCCCGGTACCTGCCTGCCCGCCGCCGGTCGCCAAGCTTCTCGCAGATGGGCGCAAAGCGCTGCAGGGTGGTGTACAGGAACCAGCCGAGCCAGACGCTTTCTCCCCGTCCCTCGATGCCCACGCGGTTCATGCCGTCGTTCCAGTCGCCGCCGCCCATGAGCGGCAGCCCGTGGGGGCCCGCGATGGTGCCCCTCTCGATGGCCCGGCAGCAGTGCTCATAGATCGTGAAGCGCTCCGCCGTCCTCTCCCAGTGGGCATAGCGCTCTGCCTCTTCGGGCTCCAGGATGTCGCCGACGACAAAGGATTCCTCCTCGTGCAGGATCGACTCGTCGCCCGTGGTCTCCACGTATTCGGCCGTGACAAAGGGCAGCCACAACAGGTCGTCGGTGATGCGCGTGCGTACGCCCCGCCCCGAAGGCGGATGCCACCAGTGGAGGACGTCGCCCTCGACGAACTGGTGGCGGGCCGCGCGCAGGATGTGCTCCCGCGCCACCTCCGGGACGGTGTGGAGGACGGCCATCACGTCCTGGAGCTGGTCGCGAAAGCCATAGGCGCCGCCCGACTGGTAAAGGGCCGAGCGGCCCCAGATGCGGCAGGAAAGGTCCTGGTAGAGCAGCCAGCGGTTGAGGAGCAAGTCCATGGCCGGGTCGGGTGTCGACACCTGGATGGTGGTCAACAGGTCTTCCCAGAAGCCCGTCACGTCCTCCCAGGCAGCCTCCACCTGGGCGGGGTCCGTGTAACGATCGATGAGGGCCAGGCTGTCCTCGCGGTCCGCGCCCTGGCCGAGGAGAAAGTGGATCTCTTGCACGGCGCCCGGCTCCAGATTGAGGTGCACCTGCAGGGCGGCGCAGGGGTCCAGCCCGGCCCGCACGCCGCTTCCCAGGCCGACGCGCCGCAGCGCGGCCGGCTGCTCGTAGCTCCCCCTCCGCCCCAGGAACTCGGCCCGGTCGGCCGTCAGCCCGTGGACGACCTCGCTGGACGCGACAAAGGCCACCGCCTCGCCAAACTCCTCGTGATAGGCATTGCGGGCCAGCAGCGCCCTGTGCCCGGCCTCGTACTCGGGCACGACGAACTGCTGCGATTGGTCGCGGTGCACCCCCAGCACCCACTCCGCATAATAGGTCGCCGTGATGCGCCGCGTCCGGTCCCAGGTGTTCTCCAGGCGCAGGCGCGCTACCTTGACCGGGTCATCGCGGGTGGCAAAGAGGCTGAGCCGCTGCCTGAGCCCGTGGCTGTGGTGCTCAAAGACCGAGTAGCCGGCTCCGTGACGCACCAGGTAGGGCGCGTCGGCCCCGGCCGGGTGGGGCGTGGGCGACCAGACGCGGGCCGTCTCCTCGTCGCGGAGGTAGAGGGCCTCGTGGGGCACATCGCGCACCGGGTCGTTGTCCCAGGGAGTGAGCCGGTTCTCGCCGCTGTTGGTCGCCCAGGAAAAGCCCATGCCCGACTCCGAGACCAGGAAGCCAAAGCGCTCGTTGGCGATGACGTTGGCCCAGGGCGCGGGAGTGTGCTGGCCCGGCTCCAAATAGATGACGTACTCGCGTCCATCGGCCGAGAAGCCGCCCAGGCCGTTGTCAAAGAGGAGATCCGAGGGCCTGGGCACCGGGGGCAGGACGCTCAGGTCTGGCGGCTCCGAAAAGGTGGGCACAAAATGAGGCAGGGTGACCGGCCGCTCGCCCAGGGGCTCGAGCTGGCGCGCCAGGGGCCCTCCCTCGGCGTCGAGCACCACGCGCGCTGCCGTGAAGAGCAACACCTGCCCGGCTTCGTCCACCTGGCCGGCCTGCAACAAGAAGATGCCGCCGCGCCTGTTGATCCAGGCGTCGGCGTCGGTGGCTCGCAGCAGCGACAGCAGTTGGCCGTGCAGCTCCTGGGCATAGCCAGAGGGCTCGGCATTCAGGATGACCAGGTCGATCTTGAGCTGCCTGCGCCGCCAATAAGCGTGGATCGGCAGCAGATCTCGCACAAGGTCCAGGTCGTCTTGGCCCTTGATGCGCACCAGCAGGATGGGATAATCGCCCGAGATAGCATAGCCCCACAGGCCAGGCTGCCCGCGGCGGTTGGCAGACAGGATCTGCGACGGGGCGCGCAGCGCGCGGTTGGGGTAGATCAGCGCCGAGAGCAGTTGCTGGGCGTGGCGCAGGCCCTGGGTATCAAGGCCAAGGTTGTGCGCCTCGGCCTCGTTCTGCGACAGTGCCTGCTCGAGGGCACGGGCCACGGCCGGCAACGAGCGGTAGCCCTGGGCCAGGTCGAGAGCTTCCCGCCGTGAAGGGGCAGCGAGGGTCAGGAACGCCATCCGCACGCTCTCGTGGGGCCGGAGCACCACGTCCTGGGCGATGCAAAAGATGGGATCGAGGGTTGCGATCGGTCCATCCCGATCGCCCCCTTCATGCAACGGGGCTCGATCTCGCTCCAGGGCCAGGGGCTGCCGGGGCGAGCCGCCCCGGCCCAGGAACCGAGCCCGGTCCATCTCGTGGGCGCCCGTGGCCGGCGTGCCCTCGGGCGGCAACAGGAGATGCAACAAGTAGACGGGCGACTCCTCTCCCGACCTCGGGCGCCGCCAAAACAACAGGCCGTTCAGCTCGGGCAGGTACTCGCTCTGGATAAAGAGCTTGTTAAAGGCCGGATGGCGACGGTCGGCATCCTGGGCATTGAGCACCACCTCGCCATAGCTCGCCAGGCGCAGGCGCCGCCGCCGGGAGCCGTGATTTGTCAGCGTCACCAACCGCACTTCGACGTCGTCGCCCGGAGCGACGGCAACTTCGGCACGCACGGTCACGTCGTGGTCCCGGCGCTGGAGCTCGGCGCTGTGGGACGAGAAGCGCGCGCTGGCCTGCTGGGGCAGCCTGCCCACCGGCTGCAGCCCGGCAGACCACAGCTCGCCGCCCTCGGCGTCAAGGTCCTGGACATAGAACCAGGTTCCCCAATCTTCGAGGGTCGTGTCGGCCCGCCAGCGGGTCAGGTCCAGGTTGCGCCAACTGCTCACGCCCGCCCCGGCGGAGGTGATGATCACGTTGTAGCGCCCGTTGCTGAGTAGGTGCGCCTGCGGATGGGGGCCGTCGACGGGCACGAACCAGGGCTCCAGCAGGGTAGGAGCCTCCACGGTGCGGTGCGTCCCCAGGGGCTCTTCGGTCCCACCCTCCAGAGGCGCGGTGCGGGCCACCTGCTCCTGCAGCAACAGCTCGACGCTCTGGATGCGCGGGTCTCCATGAAAATAGTCCACGAGGAGATCGTCCAGGAGCGTGTTGGCCAGGGCGGCGAGGATCATACCCTGGTGATGGGCCATGTGCGAGCGCACGATGGCCCGGTCGCGGCCCAGGGGCATGCGCCGCGGCGTAAAATCGATGGCCTCGTACAACCCGTAATGGCCCATCAGCCCCTCGCTCACCAGGTGCTCCAGGTTCTCGGCCACGGCGCGGGGGTCCACAGGCAGGGCCAGGAGGGAGGCATAGGATGCGATGACCAGGTCCTCGTCCAGGCCACGCTTGCGCCCCAGGCCCGGCACGCCAAAGCCGCGGTACTGATAATTCTGGCTGGCGTCAAAGCGATAGTAACCCGACTCCGAAATGCCCCACGGAACGTTGTGCTGCCGGGCATAGCGCCGCTGCTGCTCCACGGACCCGTGCTGGGTCTGGTGCAGCATCAGGCCTTCGTAGGTGCGGGTAAAGAGGGCGGGCATCAGGTATTCGAACATGCTGCCGTTCCACGACAGGAGGACGCGCGTATTGCCCACACGGCCCACAGGACGGTCCAGGTGCAGCCAGTGGCGCTGGGGCACGTCTCCTTTGGCAATGGCAATGAGGCTGGCGGTCCTGGCCTCCGAGGCCAGGAGATCATAGTGGTTCTCATCGAGTTTTTCGGCGGCCACGTCATAACCCAGGTAAAAGACGTCGCGCTGCCGATCGTAGAGGAAGGCAAAGTCGGTCTCGCGGAAGTAGGCCTCCGCCTGGCGACCGACCTCCTCCAGGCCCGCGGCGAGGCCGCCGGCTGTCAGACCCGCCGATTCCAGGCTGGCGGCCAGCCGGGTGCACCAGTCGTGGGCTTCCCGCCACTCGTCGCCGGCTTCCTCCCCGGCCCTCGCTTCCAGCAACGCCTCCAGGGCCTGCAGGCGCGGACGGGCTACGCGGCTGACGGCCAACAACTCTGTCAGCGTGGTCAGGCGGGGCAGCGCCTCGCGCACAGCCTGCCAGGCCTCGGCCACCTTGGGCTCCAGATCGCCCCGGCGCAGAACGCCAGGCGGGTCGTCCGCCAGAAGCTGCCAGGAGAGCAAAAGCTCCGACTCTTCCTCCATGCTGCGCATGTGATGTCGCACGCGCTCGAACCACAGGCGCAGGTCGCGAAGTGTCCTGGGCCCCAGGCGCTCCGAGCCCGCCTCCAGCAGGTCCCCGAGGAGCCCTTCCAGCTTGGGCCACGTAGTGCTGCGCAGGTGGCCCACGGCCTCGGGCCACTGCGCCGGATCCTCCTGGATGGCTACCAGTTCCTCCCCCAGGTTTGCCAGGAACGTTTCCAGGCGCATCAGGGGCTCTCCCAGGCCCTCGCGCTCCATCTGTTCCAGGACCTCGCCCAGGACGTCCAGGGTGTCGCGCAGGCCCAGCCAGCGGCGGCCGAGGAGGAGCATGGAAGGCACGGTCTGCGCGCCCTGCTCCAGGATCAACAGGCACGCTGCCAGGTTGCCGCTGTCGACGGTCGATACGTAGCGGGGCGACAGGGTCTTGAGCCCGCGGGTCTCGTACCAGTTCAAGAAGTGCCCGCGATGGCGCTCCAGCTGCCGCATGCTTTCCAGGGTCGAGCGCAGGCGCACCAACAGCTCGACGGAGCCGATGTAGCCCATTTCGTGGGCCACCAGCGTCGCTACCAAAAAGAGCCCGATGTTCGTCGGAGAGGTGCGGTGGGCCACGGCACCCCGTGGGTCCTCCTGGTAGTGGTCCGGCGGCAACCAGCGATCCTCCGGGCCGGCAAAGCGCTCGAAAAAGAGCCAGGTGCGCCGCGCCAGGATCTGGAACCGGCGGCGATCCCGATCCGAGAGGTCAGCACGGTCGCGGACGGTGGGTTGGCTGATGCGCAGCGCGATCTGGGGCGACAGCAGCCAAACCAGCAAAATGGGCCCCGCGACGACGAGGGCAGCCGGACGCACCAGCCCAACGGCCAAAGTCAGCGCCAGGGCCAGGACCACGCCACTGCCCATCTGCGTCCATACGACGCCCACCTGCCGCTCCTGCTGGAAAAGGCGCACGGTGTGGGCGTGGGTGGTCCACTGCAACAGGCGCTTGTGGGTGATCAACAGGCGCACCATCGTCGTGGCGATGGCGTCCAGGGCAATGATGGCCTCGTAAGGGAGCAAGACGACCGCCAGGAGCCAGCGCGCGGCCTCGGCCCGCAAGCCCTCAAGCAGCCCGTCTCCCCGCGAGCGGAGCAGGCCGACGATCAAGCCGGTGACCAGGGGCACAGCCAGGGTCAGCAGCGCCACCAACGTCCAGAAGAGAGGGCTGCCGGGCAGGAACAGCCACCCGGCGGCCAGGAGCAGCAGGATCGCCGGGGCCTGGAGGCTGCGTCGCAAATTGTCGATGATCTTCCAGCGATCGAGCAAGGAGAGCGGGTTGGGCCTCTTCTGGCCGCCTGCCCCGGGTACCCGGGACAGCAGCCAGGGAAGCAGTTGCCAATCGCCCCGGAACCATCGATGCAGCCGCTGGGAATAGACGAAATAGCTGGGCGGATAATCCTCGTAAAGGGCTACGTCGGTCACGAGCCCGGCGCGTCCCTGTATCCCCTCGAACAGGTCGTGGCTCAGAAGGGCGTTCTCCGGTACCCGGCCTTCCATGGCCCGCTCGAACGCCTCGACGTCATAGATCCCCTTGCCAACAAAAATGCCCTCGCCAAAGAGGTCCTGGTACACGTCCGAAACCGCCCGCGTGTACAGATCCAGCCCGATGTCGCCGGCAAAGATGCGGGAGAAGGGCGACCGGTTGGCGCTGGTGGGCAGGACCTCGACGCGGGGCTGGAGCACGGTGTAGCCGGCCACCACCTCCTGGCTGCCGGTGGCAAACTCGGCCCGGTTCAGGGGATGGGCCATGGTGCCCGCCAGGCGCTGCACGCTGTCGCGGGGCAGCACCGTGTCGGCGTCGACGGTAACGACGTAACGAATCCGCCCCAAGACGTCAGGATCGCCCTCGCGGACGACGTAGGAGGTCTCGCCCCGGCCCGCCAGCAGCCGGTTGAACTCGGACAGCTTGCCTCGTTTCCGCTCCCAGCCCATCCAGACCCCCTCGGCCGGATTCCAGAGGCGGCGGCGATGATACAGGTGGAAGGGCTCGTGGGCCGTGCCACCGTTTGTATGGCGGTATCTGGCATTCAGTTGGGCAATCCCCTCCCGGGCCCGCTCGACGAGATCCTCGTCGTCGGGCACCGATTCCTCGGGAGCGTCCATGGGATCGGTCAGGAGGGCAAAGTGCAGCCGGGGATCGCGGTTGGCCAGGTAGTGACGCTCGAGCTGCGCCAGGAGCGAGTCGACCTCGTCGGGATCGGTCAGCAGGGCGGGAATGACCACCATGGTTTCGTGGGCCGTCGGGATTCCCCGTCGAAAGTCCATCTTGGGCAGCGTGCCGGGCGGCACGAGGTGGGTCACGGCCACGTTCACCACGTTGACAGCCACCAGGAGGGCCGGCAACAAGGCGACGGGCACCACGGCCACCAATTGCCAGGCATCGCCACCTGCCGCCCGGGCAGCGGCGACCAGGGCCGCTACGATGGTCAGCGTCAGCAGGGCGATGCTTCCCAGGTATAGCACGGCGGCGCGGTCCAGGAGCCGGCGGCGCAGCCGAGCCCTCGCGGAGGGGCCAAAGCCCGACTGGGACTCGAGCTCGGCCAGGCCCCGATCGAGAAGGTAGTAGCCCACGTGGCCCCGGCGAGATGCCGGCTCTCCCTCCCGGCGCCCCTGTCGCGCCATGTCGACGGCCTGCACCGCCACAGCCTCCTCGCCGGCAGGGTCACCGCCCGCCAGGTCTTCGACCACCTGGCGATACCCGTTGCGCGTCGAAAAGTCCATGCGGGGATAGACGCCGGCCGGATCCTGGCGCAGGACAGCTTCCACTCGGCTGACACTCTCAAAGAACGTCTCCCAGTCCTCGGCCCCCAGGGTGCGCAGCCCGCGAATGCAGTTGCCCACCAGCGCAACCTGCGCCAGGTTCTCGGACACGTCGAGGGTCAGGACCGGTTGCAGCCCGGCCGGCACCTCGTCCGGCGGCACATCGGAGCTGACGGCCTGGGCCAGGAGCTCCAGGAGCACCAGCCGGACGATGGTCGGCAGGGCCCACAGCTCGCCCATGGTCAGGGGAGCCACGTCCTGGTAGGCCTGGACAAAGCGGGCCAGGCGGGCAGTGTCGATCATGCCGTCTTCGTGGGCCACAAAGGCGCGGGCCAGGGCATAGACGCGGGCCACCCCGGCCCACGGAGGGCTGGCGAGCTTGGGCAGCCGCCGGTAGTACCCGGCGGGAATGTTCTTCCGCACCTGTCGGGCCGCCTGGCGTACCACGTAGTGGTTGTCCAGCAGCCACTCGGCCGCCCCCGAAAGCATCTCCTCCGACTCGGACAGGAGCACGTACTGCCCATGGGCCGCCTCCAGCAGCACTTCCAGCTCTTCCAGGTGGTCCAGGGGCGAAGGTGCGGCCGGGGGCCTGGATGTGAGATCATGTTCCCGGGCGAGGGTGACGGCCAGCCGGTTCAGGCGAGAGGTGGGGTTCGCTTGCTCCTGGCCATCGATCCTGGGCCGTGATTCATTTGCCGGCTGGGTCAATGTCCTTTAGTCTCCCTGGCCGCTTTCTGGGCTTCGGTGGGTTCGGCTTCTTCTTCCGAGATATCCTGAACGACGAGGAGGGGCGTGGTTCCATAGACGGCGAAATTCAGCGCCACGCTACCAAATGTCCACTTGGTGCTGCCCGAATAGCCGTGGGCACTGAGCATTACCAGGTCAATCTCTTCTCGCTCCACAAGTTCGTGCAGGGCTATGGCCGGGTTGTGGCTGACCAACAAGCGCGTTTCGAGCTGCATCCCCAGCCGCGGCTCGAGATTCCGCAGGTACGCCGCCCCCCGCTCCCGGTTCAGGGCCGTCAACTGCTCCACCAGGCTCATCTCTTCCTCCGAGAGGGGGATGGCGCGGGGTACCTCCGGCCGGTGCACGACGTGTGCCAGGAGCAGGGAGGACCCGTGGGCATTGGCCAGCGTGGTCGCCAGGGGGAGCACGTACTCGGCGCGGGGCGAGCCATCCAGTGGCAATAACACGCGGCGGTAGCGCAACCCGGCGAGATCATCCGACACGCCCTTGTACGCCCGCACGATAAGCACGGGCACAAAGGCTCGAAAGATCACCTTCTGGACGACGCTGCTGATGTTCCACTCGCTGAGGCCGCTGCGCCCGTGGCTGCTGAGGATGATCAAATCCACGCCTTCTGCCCTGGCAAACTCCACGATCTGTTCCGCCGCGCTCCCTTCCACCAGGACGCGGTCGGCCTCGACGCCAACTTCCTGGATGCGCGCCAGAATCTCGTCCAGGTAGGCACGAGACTCGGCTTTCAGGATCTGCCAGCTCAGGGGGTCTACGGACCGGCTACCGGGAACCTGCTCGCTGCGAGACACGGCGCGCAACAGGGTAATGCGCGAGCCAAAGGCCTGGGCCATAGCCGCAGCGTGGGGTAGCACCGTCTCTGCCAGGCGCGAACCATCCAAAGGTACCAGAATATGATCCAACATAAATGCTCTCGTTTCTCTTTTGGTGAGGAAGCTTGTCCGCATCGTCAAGATACCGGGGCAGGGCAACAGGGACGCCCGGGCAGGGGCCTGCTCGCCCGCCATCGTAAGGATAACAAAAAAGCAGGGGCCTGTCAAGGTATCAAGATATAGATTAAAGATATATGTTGGGGTATATTTTGACAGAATGGAATTGCGGGCGATGTGGGGTGCACCCCCCGGTGCACCCCATATCATCAGCCGATGACGATCTCTTCCAGGGAGCGCTTGGGCACGTGGTGCCCCCCTGCCTCGTCGCGCCAGTAGCGGATGTCACCGTCGTCGCCCACGGGATCGACGAACACCTGCTCCGCGGGCTTGCCCAGGGCGAGCACCAGGAGGATCTCGTAGCGAGGATCGACGTCGAGGGCCTGGGCCACGGCCTGGCGCTGCACGGAGGCAATGATGCAGCCTCCCAACCCCTTTTCCGTGGCCCCCAGGAGGATGCTCTGGGCGGCGATCCCGTGATCCACGCCCGCCGATTTGGCAATGGTCGTGTCCAGCAGGATGACGACGTAGGCCGAGGGCCGCTCGCCCTCGCCCGGGCCCGGCCAGTCGGCCAGGTAACCGGCCCAAGCCAGGTGGGGAAAGACCAGGGCGTTCGTCTCCGGGTCGCTGACCAGGATGTACTTGAGTGGCTGCCGGTTGGCACCCGAAGCCGAGAGCCGGGCCAGGTCCACCAGCTCCAGGAGCGTCTGGCGCGAGATGGCGTGCGACTCATCAAAACGGCGATAACTGCGGTTCTTGCGGACGAGTTCTTGCAACATTTTTCTCCCCTTCCCATCGTGGATGCTCGCTCCCACTCGTGGGGAGCCTCTGGCAGGCACATTATACCACGGCTCTGCCGGGCGAGCCAGGTGATGGCCCTACGGGCACGAGAAAGCGGACGGCCTGTTGATTTATGTCGACCTCGCGGAGCTCGCGGTCCTCGGCCGGCCGCTTCTTGACAACGAAAGGCTTTCAGGTATAATTAGTGTGACTTTTACACTAAGGCAGTCCCCCACCCTGGGGGCGACGGAACAAGATAGAGGATGCCATGAACCTTGAACAGCTCGTAGAGAACAGCCGGCCGTTCCTGGCCTGGCTGCTGGAGTGGCACGATGGCCTGCCCACCCTGGCGTGGGACGAAATCCTCCAGGACGTGGGCGGCGACGCGGGCCGCATCGCGGTCCTGGCCGTGGACGTGACCCGCGGCTTTTGCAGCGAGGGCCCCCTCGCCAGCGAGCGCGTCGGCCGCATCGTGGAGCCCATCACCCGCGTCTTTCGGCAGGCCCACGAGGTCGGGGTGCGCCACTTTATCCTTCCCCAGGACACCCACACCGAGAACGCCGTCGAGTTTGGCAGCTATCCCCCCCACTGCAAGGTCGGCAGCGAGGAATCGCAGACGGTGGACGAGCTGCGGAATCTGCCCTTCTCCGACCAATACCTCGTTCTGGAAAAAAACTCGATCAGCTCGGACATCGACACCGGCCTGGGAGAGTGGCTGGACCGCCATCCCGAGGTGACGACGTTGATCGTCACCGGCGACTGCACGGATCTGTGCGTCTACCAGTTGGCCATGTACCTGCGGCTGCGGGCCAATGCCCGCAACCTGCGCGAGGTGCGGGTCGTCGTGCCCCTGGATACCATCGACACCTTTGACCTGCCCGTGGAAGCGGCGCGGCGCATCGGCGCCATGCCCCACGACGCCGACCTGCTGCACCTGGTGTTTGCCCACGCCATGGCCAGCAACGGCGTCGAGATTGTCAAACAGGTGATGTAGCATGAGCGAGCCCGGCCGGCTGGCGGACGAGATCGTCGCCTGGCTGCGCGCCTACGCCGAGGGGGCGAGGGCCAGGGGGTACGTACTGGGGCTGAGCGGCGGCATCGACTCGGCCGTTGTGGCCGGGCTGTGCCGGCGGGCCATGGGCAGCCAGGTTCTGGCCGCCATCCTGCCCTGCCACAGCCTGCCCGAGGACATGGATTTTGGCCGGCAGGTTGCCGAGGCCTTTGACCTGGAGACCATCACCATCGACCTGAGCCCGACCTACGATGCCCTCGTGGCCGCCCTGCCGCCTGACTTTCCTCCCCTGGCGTTGGCCAACATCAAGCCCCGATTGCGCATGGCGACGCTCTACGCCCTGGCCCAGGGCCGGGGCTACCTGGTGGCCGGCACGGGCAACAAGAGCGAGATCATGGTCGGTTACTTTACCAAGTGGGGAGACGGCGGCGCCGACCTCGAGCCGTTGGGGGCCCTGTACAAGTCGCAGGTGCGCGCCCTGGCCCGGGAGCTGGGCGTGCCGCAGTCCGTCATCGACCGCGCCCCCACCGCCGGACTGTGGCGGGGGCAGACCGACGAGGGCGAGATGGGCGTCACTTACGACCAGATCGAGGCGGTCCTGCGCGCCATGGAGTCGGACAAGACCGAATGCGTGCTGCCCGACCTGTTGAAGCGGGTGCAGGGCATGGTGGCCGCCACGGCCCACAAGCGGGCCATGCCGCCCGTGTTCCAACCAAAGGAGATCCCAGCATGACGACGCGATTGGACGAATTTCGGGCCTACCGGGAGCGCATGAACGAGCGCATCCTGGGGGCAGGGCACCTGGGCATCAAGCGCTTTTTCAACCTCGACACCAAGGCCTACGAGGACGGCGCCTTGCCTGCCCGCACCAAGGAGCTGCTGGGCCTCGTCGCTTCGGCCGTGCTGCGCTGCGACGACTGCATCGACTATCACCTCATCCAGTGCGTGGCCGCCGGCATCGGCGA
>JAAYZQ010000150.1 GCA_012514775.1 Anaerolineaceae bacterium
CACAGCTTGACGCCCGGGCACGTCTATGCTATTATGTCCGTGACGCTTTCCCCAGCACAGTGCTGTTCAACCGGGATACGACGCCCTGTCCTTCGCCGGGTATGATTCCGGAACGCTCCCGGGCTCGGAATTGGAGCCCGGGCTCTTTTCTGTTATAATAGGGTGCTATCCGGGCGTTTGCCGGGCGGTTTGGAGTCAAGATTACGGGTTTTTCCGACAACCTGGTTTATTATAGACAGGGTCAACTGCTTTTGGAGGATCGAAGTGGGTACAAATTGGCGGGGTGCACTCGTCTATGTCTTTATCTTTCTCGCGGCTGTCGTTCTTATCTTTGGTCTCTTCCCGATGAATGGCAGCCTCGAAGAAATACCCCTCTCCCAACTGGTGACGGCGGTCAACGCAGGCAGGGTGGAGTCCATCCTCGTCGAGGAAGACGATGTGGAGATCACCTTCACCGATGGTGAAGTGATCGCCTCTCGCAAGGAGAGCAACACCGAGCTGACGCAGGCCCTGCTGCTGCTGGGGGCAGGCGAAACAGCGCTGGCCAACGTGGACATCCAGGTCGAGCCGCCCAGCCCGTGGGGGGACTGGCTGGTGGCGCTGGGCAGCTTTCTGCCGTTCATCTTTTTGGCCGTTCTCTTTCTCTTCCTGATGCGCCAGGCGCAGGGAACGAACAACCAGGCGCTTTCCTTTGGCAAGAGCCGGGCGCGGATGTTTACCGGCGAAAAGCCAACGGTCACGTTCGACGACGTGGCCGGCGTCGAAGAGGCCAAGCAGGAGCTGGCCGAGGTCGTCGAGTTTCTGAAAGAGCCGCAAAAGTTCATCTCGCTGGGAGCGCGCATTCCCAAGGGGGTGGTGCTGATGGGACCGCCCGGCACGGGCAAGACCCTACTCGCCAAGGCAGTCTCGGGCGAGGCCGGCGTGCCCTTTTTCTCCATCTCGGGCTCCGAGTTCGTCGAGATGTTTGTGGGCGTCGGCGCCGCCCGGGTGCGCGACCTGTTCGAGCAGGCGCGGCGCAACTCGCCGTGCATCATCTTTGTGGACGAGGTGGATGCCGTCGGCCGGCACCGCGGGGCGGGGCTGGGCGGCTCCCACGACGAGCGAGAGCAGACCCTGAACCAGATCCTGGTCGAGATGGACGGCTTTAGCACCGACACGAACATCATTGTCATCGCCGCCACCAACCGGCCCGACATCCTCGACCCCGCGCTGTTGCGCCCCGGGCGATTTGACCGCCGCGTGGTCCTGGACCGGCCCGACATCAAGGGGCGCCGTGGCATCCTGGACGTCCACGCCCGCGGCAAGCCCCTGGCCCGCGACGTCGACCTGGACGTGCTGGCCCAGGGGACCCCTGGCTTTGTGGGGGCCGACATCGAGAACCTGGTGAACGAGGCGGCCATCCTGGCCGCCCGGCGCAACAAGAAGTCCATCGGCATGTCCGAGTTCCAGGAAGCGGTGGAGCGGGTCATCGCCGGGCCGGAGCGCAAGAGCCGGCTCATCACCGCCGACGAAAAGCGGGTGCTGGCCTACCACGAGGCGGGGCATGCCCTGGTGCAGACCAAGCTGCCCAACACCGACCCGGTGCACAAGGTGTCCATCGTGGCCCGCGGGATGAGCCTGGGCTACACCATGTCGATGCCCGAAAAGGACCGCTACCTACACACCCAGGACAAGTTCGAGGACGACATCGCCGGCATGCTCGCCGGGCGGGCGGCCGAGGAGTTGGTCTTTGGCGACAAGTGGACCGGGGCCAGCGACGACCTCGAGAAGGCGACCAAGCTGGCGCGAAAGATGGTCACCACCTATGGCATGAGCCCGCTCCTGGGCCCCTTGACCTTTGGCGACCGCGACGAGCTGGTGTTCCTGGGCCGCGAGATAGCCGAGCAGCGCAACTACAGCGACCACGTGGCCGAAGAGATCGACCAGGAGGTGCGGCGCATCGTCGAGCACGCCTACGAGCGGGCCCGGGGTATCCTCATTACCTATCGCGACAAGCTGGACCAACTGGCGACGCGCCTCATCGAGGTCGAGACCCTGGAGCGGCGCGACTTTGAGGCGCTGGTGGCCTGAGCCCGCCAGAACAACAGGAGCATTCCCATCCGTAGGGGGCGCACGGCCGTGCGCCCCCTACGTTGTTTTGGCGCCCACGCCGTCCGGCTGTTGCCTTGTCTCTTGACTGCCGCTGGGGTTGCCGAGAAGTGCCGAGCAGGCGCTCGGCG
>JAAYZQ010000151.1 GCA_012514775.1 Anaerolineaceae bacterium
AGAGACGATGAAGAGAAAAGTTCGGCCGGTCGAGGAGCTGGAGACGGTCCAACGCCAGGCCGGCCAGCAAGGCCAGGAGCCCAAAGATGGGGAAAAGGAGCCGGGTCTGGATGAGCAGGGCCGACTGGGCGACCCCATAGAGCCAGAAGAGATATTGTGGCACGCAGGCAAGCACGAGCAGCCCGGCAAAGGCCTTTTGTTCCCACGTCCAGCGGCGCCAGGTCAGGAGCAACAAGGGGAGGGCCAGCAGTAGGAGGGGGCCGATGGTGGCCGCATAGCCCTCCGCTCCCTCCATGCCAAGAATGGTCGCCTCCCACGGGGCGACGATCAGCCGCCACGGTGTGCGATAGGCCAGGCCAGTGCCCGCCCGGCTGTAGAACCAGGCGCGGTATTCGTCCCAGAACTTCCCGGGCAGGAAAAAGGGATAGACCGGGCTGCCGGTGAAAGCCAGGTTCCTGAGAAACCACGGGCCAGCGATCAGGGCCGCCGGCGCGGCAAACAGAACCACCTGCCGCAGATTGGCACGCCAACCCTCGTGGCGGCCGTACCACAGGATGATGGCAGCCAGGGTGATGGGCAGGAGAACCGCCGTGTATTTGACTCCTACGGCCAATCCGCAAGAGACGCCGGCCAGAGCCAGGATCCCGTGCCTGGCGCTCCTATCCCTCTCCAGACCGCGGGCGAGGAGATAGACCGCTGCCAATTCATAGAAAAGCACGGCCAGATCCACGTACGCCCAGGACGCCAACAGGGTGATCGTCGGCACGGCGACGAGGATGGCCATGGCCAGCCAGGCCGACCGCCGGCCAAGGTAGCGGCTGCCGGCAGCGTACACCAACAAGAGGGAGAGGACGCCGTAGCCAAAGTGAATGAGCTTGGCGACGGCAGGCCCCCGCAGCAGCATGGCCGCCGCAAATAGAGTGTCGATCAGGGCCGGGAAGCCCAGGTAGGGGATGTCGATCCCGCCGGTGATGGCTCCCTGCTCGATGTAGAGCTTGGGACCGGTCAGGTGGTAGACCTGGCTGTCCCAGGCGATAGGTGGGGTCAAGGCCATGAGAAACGCCGGCATGAGGGTCAGCAGGATGTATGCGGCGAGCAGCTTTTCTGAGCGTCCTTGCGGCACCAGGGGCGATGCCGCCCGAATTCGCGACAGGATATCGCGCCAGGCCGGGATGCCGGCGACGGCAAGCCCCGCGACGAGAAGCCACACCAGCCAGGATCTCAGGCCCCCAAGCAGCCCCAGGCCCAGGGCCAGCAAAGAGATAAATCCCAAACCGAGGCCAGCGCTGAGGGCTACGTCTTCGGCCGCCCTGAGGCCCTCGACCCAGCGGACCACGAATCGGTGCCCCAGGCACGTGGCTATCAGCATGAGCAGGAGCCAGGTTGCAACGTCGAGGGTCCCCCGCACGATGGCTGCAGCGTTCGCCAGGCTAAACGGTTTGTGGACAACGTAATAGACGGCGACCACGACAAAGGCCCAGGCAAGGACCAGGGCACTGATCAGGAGTGGAACCAGGCTCGGACGAGGCGTCCTTGCTCTCACTGTATCAGGCCTCCAGTTCGTTGATGATGGCCAGATCGTTCTGGAAGACGGGTTAGCAACTCTCTTTCGCTGGTCGCCAGCGGCCTGTCATCCGCTCCTGGCCCAGCCTCAGGACGGTCTGCATTGCCCTGAGGATCTCGGC
>JAAYZQ010000152.1 GCA_012514775.1 Anaerolineaceae bacterium
CGACTATGACGCCGGGCAGGAGGCCCGCATCGCCGAAATGCGGGCCTACGCCTATAGCCAGGCCTGCCGCCACGGCACCATCAGCGTCTATTTCGGCGGCCCCGGGATGGAGGGCTGTCAGGCCTGTGACAACTGCCGGGGAGCGGCCGCCAGGTCCCGAACACCGGATCCCCTGCCCGTGGCCCATGCCCAGGCCCGGACGAAAAACGCGCCGATGCACACCCCCGGCCGGCAGCGGGGCGACCCGGCCAGGCTGATCCTCCAGGGCGTGGCGCAGTCCCCATACCTCATGGGCCGCAGCGGCCTGGCGCGTGCACTCCAGGGAGCAGCCAGCAGCAGGCTAAAGGCCGATCGTTTTTCGCTGTTTGGCGCCCTGGCCAACCTGACCCAGAAGGGCATCATGGACCTGGCCGACGAGCTCCTGATCAAGGGCTTCCTGGAACAGTTCGAGCAAAACGGCTATCCCATGCTGCGCCTGACCCCCGAGGGAGAGGCGCTGCTGGCAGAGCCACCGGCCGAGCCCGAGGCGGCGCCGGTGGAGGAAGAAGCTCCGGCGGCCCAGTCCGAGGATGACGGCGGCTTGATCGAGCGGCTGCGGGCCTGGCGGCTGGCCACGGCCCGAGAGATGGGCAAGCCGCCCTACGTCGTCTGCCACGACAGCACCCTGCGCGACATTGCTGCCGCCCGGCCCCGCTCGCCAGCGGAGCTGGAGGCAATCAAGGGAATCGGGCCACAGCGGATGGCGGCCTACGGGGAACAGATCTTGTCGGTGGTGAGGGGCGAACAGGGGTAGAGGGGCTGCCGTAGAGGCAGGCACGCCTGGCGAGGCAGAGCGCCCGGCATCCCGCCTGTACCCCTGTCAGACATGCCGCTCCTCGCCCACGATCTGTCCATCCTGGAGAACCAGGGTACGATCGGTGGCCGCGGCAACCTGGGGATCGTGGGTCACCAGGATAAAGGTCTGGCCGTCGCTCCGGTTTAGCTCGCGGAGCAGAGCCACGATGCCGGCGGCCGTCTGCGTGTCCAGCTCACCGGTGGGCTCGTCGGCCAGGATGATGGCCGGCCGGTTGATGAGAGCCCGAGCCAGGGCCACGCGCTGCTGCTCGCCCCCCGACAACTCCATGGGGCGGTGGGGGAGCCGGTTGCCGAGGCCCACGCGTTCCAATAGTTCCGTCGCCCGCCGTCGGCCCTCGCGGGGCGACAGGCGACTGTAACGCAGGGGCAGCATCACGTTCTCCAGGGCTGTCAGGTGCGACAGCAGATTAAAGGTCTGGAACACAAAGCCGACCTTTTCTCGGCGGATGGCCGGCAGGAGGCGGTGGGCCAGGGCCGACACCTCTACACCGTCCAGCCACACCGCACCGCCGCTGGGCCGGTCCAGGCAGCCGAGCAGGTGCAAGAGCGTGCTCTTGCCGCTACCGCTGCGGCCCACGATGGATACAAAGTCGCGCCGCTCCACAACCAGGTCCACGCCGCGCAAGGCGTGGACCTCGGCGGCGCCCAGGAGATAGACGCGGCTCAGGGCGCGCGTCTCCACGACAATGTCCCGGTTTTCAGCCTGGGATGTGCTGTCACGGGCCATCATCCTACTCCTCGCCAAAGTCGAGCCGAACCGTCATACCCCAGCGCAACGCTGCAACCAGCGCGGGCGGCTGCCCTGACTGCTCCCGGTTCAGAGTCACGACCACGGTATAAAAGGGGTCGGTCCCGGCGCCGGCCCGCTTGGCCCGGGCGTCGATGGACTTGACGGTGCCGGCCAACTTCTCGCCCTCGAAGGCGGGGAACGACAGCTCTACGGCCTGTCCGGGCACGATGCGTGTAGCTACCCACTCGTCCACGTCCACAGTCTCCACCTGCCAGTTGAGATCGGCCAGGGTGAGAAATAGGCTGTTGCTCACCATCTGCCCGGCCGCCGCCTCCAGGGTCATCACCGTTCCGGCAAAGGGGGCACGCAGAATGGCTGTCTCCAGCGCCGCGTTTGCCCGCGACAATTGCAACTCGGCCTCCGACAGGCTGGCCCGGGCAGCGGCCAGGTCGGCCTCGCTGGTCGTCTCTTGTGCCTGGGAGAGGGCAGATTCGGCGTTGCGAACGCGGCTGCGGGCGGCGGCCAGGTCAGCCGCCGAAGGGCCTTCCCGCGTGGCGGCCAGGCTCGCCTCGGCTGCCGCAACGCGCGCCTGGGCTGCCTTCAGCTCGGCGGCCGTGGCCTTGCCCTCGGCCAGCGCCAGGGCCGCTCGGGCAGCTTCGTGGTCGATGGTGGCCTCCTGCAGGGCAAGCGACTGGGGCGACATGGCCACGTCGGGGCGGGCCTGGACCTGGTCATATGCCGCCTGGGCCCGCTGCAAGGCGATCGTTGCCTTGTCGAGCTGGGCCTGTGCCTGGGCCACCGCCGCCGGGTCGGGCAGGGCGCGCAGGCGGGCCAGATCCGCCTCGGCAGCAGCTACGTCCGCCTGGGCAGCGGCCAGGTCCACCGCCGTGGGACCGGCCTGCAATGCCTCCAGCGCCGCTTTGGCCGCCTCGAGCTCGGCTTGAACGGCAGCGATCGCTACCGAATCCGGCGGCTCCTGCAGGTGGGCCAGGTTGGCCTGGTGCATGGTGACGGCGTCGCCGGCAGCACGCACGGCCAGGTCCAGATCCTTCGTGCTCAACCTGGCAAGGACGTCGCCCGCCTGGACCTGCTGGCCGGCGCTTACCGGTACCTCAGCCATTACCCCGCCGCCGATAAAGCCTAGCTCCGCCCAGCGGGCCGGGACGACCTCGCCCTGGGCGCGCAGCCGGGGTCGGGCCGCCGTGCCCCCGGGGGTCGGCCTGGCCGCCTGGCCCTGTCGCACCAGGTTTGCAGCCAACTGGCCGCCGCCCACGCACGCGGCGGCAGCCAGGACGATCAGGATCACGACGATGACGATCAATCTTCGGGCTCGCACTTGGCCTCCTCACCCACAGCTCGGTGGGCTCTACTCGCTGCGCAGGGCCTGGATTGGGTCGAGGCGCGAGGCGCGCCAGGCAGGGTACAGGCCGGCGATCATCCCCAGGAAGGCGGTAAAAACCAGGACGGCGATGGCCAGCCGGGGCGTCACAAGCAGCAGCCTCACGTCCATGGCGTGCCGCGTGAACGCGTTGACCCCCAAGGCCACCAGCCAGGCGGCGACCAGGCCCAGTGCACCGCCCGTCAGTCCGAACCAGCCCGCCTCCTCCACGATCTCTGCCAGCACGTCTCGGTCACTGGCACCCACCGCCTTTTTCAGCCCGATCTCGCGGCTGCGCTCCATGACGGCCATGACCATGGTATTCATCACCGACAGCCCGCCCACCAACAACCCCAGGCTGACGTACAGCACAAGAATCAGGGAAAAGAGAAGCGTCGCCTGCCGAAGGTCCCGGGCAGCCACCTCGGCCGTTTCAGTTTGCCATTCGGGCATGGCCTCCTCGATGCGTGCGGCAACCTCCTGTGCTTTGGCGCCGGGGGCGACCAGGGCCGTCAGCTCCAAATAGGGGCCAAGCTCGGGCTCCAGCGCCCGCAGCGCGGCCATGGTGACGAAAGCATGCGCCTCATAGTCCGTGGGGAGCTGTGTGTGGGACTCGGCCCAGATGCCGACCACGAGCAGGTCCCGGTCCCGCACAGTCAGCACGTCGCCGACGTCCAGCCCCAGGCCCTCGGCCAGGTCCGGACCGAGGACCACCTCGTGCAGGCTATCAGGGGTCAGGAACCGTCCCCGCTCGATCCTGGCCTCGTACGGCACGCTGAAGCCAAACTCGGGCTCGGGTGCGTCCAGTCCCTGGAGGTAGGACGGCGTGCCGAATAGGCCGGGCAAGCTCTCCCTGTCGTCAAAGAGGCGGCCGCCGGAGGCCGTGATCACCACCCCGCGTACGCCCTCCATCCGCTCCAGGTGCCGGACAGTTGTGGCGTGGCTCACCACCGACTGTCGTGCAGGGTACAACCACACCCGATCCTGTGTGGCGACCACAGCGGCGTTGGTATACCCGTTCAGCACCTCGGCCAGGCTCAGAGCCAGGGTCAGGATGAGAATGCCCGCGCTGATGCCGCCGCCCGTCAGCAGCCAGCGCGCCCGGCGGCCGGCCAGGTAGATCAGCCGTTTCAGCCCCGTCTCAGCATAAGGTACGCCCGGCGTATCGTGAAGCGCCCGCACCGGGTCCTCGAGCGCTGCCCGCCAGGCGGGATAGACGCCCGACAGCGCGCCCAGCAAGGTGGTAAAGGCCACGCTTCCGAGACCCAGGCGTGGGGTCAAGGTCAGCAGCTTCAATCCCCAGGCCCCGTGGGTAAACTGGTTAACGCCCAGGATCAGGCACCAGGCCAGCAGCACTCCGAGCCCACCGCCCAGCAAGCCCAGCGTGCTCGCTTCCAGCAGAAACTCCCGGACAATGTCGCCGTCGCCGGCGCCCAGCGCCTTTTTCAGGCCGATCTCGTGCCGGCGCTCGCGGACGCTCATGAGCATGGTATTGACCACGATCAAGGTGCCGGCCAGCAGGGCCAGCCCGCCGCTCGCCGCGACAATGGCCGCGAGCAGGCCCTGGTCCCGGCGCGTCTCGTTCATCCGCTGCTCGGGCGTCTGGACGTGGATGCCGGGCACCGCGTCCTGGATGCGCGCTGCCAGCGCGGCAGCGTCCTGGCCGGGTTCGGGGACGACGTACAGGGTTTGTAGATTGTCCGCCGGCAGGTGCAGCAGGTTGCGCAGCGCCTCGTACTCGACGTAGGCATAGCGCGCGTTACTGCCCAGACGTGGCCGCTCCAGGATGCCGGTCACGACAAAGGGCCGGCCTCGAATCCCTACGGTGTCGCCCACGTCCCAGCCGCGAACCGAAGCCAGGTCAAAATCCAGGAGGACCTCGTTCGTTGCACCACGGGCCGGCCAGCGCCCGCGGTGCAGGGAGGCATCGTGGGGCGCCAGGCTGTGCTCCAGGCCGGGGATATCGCTGTCGACAGCCATCAGGGCCTCTACCGTAAAGGCAAACCCTGTCTCTTGCTTTTCTTCGGGCGGGATCAGGTCGGCCCACAGCGAGGTCAGTGTGCCCGCCACCCCGGGCACGTGACGGATGGCCCGGCGAACAGCGGGGGTCAAATGCCGTTCCCAGGTCGAGGGCCGGACCTCGAACACGCTCAGGGCGGCCGCCTCTTGCCGATCGAGGGAGGCGTTAACGGCCTCGCCCAGGCTGCCCAGCAAGGTGAGCGCCAGGATGCCCACCGACAACCCGGAGAGGGTCAGCAGTGTGCGAGCCCGGTGGCGGAACAGATGGCTCAGAATCTCGGCGATCAGCAGGCCCATCAGGCTTCACTCCAGCCCAAGCATAACTATCTTGGGTATAGGAGCGGATTATAACACACCCCGGCAGGCCTGTCAAGACCTGCTCTTGGCTTTTTCAACGGGCAAAATCACGCAAGAGGTGACCGGCACGCTACACAAGGTGATACGGCCCGCCCGCAACAGGAAGGGTACAAGGAGCTTTTCAATACACACCTGGTTGACGGGGCGAGCCAGGGATCAGCGGACAGGGATCAGAAGTCGGGGAGCAGGGAAGCGGCCAGGGCCTTCCAGTCTTGGGATTGACCTCGCGCCCGGGCAGCGGCGGCGGTTTCGGCAGGCAGCCGGGTAACGTGGGCGGCAAGGGATCGCTCCACCACGTCGTGGAACCAGCGGGAGTTGGCCACAAAGCCGTAACGAGAGGCGCAGGCATAGACCTCTACGGCCCGCTCAACCGCCCCCTCCTCGGCCAGGAGAAGCGCGGCAGCGGGCAACGCGTACATGACGGCCATGAAGGCGCCCAGGTCAACGCCAGTCTGCAAGGCCTGGAGCACAGACTGCTGCGCCAGGGCCGGGTTGCTTGCCCGCAGAGCCGCCAGGCCCAGGGGTCCCAGGACCCAGGCCCGGTTTTCGGGGTGCTTGATCTCGGAGAAAATGTCGGCGGCCGCCTGCAAGGTGGCGAGGGCATCGGAGCCATGGCCCCGCACCAGCGCCACCATGCCGTTCGTTAGCAGGGCAAAGCCTTCGCCCCAGCGGTGCTTGTTCTCGTGGGTGATGGTCGCTCCCCGCAGCGCGTCGTCCCGCGCCTCATCGTAGCGTCCCATGTGTACCCTTGCCTCGGCCAGGAACAAGATCAGGGTCGCCACCCCGTAGCTCTGCCCCAGGTCGTCATAGATGGCCGAGCTGCTCTCCAGCAAGGCCAGGCCGTTCTCGAATTGGCCACGGCGCACCAGGACCTCGCCCAGGCTCTTGATGGCATGGGCCACCCGGCTCCAGTCGTCCAGCTCGCGGAAAATGCCCAGGCTCTCCCGCAAGAGACCCTCGGCCTCGTCCAGGTGGCCCTGCACCCAGCAGATGACACCCAGGCTCACCATGGCGTCCGCCATGCCCCTCCGGTCACCCAGTTGCTGGCGGATGGCCCGGCTCCTCTCGCAAAGGCGCCGGGCTTTGTCATACTGGCCCAGGTGCTCGGCGATCCAGCCCAGGTAGGCCAGGGCGCGGGCCAGTCCCCAACGATCGCCCACCTCTTCGTACCGGGCAACGGCCTCTTCGTAGCTCCTTTTCGCCCGCAGAGGGTTGGGGTCAAAGTAGCGCTCCAGGCGGGCGCGGTGGATGACGGCCAGGGCCAGCTCGCTGCGCACGTCGTGCCCCTCTTGTTCCAGGTCACGCAACAGCCCCGTGCCCTGGCGGGCGGCGCGCAGCGCCGGCCGCTTGCGGCCCATCTCCACCTGAAAGTGGCTCCACAGGATCAGGAGCCTGGCCCGCAGCCGCCGCGCCTCGGCAGAATCCATCCCCTCCAGGCTCGTGGCGGCCGGGCCGATGGCCGCCTCCCCTTCTTCGTGGCGCAGCCGCCAGGTGTGGTACAGCCAGATGCCGTCCACGGCCCGCGCCAGGTGCGCCACGTGTCTCCGCGTCACAGCCCAATGCCAGGCCGCCCGCCCGTTCTCGATCTCCAGGTCCAGCTCGCGCATGGCCTGCTGCTGGCCCGCTCCCCGCAGCTCGACGGCCCACCGCTCCAGCTCCGCGCAGTAGTGGGCGCTGTGGGCATCGCGCACGGCCTGCCCCCGCTCTGCAACCTGGTCCAGCCGCTCGGCGGCATACTGGCGCAACAGCTCGTGGAGCTCGTACCGGCCGGGAATGGGCGCGATGACCAGCGACTTGGTTACGAGCGACATCAGATCGCGCAGCTCGGCGCCGCACACCTCCCATGCCGCCTCGCGCGTGAATCCCCGGCGGAACACCGACAGGGCAGCGAACACCTCCCGCTCCCGCTCGTCGAGCAGCCGCCACGAGTGATCAAAGACGGCCCGGATGCTGCGCTGCCGCTCGGGCACGTCCCGCAGGCCGGTCTCCAGGAAGTCGAGGCTGCGCTGAATCTCGGCAGCGATCTCGGCCGGCGTCAGCACCTCGATCCAGGCCGCGGCGAGGAGCAGGCCCAGGGGCATACCCTCGACCAGCCGGCAGATGTGGGCTACGTGGGGCAGGTCTGCGTCGCCCATCTCGAAGCCGGGCCGCACCTGCCGCGCTCCCTGCAGAAAAAGCTCCACCGCGCTGTAGCCATGGAGGGCCTCCTCGGCGTCCGCTACGGCGGTCCTGGCGGACAGCTCGGGCGGCACGCGCAGCCCGGCGAGGGGATAGACGTGCTCGCCCTGAACCTTGAGGCTGGCCCGGGACGTCACCAGGAGCTTGACGCCGGGCGCCGCCGCCAGGAGTCCGGTCAAGAAACCCAGGGAGTCGCTCCCGTCCGCCAGCAGGTGCTCAAAGTTATCCAGGACCAACAAAAGCTGCCGCTGTCGCACATAGTCAAGCAACTGCGCCCGCGGCGCCGCCCGGGTGCGGCCCTCCGCATCGGCGTGGAACGAATAGCCCAGCGCCTCTGCCACCGCCGACACGACCGCCTCCGCCGTCTCAAAGGGCGTCAGAGAGACGAAAAAGACCCCGTGCCGGTAGCCGGGGGGCGACGCCTCGGCCAGTTCCGCCGCGACCTGCAGCGCCAGCCGTGTCTTGCCGATGCCGCCGGGGCCCAGCAGGGTGAGCAGCCGGCACCCGGGGTCGTTCAGCAGGTCTTGGATCTCGGCCATCTCCCCGCGCCGCCCAACAAAGGGGGTGGGCTGCGCGGGCAAGTTGTGGCGGGCCGGCCGCGCGTCCCTCGTTTCCGGCACCAGGGCCGGAGGTGGGCCGGGCTCTGCGGCAGGCCTGGTGCGGATCTCCTCGTACAGGGCCGTCGTCTCGGGCGAGGGCCCCAGGCCCAGCTCGACCTCGAGGATGCGCGCGCATTCCTGGTACTGGCGCAGGGCGGCCGAGCGCTGGCCATCCCGGGCATACAGCTCCATGAGGAGCCGGTGAGCCGGCTCGTGCAGTGGGTCCAGCGACAACCAGCGGCGGGCGTGGAGCAGGGCAGAGTCCTGGCTTCCCCGGGCGCTGTGCCCCCGGGCCAGGCGCTCCAGCGCCGAGGCCAGGTCCCGGCGCAGCTCCTCGGCCTGGAAGAACTGCCAGTCGTCGTACGCGGCGCTGTCGCGCAGGCCATAGCCCGCCATGAAATCGCCGCGATAGAGGGCAGCAGCCGCTTCCAGGTCCTCCAGGCAGCGGGGACACACCTCCTCTCGGGGATGGGCGTGGCCTTCCCAGGCGCGCACCAGGCGCTGAAACTCGGCCACGTCCAGCCAGAGATCGGCCTGCGGGTCGATGCCCACCATCTGGCCGTCCACCGCCAGCCCTTCCCCTTCCAGGGCGCTCCGCAGCAAAGAGAGGTTGCGGCGCAGGATGGCCCTCGCCCGGGAGGGCTCCAACTCGGGCCACAGCAGGGCAACGAGGCTCTCACGCGTGAAACCAGCGCCCTCGTTCCTCAGCCGCGAAACGGCCAGGTAAGCGACGAGGGCCAGGATCTTGCGCGTATCGAACCGGAGCGGCACGCCGTCGCGTTCCAGGCGAGGCGGGCCAAGAAGGAACAACGCGAGCCTGGACATAGAACTGCTCTCCTGCCCTGATTATACAGGGAGCGGGTCAGGATGCAAGTTGCACGCACTGCCTTGCCGGTGTGTGCCCTGGTGTCAGCCACCTGCCGTTGTTGTCGTCCGTAACGCTTTTCTAAACGCCTGCCACAACCTTCCCGGCACGCCGGCCTGCTAAACTACGAGCGACCATTGGATGCTGCTCCGGGCCGGCGCCTGGACGAGCAGCAGGAAACAGGACCGTGGAGGCAAAGAGATGTATCACATAGCACCGCCAACCGTGATGTGCGACCTGGCAAGGCCGGATGACCGGCGTAGGTCGACGAGGGGCAGGCAGGCTGCCGCCGTCGCGCGGCGCCGCCGGCCGAGCTGGTGGCGGGCCGTCAGGGCCAGGCGCGCCCAGCCGGTAGCCAGCGCCAAGGAGCGGTGTGCCGGCGGTTCGTCCCTGGCCGGTTGCGATCCGCTCTGCCCGTAAGGGATTAGGGCCGCCAGGCTCGGGGACCTGCGAGCCTGGCGGCACTGTGACCCCCGTCAGGGCGCCCCATCCAGGCCCAGGTCCGCCAGGAAGAGGTTGTGGACGTAGGTTCGTGACAGGTCACCTTCGATGGTGGCAAAATACTCCAGGGCCCGGGCAGGGTCCATGAAGAAATCACCCCGCAGCAGCGCCTCGTCGATCTCCTGATCATAGCCCCAGGGCGGGTTGGCACGGTCCTGGCCCCAGTCCTCGCCGTCAAAACTGGCCGGCAAGATGTGCCCTTTGTAGTCAAAGGGCTTGTCGAAAAGCTTCCCCGGCCCGATCTCCGAGCGGTGCTGCCATATAGTATCGTAGATGGGCACCAGCTCGTAGGCCACGTCTTTGTCTTTGATCCCCTCCGGAATCTCTGCCCGATCGCCGGCGCGATAGACGACCGTGCCGGGCACGAGGATCTGTGGTTTGCCATAGATGCCATGCCCATAGGTCTCGACCCAGACCGCCGGATGACCGTCCTCCAGGGTTGCCGGGACCTGCAGCCGGAGCGCACCCTTTTTCACCGAGCTGTCCACGGGGTACAGGTAGATGTGGCTGTGGGCCAGCGTCAGCAACGCCTGCGGGCGGCCGTAGGCCGAGCCGTCCCTGGCTACAACCACCTGCAGCGACTCCATGTCATTCTCGTGGCAGCCGTCCGACTGCTCGCACGGTTCCTCGGTGTAATCGCGAGGATGGTAGAGGGCGTAAAAGAGGAACCAGTGGCTTTCAGTCTCGGCGACGGCATAGTACACGTAGGCCGACAGATCGCCTGCCGGCTGGTTCTCCCAGTTGTTGTTCCCGATCCAGTCGCCGTCCAGGTCGACGGCGGTTATATAGTCCTGGTCCGAGGCGGCCCCCTGGTAGATCACGGGGGCATAGCGCCGCGCCAGCTCGTCGTGGCTGGCCGGCTCCTCTTCCAGGGCCGGCGGCGCGGGCACGGGCGGCGCTCCACAGCCGGCCAGCAGGGCCAGGACTAACAGGGCGAGCAGTCCGTTCTTGACCATTCTCCGGTCCTCACTTTTCGTGGTTCGCCAGGAAGCGCATGATGTCCGACGGCGGCCGCCGGGCCCGGATGGCAGCCGCCATAAACTGCATGGGCGCGTCGATGTGGCTGAAAAAGGCCTTGTACCCCTCACACAAATAGTTCAGCCGCCCTTGCTTGCCGGGCATGGACAAGGTGCGATCCTTCGGACAGCCCCCGTTGCAGGCAAAGCGCACCGGGCAGGCCTGGCAGACAGAAGGGAGTGCCTTGCGCTTGGCCTCTCCGAACCGCCGCTGCCTGGCCGATCGCACCATGTTGACCAGGGGCACGTCCTGGATGTTGCCCAGCCTGTGTGCCGGCTCGACAAAGTGATCGCAGGCGTACAGGTCGCCGTTGTGCTCCATGGCCATGGCCTGGCCGCAGGTCTCCTGAAAGACGCACAGGCTCGGCGGCTGGCCCAGCCAGGCCGCCAGCGCAACGTCAAAGCTCTGCACAAAGACGCGCCCGACGTCGTGCCGCACCCATTCGTCGAATACGGCGATCAAAAAGTCGCCGTATTGCCTGCCGGTCACCGAGCGCCCGGTCACCCGGATGGCCTTTTGCGACCTGCCTCCCCTTTCTCGCTCGACGATGGGGATGAACTGCATGAACTGGGCCCCTACCTCGTCACGCAAGAAGCGGTAGACGCGCAGCGGATCCCCGGCGTTGGCGGCGTGCACGCAGACCAGGACGTTATAGTCTACCGCGTGCTTTTTCAGGAGGGCCAGCCCGGCCATCACCCGCTGAAAGGTCGGCCCGCCTCCCTTGTCCACCCGGTGGGCGTCGTGCAGATCCTGGGGGCCGTCCAGGCTGACGCCCACCAGGAAGCGATGCCGCTTGAAAAAGCGGCACCAGGCCTCGTCGAGGAGCACAGCGTTGGTCTGGAACGCGTTGTCGATGCGCATGCCCGGCTTGCGGTACTGCTGCTGCAAGGCCACGGCACGCTGGAAAAAGTCCAGGCCCATCAACGCCGGCTCGCCGCCCTGCCAGGCGAAGGTGACCTCGGGCACCTCCTGGGCCTCGATGTACTGGCGCGTGAATTCGGCCAGCACCTCGTCTGACATGCGGAACTGACTGCCCGGGTAGAGCTTTTCCTTGGCCAGGTAGTAGCAGTAACCACAATCCAGGTTGCAGATGGGCCCCCGCGGCTTGAGCATGACGTGAAAAGCGAGGGGAGCCACCTGCTTTTCAGGATGCGAGGTCATCCTTCACCTGCTTCCACAGATCGCCGGTACTCCTCTTGCAGGCCCAGCCGCTCGAACTGCTCGGGCGGCGCGTCATTCTCCACCATCAGGCGGATGAGGAGCTGGATCATGCGGGCTTCCACCTCCGGATCGTGGAGCGGACGTTCCTGGCGGGGGTCGGCCGCCAGGTCAAAGAGCAACGTGCCAAAGGGATGGGCCTTGATCCAGGGGCGGGCCTCGATCTTGAGCGCGCGGATGCCCTTGCTAAAGCTGAAAGGCCCCGCCAGCTCGGCTGTGCGGAGCTCCTCCACGCTGAAACGAGAGCGGATGTGGGTGGGCATCAGCGTGTATTCGTAGAGGGGCTTGTTCTCCGGATTGGCGGGGGCGCGCATGTAGACGTAGCGCCCGTCGGTGACGTTCACGTGCCCACCGTGGACGCCAAAGAGCGCCGCCTGCCGCACAGGCGCGTCCCGGGCGATGGTGCCGGCCAGGGGCAGGCCCTGCATGTCCTCCGGCAGAGGCAGCTCGAAAAACTCGAGCAGGGTCGCCGGAAAGTCGATCATTTGCACCAGGCTTTGCCGCCGTGCACCCGGCCGGGGGCAGCGCGGATCGTGGATGAACAGTGGCGTGTGGGCATTCTCGTTATACCAGGGCTGCACGTTCTTGGCCCACCAGTCGTGCTCGCCGAGGAGGAACCCGTGGTCTGTGCAGACAACGAGCATGGTATCCTGCCACATCTCCAACTCGTCCATCAGATCCAGCACCTTGCCCAGGTGCTCATCGCACATGCTCATCAGCGCCGCGTATTCCAGGCGCAGGTGCTCCACCTCTTCCGGCGACTCGACGACGGGACCATACGAGGGCCAGTCGAGGAGCGGGCCGCGGTAGCCGTGGGGGTACAGGTCCTTGAACTTCTGGTGGGTGAAAAGGGGCTCGTGGGGATCAAAGGTCTCGATCTGGAGGAGCCAGTTGTCTGCCCCGTGGTTCGTGCGCATGAACTCCAGCCCCAACCTGAAGGTCTCGGCCTGGGGTTGGTCCTCGGGGGCCGGCATGTACTTGCGGTTGATCCAGTCCTGGACCCACATCCGCTGGGGCTGGTCGGGCGACTCTCTGCGCACCTTGGGCGGGGTATCCGGCGGCGGGTCGACCTGGCCCTTCCATTGATCGGCTTCCTGGCCGCGAACCAGCTCGTAGCTCTCGTAGCGCGTGTGGTAGGTCGCGCCACCGTCCTCCCAGTAGTGGGCATGGTCGGTGATGAGGTGCGTGTAGACGCCGTTCTTGCGCAGGATCTCGGGCATGGAGTCGTCAAAGGGCTCGATGGGCCCCCAACTGCGGTGGAGAAAGTTGTACCGGCCTGTGTGCAGCTCCCGGCGCGCCGGCATGCAGGGCATGCTGCCCACGTAGCAGTTCTCAAAGAGCACGGTGCGTTCGGCCAGGCGCTCGAAATTGGGGGCGTGGACCCATTCGCAGCCATAGGGCGGCAGCATGTGCCGGTTGAGGGAATCGAACATGACGATGATGGCTTTCATGCTCCGTTCTCCGCCTCGACGTTCTGTGATCGCTCTCCTGGGTTTGTCATCGTTGACTTGTGCCTTCCCTTCAGGCTGGTCTCTAGTACACGGTGGCCGCATCCAACACCTGGCTCAGGGCCGGGGCAGTATTCGTCGTGATGCGGTCCACGCCCGCGGCCGCCAGCCGCCGGGCGAGGGCGACCCGCTCCGGCTTGCCGGCATCCAACGTCCAGGCATCCACCTCCACCCCGCGGTCGTGAAGAAAGCCGATCCAGTCAAAGCCGTCGTCCAGAGCCCGGGCCAGTAGCCCGGCGTGGATATACCAGATGGCGCCGGCCGGCGCCTGAGCCCACAGGGCTTCGGCCCGGGCGGCCAGGTAGGCGGCGGGTGGCCCCCAGCGCCGGGTGGCGAGGGGGTGATCGTCCCAGTAGCCGTAGGCGCCCCGGCGAAAGGGCGGCACCGACGCATCGTTCTCTTGGCCCATGTCCAGCTCCAGGTAGAGGAGGGGGTCAAAGCCCAGGGCCAGGTCCGGATCGAGGCGATGGAGCCGGCGCAGGGCCCAGTCGCTGGGACTGGTGACCCGCACTCGGTCTTTGACGGGTTGCAGGCTGGCGACCAGCCGGCCCAGCACCTCGTCGGAGGAATAGACGTCGGGCTTGAGATCGAGTTGTAGCTCGACCTGGCCAGGATAGGCGGCCAGCAGGTCAAGGGCCTGGGGCAACAGGCCGACCGGCACGCCGGTGGCCTTGCCCTGCAGCGCGTGCTCCAGGGCGGATACCTGTTCGGAGTCCAGGGCCGCGATAGGACCTGAGCCCGTGGTCTCGTCCTCCAGCATGGGGCCGTGCAGCAGGGCAAACTGGCCATCGGCCAGGAGCGAGATATCCACCTCGACGGCGAGGGCGCCGGCTTGCAGGCAGGCCAGCAGGGCGGGCAGAGAGCCCCGCGGATGGCTGTGATCGCGGTTGGCCGAATGGTGGACGAGCAGGATCGGTTTCATCGTTCTCTCCTTTGGTTCGCGAGTTGTTGCTCCATCTCCGAGGAGCGCAGTGCCAGGCTGCCGCCGACATGCTCACCGTCGCCGTCAATGCCCATGCCGGCGATATGCATGCATCCTCCTGGTTGCCGTGTCCGAGCCTCTGCTGTCAAACAGGGTGAGCCTGTGCCTGCTCCAGGATAGCAGCCAGGACGTCCGGCGTGTTGGTGCAGATGCCGTCGACGTCCAGTTTGACCAGCTCGCGCAGCTCTTCCGTACGCTCCTCG
>JAAYZQ010000153.1 GCA_012514775.1 Anaerolineaceae bacterium
CGTCCTGGGCCTCCGGGAAGAGCACGGCCTTTCGATCCGCTACCTGGCCGACGCCCTGCGCGTGGCGCTCGAGATCAATGACGACGAGGGCGCCGTGTGGCACCTGTACGAGATGGCCGTGGCCCTGAACCGCATGGGGCGCAACGCCGAGGCCGTCGAGATCCTGGCTCACGTGTTGCAAACCTTGGGGCCGGGCTACGAGCGCGACACCATCGAATCGGCCCTGGCCGAGGCTGCGGCCGCCCTGCCGGCCGATGTTGCGGCCGGGGCTCGGAGCCAGGGCGAGACGGCCAGCCTGGAGTCCCTGGCGGCATCCCTGACCGCCGAGTTCTTGCTGGCTGGCGAGGCCCGCCCCGCCCCTGCCGCCGGGGATGGTCAGCCCCTCGTCGAGCCCCTCAGCTCTCGCGAGTTGGAGGTGCTGGCCCTGTTGGCGGCTGGCCACTCCAACCGCGAAATTGCCCGGGAGCTGGTGGTCACCGTCGGCACGGTCAAGAAGCACACCCACAACATCTATGGCAAGCTCCAGGCCGGCAGCCGCACCCAGGCCATAGCTCGCGCCCGCGCCCTGGGCCTCCTGGACTAGCAGGTAGTCGGAGAGGTGCTTGCTTGCAGGTTCGTAGTGGGCGATTCATCGCCCAGGAAGCGCGCTGAAGCGCGCACTACGAACGGGCTCTCGGCAGGCGGCTGGCAGGTAGTCGAAGAGGTGCTTGCTTGCAGGTTTGTAGTGGGCGAT
The DNA here is from genome assembly GCA_012514775.1 of Anaerolineaceae bacterium. Next base: position 734 of record JAAYZQ010000153.1, read on the forward strand.
TCATCGCCCAAGAAGCGCGCTGAAGCGCGCACTACGAACGGGCTCTCCGGCAGGCGGCTGGCAGGTAGTCGGAGAGGTGCTTGCTTGCAGGTTCGTAGTGGGCGATTTATCGCCCAAAAACCGCGCTGAAGCGCGCACTACGAACGGGCTCTCGACAGGCTGATAGGACGGGGCACCGCCTCTTTTCTCCGCCCGGTCAACCCCCAGTCAACCCCAAATCAACCCCCGGATTCATCTTTGGATGGTCGACGCCCGCTTTCCGCGCGTGTATAATGGCGCCAGACGAACGGAAAGAGGAGATTCTAAATGTTTGACCAGCATCAAGAAGTGGCAAACTATCTGGCGGTACGCAATCGGAACCGGGCGAAGCAGGAGGCCGCCGGGCCTCTGGCCGAGCTGCCCCCGAACGCGGCGCAGCCGCAGCCGCGCTGGATGCGCCCCCTGGCCCTTTTACGACGAATTGCGGCCTGGCGGCCTGTGTCCCGGCCGCGCCCCCGGGCCGGCGCGCTGCGCACTGAAGGGCGTTAGGAGGGATCCAGGGGTACCCTGGGCCTAGTACCAGTTTCCTATTGCCATCCCGTCTGGAGCCCGCTATACTGGCGAGCATGCGTGGAAGGACCGATGTCAGGTTCTGATCTGGCTCGGCGGAGAGGCCTTGCGGCCTGGACGCGAGCCGGACAAAAAACGAGGCCTCGACGAGCCAGGTGTGGTCATCCGGGCCGGGGAGACAAGGAGCAGGCAGGGCCTGCTCCTTGTCTCCTCAGGTGGAGGTCGCGATGATTGGCTTCAGGCTGCGCGGCGTGAGCTGGACCCTGGCGTTGTGCCTGCTGCTTCAATGCCCCAAGGCGCTGTGGTCACTGCCCAAGGCCGAAACGTCCCCAGCTTCCCAGGCTGAAACCGAGGCAGTTGTCTACTTGCCCATAGTCATAGCCGGTCGCGGCCAGGGCGGCCCGTGGGCAGACTGCTCGCAGATCAGTTGGGGAACCATGCTCGTGTCTTCGGCTGCTGGCGTCCAGACGACGCCCAGCAGTGTCTTGATCTATGCCAACGATCAACTGGGGGTCAAGGGCATGGCGGGCACCGGCGCGCCGTCGAGCCAGGTGAGGGATGAGTGGTTTGGACGGCTGCCGGGTTGGACCCGGTTGTTCATGAGGGGAACCTATGTCCAACTGGAGACCGTTCATCAGGCCGCGACCGTGTTCGAGATGGAGGACATGTACGAGTGCCTGGCCTACGGGCCAGAGAGCGCTCACTCGGCGGGAGAAGAGGCCCTCGACCCGCAGACCTGGGTTCCCAAGGCCGAGGCGCTGGCAGATGCCGCCGGCAAATGCCTGATCTATGGCCCCGCCGTCCGCGACTATGAGCTCATGGCCGAGATGGAGGCTCTACCCGATCCCTCGGCCATCGTCCAGGAGATTGCGCCCCACGTCGACGTATGGATGATCCAGCTCGCCAAGTACCAGCTCTGGACCGATGCCGGCCGCGACGAAGCAGGAAACCCCTACACCCTGGCCGATTTCACTGCCTGGATCACCGCGTGGGTTTCCTGGATCAAGGGTGCAAACCCGGAGGCCCGGGTTTGGACACAACTGGGAATTGGCAAGTGGGATGCCATGGCCAAGGTCTGCCTGCCACCCCAACCCCCGGAATACATCCTGGAATACCGGGAGGCGCTTGCCAGCGCCGGGGTCGACGGCGTGTGGGTCATTCCCTCGCAGCCCTGCATGCCCTGCCCACCTGACCCGCCACCAGAATTTCTCTGCTCAACCGATCCCCGGGACAACGAATACTACAGCCGCTCCCTCGCTGTCTTCCAGCAGGCAATCGACATGGCCTGTGTTCCCTAGCCCAGGGTGCTTCCACAGGATAGGACAGGCAACCCTACGAGAAGAATAGAAGCCGGCCCCCTGGAAGCAAGCGTCGTACGACCAAATCCAATGAATCGAGATAGAGTGATGCGCCAACATAGTGTGGCCGTTTCGAAAATGGCTTTTGCCGTCGCCATCTCGCTGCTGTTGCTGGCGGGGACCTTGGCCCCGGTCGGCGACATGTCACAGCTCGCAGCCCAATCGAGCTTCTCGATCTTTTTGCCCCTCATCTCAGAATCGCCACTCCAGAACCCTGTCCCAGCCTCATGGACCGGCTGCTCGCGTAGCCGGCTGGGATCTTCACTGATGACCCTGCAAGAGTTTGACGATTCCACCGGCCCGGAGCTGGCACGCCTGGCCGCGGACGGGTACGTGGGTCTGACCGCCTCACCCACCCGCGACACGGCCCTCGAGTACTTTCCACTGCTCGAGGGCTGGGATCGGATTCAGATCTGCAACAGCCACGATTGCCTGCGGAGCCGGGCCGAGCTGGCCGCCGCGAGCGGTCCCGAATACGAGGCTTTGGGCTATGGCCCCGAGCGCCTGGGGGGCGTTCCCCCGGAGGAAAAGTACAACCTGCCCTGGGCCACAGAGACGGCCCGCGCCATCGCCGACGAGTGGGACACGCGGCTGATGCTGAGCTACAGCACAACGCAGCTCCATCAGGAGGCCGAGGAGAGGGGATTTGGTTGGGACAACCCGGGGGCCGTGGTGGGCATGCTGGCACCGTACGGGGATCTGTGGCTCATCCAGGCGGCTGACGAATACAACGATCCTTATAGCAATCCCGATCATCCGGGATCCATCCTTTCCCAGAGGCACTTTGCACCGGGGCCCGAGTGGAGGGCAGAGGTCGAAAAATGGGTGACCTGGATCCAGGAGGCCAATCCCGAGATCGAGATCTGGATCCAACTGGCCCTGCACCGCATCCCGGCCGGGGCGCCACCCTGGGAGGACAACTATCCCAGCGCGACGCTGGCCCTGGAATACCGGGAGTGGTTGGTCAACCCCGAGCTCGGCCCGCCCCTGGTGGACGGCGTCTTTATCTCGTCGATCTATTCCTGGCCCATAGACCCGGTGGTGGCCGACGAGGAGTTGGAGAAGGCCTTCCGCCTGGCCTGCGAAGGGGATCTCCCGGACCGGCCAGGCGATGCCAAGCCTCAGGGGTCGACCGTCCAGCCGGACGTCTCCGGTGATGCCCAGCTAGAGGATTCCCCGGTCCTGCCTGCCCGGTCGTCGGGCAAAACTCAGGCGGCCCTCACGCAGTCGGGCGGCATCTCCCTGGTCGAGGAGGGCTGGACGGACGACCTGAGCGTTGACGGCATCACGGTCCTGCCCGGCTATTACTACCGGCTCTACGAAAACAGCAGCTACCCCTGTGGCGCTGAGGGCCACCACCAGTTCATGGTCCTGGACTCGAGCCCCAACCCGGACGTCAAAAAGCATCTATTTGCCAAGTTCTTGGGCGGGGCCGTCGGGTTCTGGTATTACGACGCCGCAAGCAACCGCGTGTACTATCCCCAGGAAAACGCGGTGGGGCTTCTCAACGAGTCGCTGAACCGCAATTGGATGTTCAGAACCAGCGTCAGCGAGGAGTACGCCGATGGCGTCACGCGCATGATTCGGGAGAGTGGACAGTTCAGGATCCTGGTTCCCAGCTACTGCTCCCACGACTTTTATCACGGGACCGGCGAGTGTGACGAGACGGACGGATTTTGCCGCTCTGGCTACCTGGCCGCCATGGAAGCCGTGGACCACGTCCAGGCGAG
>JAAYZQ010000154.1 GCA_012514775.1 Anaerolineaceae bacterium
ACTGTCTCCTCGATGTGGCAGTAGCCTGGGAGCTGGGACCGGACGGCCTGTGGCGCGACACCCAAGATCGGCTATGGGTGCCCCATTATGGTGGCGGCAAGGTGATCCTTCTCGACGCCCGGGGACAGGTGCTGGCTCGAATTCTGTTGCCCCGCGGCCGCAAGCCCACCAATGTTGCGCTTGACGAGCAAGAGGGAGTCCTCTACGTTACCGAAGCGGAGGAAGGGGTTCTGTATCGCGTCCTCGTGACCTAGATGCGGCCACCAGCGGTGCACGCAAGCCCGATAACGTAAGAACGGATGACAGAGCGACACAAAGCGCATGAAACTCACGAGGATGATTTCGACGGTCGATTCGCACACTGCGGGGGAGGGCACGCGGTTGGTGCTCAGTGGCCTGCCTGCCATCCGTGGCGAGACCATGGCCCAGAAGTTGGCCTACGCGGCTGAGCACCTATCGTGGCTGCCCGGCTGGTTGCTGCGGGAGCCCCGGGGGCATAAGGATCTCTTTGGGGCTGTGCTGGTGACGCCATGCAGTCCCGGGGCCGACGCCGGAGCGTTGTTCCTGGACAATTCCGGGTACGAGCCGGCTTGTGGGCACGCGACCATCGGCGTCGCCACAAGCCTGCTGGCCAGTGGCGCCCACACCATCGCCGAGCCCCAGACCCGCCTTGTCCTGGACACGGGCGCCGGCCCGGTGGAGACGCTGGCGCACATCCAGGACGGCGAGGTCGAATCTGTTACTTTTGACAACGTCCCTGCCTTTGTCCTGCATCAGGATGTGGCCGTGCGTGTCCCTGACCTGGGCGAGATAATCGCAGACGTCGCCTTCGGTGGCAACTTTTTTGCTTTGGTAGACGTGGACGCCAATGGTCTGAATGTCTCGCTAGAACCGGCCAGCGCCGGCCGCCTGGCGGATCTGGGCATGAGCATCCTGGCTGCCGCCAATGCGCAGATCTCTGTAAGGCATCCAGAATTGCCCGAGCTGGATCGCATGATCGATCTGCGCTTCTACCAGGCGCGGATGTTTGGTGGCTTGCCCAGAAGCCGTAACGTGGTGGTCCTGGGCGACCACATGGTCGATCGCTCGCCGTGTGGCACCGGCACCTGTGCCGAGATGGCTCTGCATCACGCACGGGGCCAATTGGCCCTGGGTCAGCCGTTCCTCGTAGAGAGCATACTGAGCACTTGCTTCGAGGGACAGCTGTTGGCCGAGACTCGAGTCGGCGGCCTGCCGGCTGTGCGTCCCCGGGTCACGGGCAGCGCCTACGTGACCGGTTTTAACCGGTTCGTCCTTCAGCCCGGGGATCCTTTTCCCCAGGGTTTTCAGCTCAAGTAGTCCCTGGCTGGCGGTACTAGTGGTTCTACAGCTCGTCGCCGCCGCAGGGGCTGGCCTGGGGCTTATCTCGGTCTGTATAACCGGAACAGTGCTCCAGATCTAGTCGGACGATGGGGGGCCTACCATCTCGGTGATTGCAGCGGAAATGCCTGGTCCGGTCAAATTGGCCGGTCTGGACCAATGGTCCAGACCGAGTTCCCCACGAACGGCAGACAGATCCGCCGGTCCTGGGGGGCCGATGGGCGTCAGGGCCAGGGCCTGGATGGCGATGGTATCCGTGGGCACCACGACGCCGTTCACCACACCCAGCCAGTAACCAGGCGAGCTGAACGTCGCCGTGTAGACGCCGGCCATGCCTCCAGCGCGTAGGCGCTCGCCAGGTCACTGCTGAACGTGTAGGTGATCCCCAGGTTGTCTCCCAGGGTCACTGCCGCGCCAGGGATGGCCGCCGCGATATCGATGTCGTCCAGGCAGAGGCGCGGCACGGGCCTGCCGCAGGGTGTGAGCCAGGCCGCCAGGACAGGTGACTTGTCGAGGCCAGGCGGGATCAGCGGGCGGCGCGTTCGACGATGGCGTCCAGGCGCGCCAGGACGTCGGCGGGCAAGGGGTCGGGCCGGTGCTCGGCCAGGATCCGGTCCACGCGCTCGGCGGCGCGCTCGCCCAGGGTCTTAACGCCCTTGCGCTGCCAGGTCTTGTGGTCGTCCCGCTCCAGGAGGTCGGGTACCCAGGCTTCGCGAAAGTGCCGGCGGGTGTGCTCCTGGTTGAGGTACTGGCCTTCGGGTCCCACCCGGCCGATGACGTCCACCGCCAGCGACTCGTCCGAAACGTCCACGCCCCGCAGGAAGGCCTGGATCCAGCCGATGAGCTCCTCGCAGATGGCGAGCTGCGCCAGGGAAAACGTCAGGCCGCTTTCCAGGTAGCCCACGTCGTGGATGAGGTTGCCGCCGCACAGTGACTCGGCCAAGAGGGTCAGGGCTGCCTCGGCCGCTGCTTGCTGGTCCACGGTCTTGCTGTCGGACACGCCGCCCCAGCCAAAGGAGGGCAGGCGATAGAGGTGGGCCAGCGCCTGGAAGATGCCGCGCTGGGGGTCGGCGTAGGGCACGGTCATGGTGCGCATGTCCATGGGCGAGGGCTGCATGCCGGTCATGATATAGGGCGCGCCCTCGCGCTTGAGCTGCGAGAGCACCAGCCCCACCAGCACCCCGGCATTGTCCAGGGCCACGGCGCCGGCCGGTGTGATGGGGCTCGTCACCCCGCCCGTGGAGGCCGGGATGTAGAGGGCCGGCAGCCCCTTGCCCGCCAGGTAGAGCAGCTTTTGCAGCGCCTCCTGGTTGTGGTTGGTGCCCGAGATGACGTTGATGTAGCAGGTGACCAGCGGCCGGTGCCGCAGCGCGTCGGCGCCGCCAACCACCGCCTCGGCCATCTCTACCCCGTCGACGAGGCCCCGCAACTCGTAGGCCACCAGGATCAGGGGCTTGGCCGTGTGGCTGAGCATCGCCCGTGCCTGGTATGCGTCGGCCACGGCCTGATCCACGTCGGTGGGCAGGACCATGGACATGACAAAATCGATGTCAGGCAGGGCGTCGCACACCAGCGTGCCGTCCACCACGTCTTGCAGGACGGGCTTGCGCCGCTCGCCGGTGCGGTGGTCCACGATGTGCAGGCAGTCGGAGCCGGGCCCGTAGTAGCAGCGCTCGCCCTCCAGGCGTATGGCCGGCTCGCCTGCCCGGTTGTAGAGCACCACGCGCCGCGGCACAGTGGAAAATGCCCGCTCCACCAGCCCGGAAGGGATGCGCACCAGGTTGCCGTCGCTCAACTCGGCCCCGCCCTGGCGCAGCAGATCGATGGCCTCCTGGTGATGCAGGCGAGCGCCAAAGCGCTCCAGGATCTCCAGGCTTGCCCAATGGATGCGCCGCGCCTGCTCCTCCGACAGGCGGGCGAACTGCACGCTGTTCAGTTGCCGGTCGTTCACACTCACTTGCGCCATGTCATCTCCGCGTTCAAGAAGAGCGACGCACGGGTACCGCCCGTGCGTCGCATGTGTCTACCGTAAGCGTTGCAGGAGCGCGCTTACTCCCGGTCGAGAGTCTTGCCGTAGGCGAACAGGTCCCCTGCCTGGTAGATGTCCATTTGCACCCTGGAGAAGGGCTCGGCCTGGAAGGTCTCCCGGCCGTTCAGAACCATCCGGCCCGTCGCCAGGTCGATCTCCAGCCAGTCGCCGTCCTTGAACTGGGCATAGATCTCGGGCAGGTCAGGCAGGACGACGATGGGAAAGCCGCTGTTGATGGCGTTCCGCTTGTAGATGGCGCCAAAGCTGCCGGCAACCACGGCCCCCACCCCCAGGGCGGCGAAACAGTCGACGGCCTGCTGGCGGCTGGAGCCGGCGCCAAAGTTCGCCCCGGCCAGGAGAACGTCGCCCGGCTCGGCGCGCCTGGCAAAGTCCTCCCAGCCCTTGAGGTTGTCCAGGGCGTACTGGCCCATCTGGGCGATGTCGGTGATGTGCAGGTAGCGGTTGTGAAAGATCATGTCGGTGTCGATGTCGTCGTACAGCTCGCCGCCGGGCGTCGTCAGCACCCAAACGCGGCCCGGGATTTTCGTCTCTTTCATGGGTGTCCTCCTAGCCCTCCGGCACCGTTAGCTCGCCCGCCAGCGCTGCCCAGGCAGCCACGGTGGGACTGGCCAGATAGTTGTCGCCGGGGCCCTGCTTGCCGGCAAAGTTGCGGTTGCTGGTCGAGACCTGGACCTGGCCCTCGCCCACCATGCCGATGTGCCCCGAGGCGCAGCCGCCGCAGCCCGGATTGCTGATGATGAATCCGGCGTCGAACAGGGTTTGCAGCGTGCCGTCTTGCAGCATCTGGGCATAGACCTGGCGGGTGGCGGGCACCACCGAGGCCACCATGCCGGGCGCGACGCGCTTGCCCTTGACCACCTCGGCCACGGCCCTCATGTCTTCCAGCCGCCCGTTGGTGCAAGAGCCGATAAAGACCGAGTCGATGCGGGTGCCCGCTACGTCGCGCACGGGCTTGACGTTGTCGGGCTTGGGCGGGCAGGCCACCAGGGGCTCCAGGCCGGTGATGTCGACCTCGATCTCGGCGGTGTACTGCGCGCCGGGATCGGCGGCGATGGCCTGGAACTCGCTGCGGCCCGTCTGCTCGCGGCAGTAGGCCAGGACCTCCTCCGAGGGTGGGATGAGACCGACGATGCCGCCCATCTCGGTCATCATGCTGGCCAGGGTGATGCGCCCCGCCAGGTCCAGGGCCTCCACCGCCGGCCCGTAAAACTCCACGGCCTGCCCCAGGGCGCCGCTGGCGCCCAGCTCCCGCAGGACGGCCAGCGTCAGGTCCTTGGCCGTACAGGGCGTCTTCAGCTCGCCCTTGACGATCACCTTCATGCTGGCCGGCACTTCGAACCAGGTCTTGCCCGCCTTGAAGGTAAAGGCGATGTCCTGGTCGCCCATGCCCTGGCCGAAGGAGCCGATGGCGCCCAGGATGTTCAGGTGGCTATCGGTGCCCACGAACGTCGAGCCGGGCCAGGCCAGGCCGCTTTCGATGGCCACGTGGGAGCCGATGCCCTGGTCCACGTCATAGACCTTGACCCCCTGCTCCCGGGCCCAATCGCGGCAGATCTGCTGGTTCACGGCGTAGGGGATGTTGTTGGCCGGGGTCACCAGGTCAAAGGTGAAAAAGGTCCTGGTCGGGTCGTCCACGGGCGCGCTGCCATAGTGCTTGCGATAGTTCTTGACCACGTTGGCCCCGCCAAAGTCCCGGGCCGTGCGCGCGTCCAGGCGCATCCAGACGATCTTGCCGGCTTCCACCGGTTCGTCCGAGTGGGCCTGGATGATCTTCTCGATGATTGTCTGGCTCATGCTGCTCTCCTACGCGCCGTCCCTGGATGGAAGCGCTCGCTCCGGCGGGCCGTCGTATTCGTGGTTGGTGGGGTCGATGCGGCGCATGGGCCGCTCGCGGGTCTTTTCTTCGTACACCTGCGCCGTCAGGCCCACGGTCCGGCTGATGGCGAACAGGCCGTTACCCAGCTCGGTGGGGAACCCCAGCTCGCACAGCACAGCGGCGATGGCCCCGTCGACGTTCATGGGCAGGTCCTTGCCCATGCTCTCCAGCATGGCCTGGCGCAGGGCGTGGCCCATCTCGATGTACTCGCCCGAGGCGCCGGCCTCCCCGGCCAGGGCAAAGAGGCGCCGGGTACGGGGGTCGTCGGTGTGGACGCGGTGGCCGTAGCCCGGCACGCGGATCTTTTTCGCGCGAAACTCGGCCAGCTTTTCCCGGGCGGCGGCCTGGGCGTCGAGGCCTTTTTCCTGCTTGTAGGCCACCAGCTCCAGGAGCACTTTCATGCAGCCCTCGATGGCGCCGCCGTGGTGCTGGTTGATGGTCATGATGCCGGCGGCGATGGCCGTCGTCAGCGGCGCGCCGCCCGAGGCCACGGTTCGCGCCGCCAGGGCGCTGGGCGGCGTGGCGCCATGGTCCACCGACGAGACCAGCATGGCGTCCATCAACCGGCCGACCTGGGGTGTGGGCAACTCGCCCTTGAGCACCAGGTAGACCATCTCGCCGAAAGAGATGCGGCCCATCAACTGATCGATGGGGTAGCCACGCACGGCCACCTTGTTGGGCTCGATCTTGGTAATCGCGGTTTTCCAGGCTTCGTCAGCCATTGTCCTTCTCCTTCACAGGGTTTTTCCCAGGCGACCCATCTCCAGTAACGCGAGATGCGCCGCTGTTCGTCTTGCTCTCGTTTCTCAGGCCGGCCTGTGCCGACTGCGGTGCCAGCGCCCCTGAATCGCCAGCCAATCGTCGAACAGGAATTGCATCCAGGGGATGCCCGGAATCAGGGATCGGCCCGCGGGCAGCGGCGGCAGGCTCGCCGGGTCGGGGGCGCCGGCCTGCACCCGGGCGACGAGCACAGCCTCGCCCTCCTGTCCTGCCTGCACGATCCGCCGGCCGGTGCCGTCCAGGATGGCCGAGCGGCCCTGGAGCGGGCTGCGCAGGTGATAGCCCAGGCCCGCGTGGCGCAGCACCCGCAGCGCCTCTCCCGCACGCAGCATGGACAGGAACGACCAGCCGTAGGGGATGGGCGAGCAAAAGGTGCCGCAGCGGGCGGCATAGACCACGGGCACGCCCGCGGTGCGGGCGTGGGCCTCCTGGGCCCGCGTGAACCAGTCCACGCCGTCGACGACCTTGCCCAGGAGGGCCATCCGCTCCAGCCGGGCCAGGACGTTGCCCCCGCCATCTTCCAGGGTGCCGAGGTAGACGGGCGGCGACGAAGGGATGCACAGCAGGTCCACCCGGCCCTGGTAGGCCCGGGCCAGGTCGGCAAAGACCTCGTCCCAGCAGATGAGCAGGCCGATGCGCCCCAATTCGGTGCGGGCCACCGCCGCCTCGGCGCCGCGGGCAAAGTAGCAGTTCTCCCAGAAGGCGACGTGGTTCTTGCGATAGATGCAGCGCTTGCCCGAGGGCGCGGCCAGCAGAGCGGTGATATAGTCCTGGCCCTCGATGCACGCCGGAAAGGTGCCCACCAGGTGCACCCCCAGCCGCCGTGCCGTCTCGACGATCCAGGTCCCCGTCCGACCATGCAGTGGCTCCACCAGGGCATAGTTGCGGTCGGTGTACTCGTAGCCGGTGTTGAACAGCTCGGGCAGGACGACCAACTGCGCGCCCTGCCCGGCAGCCTCTTCCACCAACCGCCCCGCCCGGGCCAGGTTGTCCTCCAGGGCGCCCACCCGGGCGTCCATCTGGATGGCGGCCACTGCCACCTCGGCCATGTCGCGCTCCTAGAGGCCCAGGCGCCCCAATACTTCCTTCGTGGCCGCCGGCAGGTCGCCAAAGGCGTCCACGACGGTGGCGCCCACGGAGCGCAGGCGGTCCACCTTGCCCTCGTGGGTGCCGCGGCCGCCCTCGATGATGGCCCCCGCGTGGCTAAAGCGCGTGCCGCTCTTGGCCGCCTTGCCGCCGATGTAGGCGATGACCGGCTTGGTGACCTCGCCCGACTCGATGAGATCGGCCACCCGCTCCTCCTGGGTGCCGCCGATCTCGCCAAAGATGACGATGGCCTTGGTCTCAGGGTCCTGTTGGAAGAGCTTGATGACCTCGGGGTGGGGCAGGCCGACCACCGCGTCGCCGCCGACGTGAACCAGCGTCGTGGCGCCGATGCCCGCCTGTGCCAGGTAGTAGGCCGTGCTGGAGGTCATGCCCCCGCTGCGCGAGCTGATGCCCACCGGACCCGGGAAGAACCAGGACCGGGCCGAGGCGGCCCGGCCGCCCATCATGCCCAGCACGCCCTTGTCGGGGCTCAAGACACCCAGGGTGTTGGGCCCCACAAAGTGGGCGCCTGCCTCCTTGGCCGCCCGGGCAATGGCCAGGACGTCCCAGATGGGCACGCGGTCGGGCACGATGACCAGCAGCTTGACGCCGGCGGCGATGGACTCCAGCGCCGCGGGCTTGACGATGGGCGCCGGGATAAAGAGCACCGAGACGTCGATGGGGCCGGCCTTTTCCCACGCTTCCTGGATGGTGTCGAACACCGGCACGCCCTCGACAGATCCGCCGCCCTTGCCCGGCGTGACGCCGGCGACGACGTTGGTGCCATACTCCCGCATCAGTTTCGTGCGGGCCATTCCTTCCCGCCCGGTAATGCCCTGCACCAGGACTCGCTTCGTTTGATCGATCAAGATAGCCATATCTGCTTCCTCACTTGTGATTGGGTTGCACTCAGGGTGCAGCGATTTCGAGCACCGCGCGCTCTCCCGGAAAAAAAGCTCCCTCTCGCCCGATGGTCAGCCGGTAGCTGCCGGGGGCCGCCGTCGTCTCGGTGGTCACCACCAGGTCCGACTGGTGGCAATCCACGAACTCGACGACCTTGACCGCCGCACCATCGGGCAGGCCCCGGACGTCGACCGCCGGCGGCTCGTAACAGGCGCTGGCAAACGCGCCCATGAGGCAGTCCGACTGCCGCAGCCGAATGCGTGCTTCTTGCCCGGCCCGGACACGCACCTCAGGGGTTGCCACCTCGAAAGAGCAGGCCGCCTGGTAAACCCAGGCCAGGGCACAGGCCAGGAGGCACACGCTCAGCGCCACCAGGAGCCCCACCCTGAGGGCGGCCATGCGCCTGCTCTCTTTCACGGTGGATCACTCCTGCGGCCTGGGCGTGCCCGGCCCGCACTCGCCACGGTAGTAGGCCCACTCCTCGCACTCGGTGCCGTCTTCGAACAGGCAGTAACCCGTCGTGCCCTCTGCCGTGGTCCGCAATTCCAACTCGTAGCCCTGGTCCACGCAGTACTGCGAGGCCGGGTTCGCGACCTGGACGGGCGACTGGAAGGTGTCTCCCGCCGGTTCCGGCTCCGCACCGCAGGCTGCGACGGCGAGGGCGACGAGGATCAGCCCCAGCAGCAACGCCGTTGATCGCATGGATTCCTCCTGTCCCGGTCCTTACGCGGCCAGGTATTCGTCCAGCCCCGGGATGGGCAGGACGATGTGCCCGCCGCCGGCGCCCCGGAAGAAGCAATCCACCTCACAGGCCAGGCATTCGATGCAGCGGCCCTTCTTGGCCTCTTCGGCGGTAATGTTCAGGACTGGCAGGCCCTCCTCGTTGCAGGTCAAGATCTTGGGCACGCATTCCTGGATGCAGACCTTGGTTTCGCAGGTGGCGCAGACGGCGTGGTCGTAGGTGACCGTGCCGCCGGTGACCGTCTCGAACTGGTAGAGGCGCGCCTCGCCCGCGGCCCCCGACCGCTCCCTCTTCTGGGGCTCGACGCGCTTTCCCTCCTGGATGAGGGCGTGCAGGCGGGCGGCGCAGTGGTCCGTCGGGTTGTCCTTCTTGTAGCCCTCCACGGGGGCGGGCACCCAGCCGTTGAGCCATTCCAGGATCTCCACGGCCTTGTCCTCGCTGTTGCCGCCCAGGCGGATGACCACCGGAACGTCGATCTGCGTCTCCAGGAAGGCCTTGACGAACCCGCGGGCCGAGTGGAACTGCTCCTGGCTGGCGACGCCCGACCCGGAGCCAAAGTAGCCGTCGATGGGCCCGGCGGCCATGACGATGCGGGCCGCGCGATAGACCTTGCTGGCGGCAGGGTTGCCGCTGGTGTCGACAAAGGTGGCCATCTTGTAGCCCTGGCGCATGATGGCGTCCATGCTCATCATCGAGCCGCCGCCGCCTGCGCCGTGAAAGCCGACGTAGCCCTCTCCCTTCTCGAACCCCTCGGCCATCTGGATAAAGTAAAAGGTGCCGCGGTAGTCGTTGGCTTCCACCTTGTAGGCGATCTTTTCCAGCTCGGTGGGCGGCCGGTCATACTCCCGCGCGATCTCGATGCCCAGGTCCTTGTGGCGAAAGATGCCGTAATCGTCCACCGTCACGCGGCAGTCGGCGGCCATCAGCGTGCCGTCGGAAAGCTGCACCAGGGGGTTGATCTCGGCCGCCCGGGCGTCGTACTGCTGCGCCAGGTTGTAGAGGCTGACCAGGACGTTGCCAAGGTCCACCTGGAGCTTGCCCCCGATACCCGTCCGGCGCACCAGGTCTCGCGCTTGAAAGTCCAGCAGGCCGGTGCCCACGTCGACGTGCATGCGCGCCACCTTGTCGGGATGGGCCGCGGCGATCTCCTCGATGCCCGTGCCGCCCACGCTGGAAAAGAGGATGATGGGCTGCTGGGCGGCGTCGTCGATGATGACGCCGGCATAGAACTCGCGGGCAATCTCCACCCGCTCTTCGACGAGAACCTGCTCCACGGTAAAGTTCTTGATGCGCTGGCCCAGCATGTGGCGGGCGGCCTCTTCGGCCTGGGCGGGGTTGCTGGCCTTCTTGATGCCGCCGAGGCCGGCACGGCCGGTGACCCACGCCTGCATCTTGACCATGGCCTCGCCGCCGATCTCCTCGGCGATCTGACGGGCCTCTTCGGGGGTGCGCGCCACGCCTCCCCTGGGCACCGCGAGCTTGAACCGTTTCAGCAATTCTTTGCCCTGATACTCGTGTAGCCTTGCCATAACTCCTCCGTCGTAGTGTGGCGCGTCGCCGCGCGCCCTGCATTGCCGACTAAAGCTTGTACTCGACCCCGAGGTCGGCAGCGATCTGCCGCAGTGAGGCCTCCACCTTGGCGCCCAGGGCAATGCCCTCGACGGCGCGGCGGTCGGCCTGCTCGAACTCTTTTTCGCCGTGGACGTAAATGCGGCTGGCGCCCTCGGCCTTGCGGGCGTTCTTGAGCTGGCGCATCAGGTCGTCCATGGCGGCCTTGATCTCTGCCGCCGGGCGGAAGGCGTCGAGGCGCCAGGCGCCGAAAAAGTGGCCCAGGTTGGCCGGCAGGGAGTTACCGTTTTCGTCCCGGGGATAAACGCCCGTGAGGTACGCCGCGCCGGGCAATATCGCCGAAAGGATCTCGACCATCATGCCCAGGCCGTATCCCTTGTAGCCGCTGAACTCTTCGCCAGCGCCGCCCAGGGGCAACAGGCCGCCCCCGGCGCGCTTCACGAAATTGTCGAGGACCAGGCCGGCGTCCGTGGTGGGCAGGCCCCTGGCGTCGGTGGCCCAGCCCAGGGGCAGGTCCTTCTCCAGGCGATGATAGACCTCGAGCTTGCCGCGGGGCACCGTGCTCGTGGCCATGTCCATGACAAAGGGCCGCTCTTCGGCGGCCGGGACGGCCAGAGCGATGGGGTTGGTGCCGTACATGGCGTCGCGGCCGAAGGTGGGCACCACCAGCACGTCGGCGTTGGTCGTCGAAAAGCCGATCATGTCGTGCTTCAGGGCCATCATGGCATAGTAGCCGGCGATGCCATAGTGGTTGCTGTTGCGCACCGCGGCAAAGCCACAGCCGTAGTCTTGGGCCTTCTCGATGGCCCTGGTCATGGCCCGATGGCTCACCGGCTGTCCCAGGCCGGCGCCGGCGTCGATGGTGATGGTGGTGGGCGTCTCGGTGACGATCGTCTCAACCGGCCGCGCTACCATGACGCCGTCTTGCAGCCCCTTGACGTACCGGATGAGGCGGGCGACCCCGTGCGAATCGATGCCGCGCAGGTTCGCCGTCACGAGGTTCTCGGCCGTCACAAAGGCTTCATCTGGCGCCACACCCAGCGTCCGAAAGACACGCACGCAAAAGTCCAGTAGGTCTTGCGCACGCACATTGCCTCCGCTCTCTGCCATCTCTTTCTCCTCCTGCAAGGATGTTTTAAGAAACGAAAAGAGGGGTCGAGGGCGCGCCGCCGGGCGCCGCCCTCGAACCCCCAGGTTGTCCTAATCTCCTGGCTTCGTCGCCATGATCTCTATTTCCGTGACGCTAGCCTCCCTATGGCCGCCGGAAGCGTTCCTCCAGCTCTTCCAGCATTGCCGCTGCTTCCACCAGCTTGTCGAGGGGATTCTCCTCGCCACGGAAGTAGCGATAGTCACAGGGCATGATGTCCAGGGTCTGGACCAGGTCGTTATGATAGGCGCGCACCGTCGAGGCGCTGACGCCATAGAGGTCGGCGATGTCGCGCTGGCTGAGCTCACAGAAGTTCACCTTGCGGATGGTATAGTCGAGGGCCGCCGCCCAGGTCTCGGGCTTGCGGATGATGAGCGGCCGGCGCCCGACACAGATGCGATACTCGAACCACATCTGCACCGCCGCCCCTACCACTTCCAGGGGCAGGTTCTTGCGGGTCATCTGCTTGGTGAGGAGGGTCTCCACCTCGTCCATGCCCTCGCCAAAGAGCTGCTCGAATCGCTCGGCCAGGTCGTTGTCCTGTTCGTAGCGGATGTAGGAGCCCAGGGCACGCTTGGCGGCGTCGAAATCCCCGTAGCGAGCCAGGGCACGGGCGAGGTTCAGGTGATACTGGGGCTCTTCCGGGGCAAGGCGAATCGCTTCGTTCAGCGACTTGATGGCTTCGTCGATGTCCCATCGTTCGTACTGCTCCACGCCCGTGGCGTTGGCCTTACGAGCTTTTTGCAATGCGGCCGAAGGAACGGTTTGCTTCTGGACCATGTTCTGCTCTCCAGCGTGCCTGAACTGTCCTGCCCTCGACGTCCGGGACCACTGCCTGGCGCGACGGGCGTCTCCGACAACGCAGGCCGGAGCCCGCGGCGCAAGCGTCACATCCGGGGCCTATTATAGCACGGCCCCCGGGTAATCGGCAACTTTGTCAAAGGTGCTGGTTGGCTCCGGGACCTCCCGCACGCCCTCGGCCTCCAGAACGCGCTCCAGCGCGGCGATGCTGACCTCCAGCATGGCCGGGTCGGGCTCGCGCGTGGTCAGCTTTTGCAGGGCCAGGCTGGGCGCCGACAGGGCTCGCACGAGCCAGCTATTGGTGTGGCGGGCGCTGAGCTTGATGTACTCGTAGGCGATGCCCGCCACCAGCGGCAGAAAGACGATGCGCGACAGGATGCGCAGGGCGATGGGTGGCCTGCCCAACAGGGCAAAGAACAGGATAGAGATGACCATCACCGACAGCATGAAGGCCGTCCCACACCGGTAGTGGGCCGTGGAAAAGCGCGCCACCGAAGCGGGCGTCAGCTCCACGCCTGCCTCGTAGGCATTGATCGTCTTGTGTTCCGCCCCGTGGTAGGCAAATACGCGCCGGATCTCGGGGACCAGGCCGATGGCGGCCACGTATCCGATAAAGAGGGCCGTGCGGACGATACCCTCCAGGAGGTTGCTGACGAAGGAAGACTGAATGTGCGGGTCCACTGCCCCCACCAACAACAGGGGGGTGATGAAAAAGAGGAGGATGCCCAGGCCCAGGGAAAACGCCACGGTGCCCCAGGCGATGGGCCCTTCGAACTTGACCTCGGCCACGGGCCCCATGGCCACCTCGGCCGAGTACATCAGGGTGCGAATGCCCAACACCAGCACGTCCCACAGGGCCGTCATGGCCCTCACGAAGGGGATCTTGCTCAAGCGACCCTTATAGATCCGCGGGTCCAGGTTTTCGGCGTGCATTACGATCTCGCCATCGGGCCGCCGCACGGCGACGGCTACCGCCTGGCTGCCGCGCATCATCACGCCTTCCATTACTGCCTGACCGCCATAGTTCAGATTGCGCTGATCTGTGCTCATTGCCAAACTTTGCCTTTCCATTGCCTGGCGCCTTTGCCGGCGGCCTGTCACTCGCTGCCCTAGATTGCAGCGCTCCAGGCAAAACAGTGAGTGTCTCGCTCACCTCGAGTCAGGTATAGGTACTGCTCTTCCCGCCCCGGCCCCCGTCGTGGCCCGCGTAGTCGCCTGGACCCGGGGGCGCGGTGCATCGCCCACCAGGGGCGCGCACTCTCCTTCTAGCGGGATCCCGCTGCCGGGATCTCGAGCTTCCATTTCAACCATGTATTGCATTTATGCTCTCGCGTCTATTGTCCGGTATCTTTACCGGCCGGGGTGTCACCCCTTGGCCGCGCTGAGAGCGCCCATTGTATCACAGCCACGGGAAAAGGACAAACAGCCGGTCACTTCTGCTTCTATCGCCCCAGGCTGCACGGGCTGCGTCCGACCTGGCCGGCTGCCGCCTGGCTCTACCCCCGACCCAGTTTGCCCGGGGCAGAGCGGCGGGCCAGCCACAGGACCCTATTGTACCATGGAGACGGCCAGGTGTAAAGAGGTTGCGGCCCATTTTGGAAAATCCGGGACGCGGTGGTATACTCGGCGCGTGGAGGTCAGAATGGCAGACGATAGCCAGGGCAAACGCTGGACCCGCGAAGAGTGGGAGGAGATGCTTCAGCAGGAGCGCCAGGCGGCGGCCGAGCGGCCGCCCGCCGCCGGGCCGGGCTCGCGGGTGACGGTCGAGCTGGTCGACGAAGCCGGGGGCAGCGAGCGCCTGGAGGTGACCCTCGTGCCCGACGAAGGGGCGGACATGGACCGCGGCTTTCTGGGATTGGGCACGCCCCTTGGCAGGCGCCTGATGGGACAGGTGGCGGGCAGCACCCTGCCCTACAGGCAGGGGGACGTCGTCTCGGTGCGCATCCTGGCCGTCGTCCCCGGCGAGGTTCCCGAGACGGGCGCAGCCGCGGGCCGGCAGTCTGCCCTGCAAAAGGCGGTCGCCAGGTCCGAGACCGAGGACATCCTGCGGCTGGCGCTGACCGTCGACGTCAAGTGGGGCAGCTACGATCCCGATGGCCTCGCGCCTGACGAGCCGGACGAGCCAGGCGGACAGCCCCCCACGGATCCCTAGTTCCGGATCAAGGGCAGGTACAGCAGCCCCTCCGAACCGCCCGGCAGGCAGTTGTAGCACACCAGGGCAAAGTCCTGGTCGGTGTCGTCGCCGCGGTTGGGGACGCCGTCGGAGGTGATGTTGCTGGCGGCAACCCGCACTGTGAACGTAGTGGCAGCTCCCGGCGGCAGGAACACCCCCTCGGTGTTGTTCATCCAATCGCGGCCACCCCCTGGCAGCGACCAGCCATCGCTGCCAAACGCGTTCCCCCGGTAGGTCTGCCCATTTGCCTCGACTACCAGGTCCAGGTCGTTGTTCCAGGCCGGCGTGGTGCCGCCCTTCCCGTGGCCCGGGGCGTCGGTCCAGGCGAGCATCAGGCGCAGGGGCCGGCTGCTGTCGCCCACGCGCAGCACTCGCTGCCACACCTGGCCTGTATCGTCCAGTACGGAGAGCTGGTCATAATACCGGACCGGCACTGCCGGGTCCAGCACGGCCGCCGCATCCAGGCGCCCCCAGCCCTGTTTGCTGTCAAACGGGTGCCCCAGCACGTTCTTGTCGGCGTCCAGGTGGCCGGCCAGGTCGTGGGCCACGGCCAGGAAGGCAGCCTTGATCAGGGCCGGGCTCGGGTCTGTCCCGCGCAGCGCGCGGTAGTACTGGACAAAGAGGGCGGCGGCCCCCGAGACGTGGGGGGAGGCCATGCTCGTGCCGGATTTCAAAACGAACTGGTCGTCGCCGCTGCTGCTCGTCGAGTCTACCAGGACACCGGGGGCCACCATGTGGGGGATCTTGCGCCCGTCCAGCGCCGGTCCATGGGCCGTGTTCTCCGAGAGGTCGTCGATGTTCAGAGACTGGCTGCCGTCGATGCGCTGCAGGTAAGTGGAGCCGATCGTCAGGATGTTCTTGGCCTCGTCGGGCGAGCCCTGGGTGCTGATGCCGCCCCCGCCATTCATGATGGACAAGACGTAGGTCAGCGGTTGGTTGCCCGGCGCCACGGGGTCGGCGTCGCGCACGCCGACGTCGACCTGCATGGCGTAAAAGTCATAGCCCTCAGGCGTTCCCGACGGTCCCCAGCTATTGCCCGAAATGGCGGCGCCGTTGCGGTACGATTCGGCCATGAGCAGTCCCATGTCGGGGCTGTCGCCCTGGTATGCCAGGGTATAGACCTGCTCTATGAGCCGCGCCCCCGGCGCCATGCCCAGGCCCCGCAAGAAGCCGCCGCTGTCGGCGATCCCCGACGAGCCGTCGGCGGCCATGATGCCGGCGGTGTGCGTGCCGTGATCGCTCATCAGGGCGCCACCACACGTACTTCCGCTGCAGGGTAGCATCCGGCCGGCCAGGTCCTGGTGCGTCCCTCGAATGCCGGCGTCGACGTTGGCAATGACGACGCCCGTGCCATTCAGGCCCAGGTCCGCCAGCCACTCCTGGTAGCCGGGGAAGGCAAAGTTCGAGTTGAGGTTGTTGGCACTGACCTGGTTGCTCATCTCCCCCCGCAGGCCGCCATTGGTGGGCGCGACCTGGACGCTGTACACCCCCGGGATCCGCGCCGCTGCTTGCAGGGCCGGGGCGGGCAGGCGCAGGCTGACGTGCGACAGGGCCCGGTCCAGCGCCACGCGGGCGCCGGGGTCACCGCCCAGGCTCTCCAGCCGGTTGACGGCTTCCTCCACGTCCGCAGCGCGGACGAGCAGCACGTTCACCGGCACCGGTTCGGCGCCCAGGGTGCGCCAGCGAGGGTCGAGGCGCCAGGCCGGCTCAAAGGGGCCGGTCCACCGCACAAAGTCGTGGCCCGCGGCCCGCTCCAGGGCGGCAGCGTCGCCCCAGGCGATATAGCTGTAGGGGTGGACATAACGCACGAACTCCAGCCCGGCCGCCTCCAGCGCGGCCAGCCACTCGGCCCGGGTGGGACCGATCAACTGCACGAGCTGTAGATCGTGCCCCGCGGCGGCCGCGTCGTCCCGTTCGGCCGCGGGCTGCCAGCCGGCGGGCAGGCGCACGCCGTCCGGCACGGGATCAAAGCTCTGCCCGCCGAGGTCCAGCCGGTAGGCGTCGTGCTGCAGCTCGTAGGGCAGGCCGCCGGCCTGGAGGCGGATCAGGTCGCCTTCGGCCAGCTCCAGCCAGGCAAAGCTGCCGTAATCCACCAGGCGCACCGGCTCCAGCCCGGCCTCCCGGGCCTGGCGCAGGTGATCCGGCGACATGCGGACGAAAACGGTGGGGGCTGGCTCCCTTGCCGCGGCCGGCGGCAAGGTCAAGAGCAGGATTGCGAGCAATAAGAGTACGCGCCCCACGCGAACCTCTTGGTTATTCGGCTGCAGGGTGGCAGCCTTTACTTGGTGGTCAACTGAAAGACCAGGACAAACGACGTGTGGTCGGTGCTGCCCGGCGACTCGCCCAGGCCCAGGCCGGTCACCCGGTCGCTGGGCAGGG